>QYPH01000049.1 GCA_007279905.1 Actinomycetota bacterium | reverse complement strand
TTAATCAAGTCGAGTGATGCTCGTGCCGTGAAGTCGCTCGTAAGCGGATCAATGACCACCCAGCCTTTGTCACCACGAATAAACGTGATGTTAGAAATGTCGTATCCGCGCACCTGCCATACGCCATTAGCAACCTCAAACAAACCATGATGCGCGTTGAGCGTTGCATGACGCCACAGGTGTGGGTTTACGGTGTCTGGCGCGTCGCGACCATCGCGCAAAAAATCGTATGCAGCAGTGTCGATCACTTTGCGACCCTTGTCGTCAACAATCTGATCTTCGGTGCGTGCTGCAATGAAACCGCGCGTAACGCGCTCTACGTCGGCTGGGTCAAACTCGCGGCCACCCGTTGTTGAGTTGAGGCGCTTGGTGAGATCTGTTGCTCGCTTGCTTGCAGTGTGATTACTTTCCATCTGACAAGTATCACGCTCCAGCCGCTTGGCAAGCGAATCGCTCCGTATATACCAAAAGGGCTGTGGAGCGAAGTTGCCCTCGCTGCACAGCCCCGAAGGCTAAATCAACTAGCCGACTATGAGTGCGGTCACCATATAGCGCATGCCCTGAGGGGTTTCAGCATGCGTGAGGATATGGCAGTGCCATGCCCACACACCGACATCCTGCGCGGTGTAAACCACAGTCCAGCGCTCACCAGGGGCAACGCTGATCGTGTCGGCAAAGTAGGGAGAATCAAGAACGTTGCCATCACGTGCCACGACCAAACCGGTTGGCTGATGCAAGTGCATCGGATGCACCATAAAACCTTCGTTGACATAATGCACCACCATGGTTTCGCCAACCTTGAGTGAATAAGGCGCAGTCGCAGGAAATGATTTGCCATTCAATGAGAGACCAATTGTTCCAGCATCGTTTAACACCATCACGACTTCTTGTTCGGCCTTGCCATCAGCGTCGCCCGTTTTTCCCTTTGCGGCCTTCATTGCAATCGCCTTCCAATCATCGATGATCAGTGCGCCAGCCATTCCGTTTGGAATTTGAACCTGAGCATTATGATGTGAGTGATACATACCTACAGCCGGACCATCGGCCACAAACTCGTAGCTGAATGTGGCACCCGGATCAATCGGCTTCTGCGTATAAGGGTCGACACCGTCCATAGCATTTGGTACACGAACTCCATGAAGGTGCATCGAGGTGGATTCTGGAAGTTCGTTTTTAAGAACGATGCGCACCTTGTCACCCGAATTCACATGGATAACTGGACCAGGCACCATTCCGTTGTACGTCCAAGCGTCAACGAATTTGCCAACCTCAACTTCCCATTTAACTATTTTGGCAGTCATCACAAATTCTTTGTAGCCGTCAGCCGACATGATGTATTCAAGCTCTTGATTTCCAACGCCTTCCGTCTTGGCTGGAAAAGAGAGCGCGACGTCTTCCATTATCTTGTCCATTTGCTGCCACGTCATTGGCGCCATCGGCATGGTGTCCGACGTGGCCTTTGATGACGAACCCTCTGCAACAGTCAACGTTGCTTTCATACCAGAAGCTTCGTGACCTGCAACCTCACAAATAATGGCAACTTCACCAACTTCAAGACCTGAAACTACGAGTTCTGCTGTTTCGCCAGACTTCAACATGATTGTGCGTTTGTCGAGCGTCGGGATTGCAAAGTTGTGCTCGAGCGTGCCGGCGTTGACAACCTGAAAAGTCACTTCGCCAGGTGGCACCGTTGCGGGTGTCATGGTGACAGCGAATTCAGTCATTCTCACCTGCACGATGGTGGCGACTGCTGTCGAAGATGACGAACTCGACGTTGACGAGCCCCCGTTGTTGTTATTGATTGCAACCACTGCAACAACTCCCAAAACGAGTGCTGCAATTGAGACGGTCACAAACATAAGACCGATAATTGATTTAGCCAGAAATGACTCACTCTTCTGAACTGTTGACCCTGATGAAGTATCTGACATGCTGTTCGCCTTTCGTTGCGTGACACAAGGTTATAAAAAAGTTCCATCTCGCATGGAGCAAATCTGCGATGAGAAACAGCGAATTGACCACTAAGCACTGGAACTTATAGTGGTGTGACGGTTTGCATCACGTCACAAAAACCACACGTTAAAGATAGATAGTGACACCTAACGCAAATTAGTTATACCTAACAATCAAATCGTTGCGACAACACCGTCGATTACTCGAATCGTCGTTGGGGAATCGAACACCAAAGTATCCAGTATCTGCATATCGATTTCATCCCTGTCTGCGACCAGGATTGATGACGAACCAATTGCCACAGCTACAGAGCAATCAACGATATTTTCTCCCGCAGTGCTCAGACGTAATGACCTCTGTTTTGCACCATCGCGCACCATCAGGTTGAGTGCACGCACTGGACCATCAATCAGGGTGGCGAACACCAGATCATCTCCGCGGAATGGCGTAACGGACTTAGGTTCGCATCGGTGATCGACGCCGTTGATGTTCAGCGTCACCCCATTGCCGTCGGCTACACAAAACTCACGATCTACGTTTAGAAAAACAGAAAACGGAACGTCGCGGGTGATGTCGGCGGTAGACAGCCGCCAAGTCCAGTCATCGGGAAGCGATCCATCGCAGATTATTTCGTATTGCACCCCAAGGCCGTTGCGCCAAGGAACTCCGATTCTCTCGATCGCTTTCTGCACGATCATGGACAATACAAATTGCCCTTCGTTCGAAACACCTGCACTTCGGAAAGTTGCTTCGCAGAAATTCCAATGACCGTTTCGAGATCCCACCCGCAGATCACGGTGCTGAGCATGTTGGCATTTGTAAAGTTTGCGCCAGCAATTACTGCGCCAGTGAAGTTGGCACTCGCCAGATTGGCTCCTGTGAAATCTGCGCCGGTGACATCTGCGCGAATGAATTGAGTCTGTTTGAGGTTGGCCCGCACAAAGTGCGCACCAGCCAAGTTGGCAACACTGAAATCGGTGAATTCAAGCTTGAGCAGCGAATAGTCGACACCAGCAAGGTATGCAAACTGGCACTTGAGAGTAGTTATGCACATCAGATCGATAGTCGGCAAAGTAGTAGTTGTCTCTGGGACTGTTGTCTCGGAAATCACGCTGGCCGGAATCGTTGAATCTGGGGTTGCAGGTGCTGAATCTGGTGGAGTTGAGTCGACCTCGACCAACGAATTTGTCACTGTGCTTGAAGCACTGGGTGTACTGCTCACCGCACAAGCTCCGAGTACAACAAAGCACGTCAAAAACAGTGCACTCAACGGTCGCGAAAAAGAAATTTTGTTGCGTGCCATTGACAAATACTACGCCAAATATTGCTACTTTTAGAGACTCATGACTGCACCACAAAACCCTCAATGGGGTACCCCCGACATGGTCTCGCCACTCGCACGAGTGCTTGTGCGCACACCTACAACTCAAGGAAAATTTGTTGAAGAAGGTTTCTGGCGCCAACCCGATACATCGGCACTACTCACCGAGCATAAATCATTTACCGAATTGCTTGAAAGTCTTGGTTGCACTGTTGACGTTGCGCCACCAGTAGACGGACTCGTCGATTCCGTCTACATGCATGATCCAATGATCATGACACCACACGGCGCGATCTTGCTGCGCATGGCAAAGCCGGTGCGCTCACCAGAGCCAGCCGAGTCTCGCCGAGATCTCGAGAGGCTTGGCGTGCCAATCTTGGGGCAACTCACCGACCCAGCGTTTGCCGACGGTGGAGACAAAGTTTGGCTCGACGCAAAGACTTTGTTGATTGGTCACGGCTACCGCACCAATCAGGCGGGCATCGACCAAGTGCGCACCATGCTCGCACCACACGGTGTCGATGTTTTTTCATTTGATCTTCCCCACTACGAAGGACCAAGTGCAGTACTGCACCTCATGAGCGTGCTCTCGCCTATCGCGCACGACAAAGCAGTTGTATACGAACCACTCGCACCTGTGCGCTTGTTGCAGTTTCTCGAATCGCGTGGCATTACATGGTTTAGCGTGAGTGAAAAAGAGATGCTGACCCAGGGCAGCAATATTTTGACAATTCGACCAAATGTTGTTGTGCTCGCTGCGGGCAACCCTGTTATTGAATCTCAGTTGCGCACAGCCGGTGTTGAAGTGCACCTTTTCAATGGCGACAACGTGGCGGTCAAGGGCGACGGCGGTCCAACATGCCTTACCGCACCACTGCTTCGGATAACAAGCAATGTCTGAGCTACATGTCTGAGTTCAGCGGCAAGGTTGCAATAGTCACTGGTTCCACGAGCGGAATCGGTGAAGCAATCGCCCGCGCCCTGCACGCGCTCGGTGCATCGGTTGTCATCAACTCATCATCATCGGTTGAGACTGGTCAACAGATCGCTACATCGCTCGGAGACAATGCCATCTACGTACAAGCCGACATCAGCGACAAGGCATCGGGTCAACGACTCATTGACGAAACGCTCAAACAGTTTGGCCAACTCGACATCTTGATCAACAACGCTGGATGGACAACACTCATCGCTCATCACGACCTTGATGCACTGACTGATGAAATCTTTCAAAAAACATTTGATGTCAACGTGACCGGAACTTGGATGCTCACTAAAGCCGCCATGGCGCATCTCAAGAAAAGTGACGACGGCAATGTTGTCAACATCACTTCTGTTGCTGGCGTACGACCAATTGGAAGTTCGATGGCTTATTCAATGACCAAGGCTGCGCTCAATCAAATGACAGTGTTGCTCGCCAAGTCATGTGGCCCAGTGCGTGTCAATGCGGTCGCACCAGGTCTTGTCGAAACTCCGTGGACAAAAGATTGGCAAAATCAACACGACGCAGTGAAGGCAGTTGCCCCGCTTCACCGCTCGGCCACCATGGAAGATTGTGTTCAGGCAACACTCGGCTTGCTCCGCACGAAATATGCAACTGGTCAAATCTTTGTGGTTGACGGCGGTTTGACGCTTGTTTTGTAGCGAGTGAAATAGCGAGTGCTAAAGCGAGTGCTAGAGCGAGTTTTTACAACTCGCGAATGTGGCGACGCAAAAAGTCGAGCGCACTAATTACTGAAAGTTGGCGCATCTGATCGCGCACAGCAGGTAATGCAAACGTTGTCGAAGCAGTGGTTCCATCAGGCAAAGACACGCCAACACACAAGGTTCCGGGCTTGACACCTTCTTGTGATGCCGGCCCAGCAACGCCCGTCAGTGCAAGCCCAACACTTGCGCCAAGCACTTTGCACGCACCAACCGCCATCTCGATCGCGGCTTCTTCATTAACGACCATGTCGCTTTGCACTCCGAGTACCGAGTGCTTGACCTCGGTTGCATACGAAACCACGCCTCCACGAAATACTTCGCTTGCACCCTCGATGCCAGTGAGTCTTCCGGCAACCAGCCCGCCAGTTACCGACTCGGCAAGCCCAAGCGTGAGCCCGCGTTCGCGCAACATGTGCAGCACTACCGACTCCATGGTGTCAGTGTCGATTCCAAACACAATGTCACCAATGGCGTCGCGAACTGTCTCTTCCCACTTGTCCAACATTGCAACTACTTCGGCTTGAGACGTTGACTTTGCTGTCAGTCGCACCTTGATACCTTCCCAACCGCTAGCCAAAAATGCAAGCGTCGGGTTGCCAACACTCTCGAGTTGCTCGATTACACCGAAGAGGCGCTCATTCAGCCCGCTCTCGCTCTCGCCCCATGTGCGCAACACTCGACTCGCGATTACTGATGCAGAACCAGACCGCATCAATAAGTCGGGCAATATTGCGCGCTCAAACATTTCGTAGAGCTCGTATGGCACGCCAGGCACCGCATACATCACCTTGTCACCAACAGGGCAGATCAGCCCTGGCGCAGTGCCACGACGCTGCTCGATAATGGCAGCGCCTTTTGGCACCATCGCCTGGCGCATATTGATCTCGGGCATTCGTCGATTGCGAGAGGAAAACATTTCAGAAATGGCCATGCCAACCGCGTCATCAAACTCGAGAGTGACACCCATGATTTCGGCTATTGCTTCGCGCGTAATGTCATCGTGCGTTGGCCCGAGTCCACCACAAATAATCACGGCGTCGGCGTCGGCAAGTGTTGAGCGAATTGCTTTCACCATCCGTTCGAGGTTGTCGCCCACCTTGACTTGCAGACACGAGTCGATGCCGGCTGCCGACATCTGCTCTCCAAGCCATGCCGAATTTGTGTCAACAATCTGACCGAGCAATAATTCGGTGCCGACCGCAACAACATCGCAGCGCATGTGTTATGCCTGCTTGCGAGCTTTGAATGCGACAGCACCATATTGCAAGCCGCTATACAACGTGAGCACGGTGGCTATGCCAAGTGATCCTTTTGCAAGATAGTTGTAGTCGGCAGCACTCCACGGCAACACCGCAAACCCCACCGCAACTTGTTGAGCAAACGTTTTAAATTTTGCGGCCTTGCTTGCAGGCACACTCACACCTTTTGCTCCCGCAAACACGCGATACAAACTGATCGCAATTTCGCGAGTCGCGATCAGCCCCACAAGCCAAGGGTTAAACATGCCGCGGCTCACCAAAATAAACATGGCACCGAGCACACACACCTTGTCGGCCAACGGGTCGAGAAATGCTCCGCTGCGAGTAGTGCCGTGCTTGCGCGCAAGTTGTCCGTCTACAAGATCGCTCAGGCTCAACAAAAACCACAACCCGGTTGCCACCCATGAACCCACATTGTCTGCTGGGATAATTGCAAACATCAACGGCGAAATCAGTAACCGACCGACGGTGACGGCGTTAGCCCATGTGCGGATTGCGCTCGGATCAACGGGCATGGCTAAAAATCTCCTTCTTCATCGTCACTATCTTCCACCGAGCTTCCCTCTGCCACCAAATCTGGCCCCATCGCATCCACGATGAGCACCGTTGCAAACTCGCCAACAGGCAAGTCTCGACTCACATGCACGATGCCATCAATAGACGGTGCTTCCCAGTGCGTGCGTCCAATGCCCACTTCGTCGACAAGCACCTCAACCGTGCGACCAATGAGCGCATCACGTCGATTTGCCGTGATGTTGTCTTGCATCTCGCGCAACTCGGCAATCCGCTCGTTCATGAGTTCGGCTGGCACGTGATCAGGCAACGTCATTGCATGCGTACCTTCTTCCGGGCTAAACGTAAAGAATCCGCACCAATCCAATTGCGCGTCTTCAACAAACTGCAACAACTGGTCGTGGTCTTCTTCGGTCTCCCCCGGGTATCCAACAATGAAGTTGCTACGAAAAGCGGCATCGGGTGCGAGCGCGCGAATGTCGTTAATGCGCTTCAAGAATCGTTCGCCGTCTCCCCATCTGCGCATGCGACGCAAATGAGTCTTGCTGACGTGCTGCAACGACAAGTCAAAATACGGAACACCGGTATCGAGAATCGCTGCGATCAATTCGTCGCTCAAGTCGCTTGGGTACAGATACAACAAGCGAGTGCGCTTTACTTTGGCGGCAACAGCGCGCACAAGCGGAACAATCGAACCAGCACCAAGTTCGCTCGGGCGGTCCTTGCCATAACTTGCAAGATCTTGTGCGATCAACACAATTTCTTTTGCTCCAAGCTCGTCCACTTCGTGCAGGATGGAGTCGATGTCGCGGCTGCGTTGCGGGCCTCTAAAACTTGGGATCGCACAAAACCCGCAAGTGCGGTCGCAACCTTCAGCAATTTTTACATAGGCCCACGGCGCTGTGCTCTTTGGTCGCGGCAAGTTGAGCAGGTCGAATGATGGAATTGGCGCAGCCGACACCGAAATTGGTTTGCGACCCATCTGCACAGGCACACCAAAGCCAGCAACTTGATCTACTTCTGGCAGCGCCTCGGCGAGTTCGGCTCCATATCGCTCGGCCATGCAGCCAGTGACCACAAGCCTTGCTCCATCTTTGCGCTGCATACCAAGGGCAAGCACCGTGTCGATACTTTCTTTGCGCGCGTCTTCAATAAATGCGCATGTATTAACAACAACTAAGTCTGCAAGTGAAGGGTCGTCGGTGGCAATCAAGCCATCGGCAAGCAGCGTGCCGACAATTTTGTCTGAGTCGACATCATTCTTTGGACAACCAAGCGTCTCGACATAAAAACGTTGCTGCACAACATCTAATCCTACTGCTCACCCGTTTAGTAATTGAGCTTGAGTCCTTTGTATGGCCACGGCATCGACACCAATCTGCCCGTGCCAGACAGCGTGATGTACGCAGTCTTGTTATCTGGTCCGCCAAAGCAGATGTTGGTCGTCAGCGGGTCGCCTGTCAAGATCTGCTCGAGCACCACGCCTTCTGGCGAAATCACGGTGATGCCAGCAGTTTGCAGACCAATTGTTGCAACACATACATTGCCGTCGCCGTCAACAGCAAGCGAATCGAACAATTGCAGGCCCGGCAATCCACACAACAAACCAGATGGATCAATCGGTGAGAACGGCGTTGTCTCGCCTGGCGCCGTGACCGTTGCTTGATAGACACGACCTGTATGTGTTTCGGCCCAATACAACTTTGTGCCGTCTGGAGACAAGCCAATTCCGTTTGGAGACTCCGTAGGAAAGATCACTTCCTTGATCATTGATCCGTCGGTCTTGGCGTAATAGATGCCCGTGAAGTCAGCCGTACGATGCTCTCGAATTCCGTGATCGGTAAACCACATGCCACCCTGTTTGTCGAAGACCAAGTCGTTTGGTCCGCGCAATTTGATGCCGTCACACTCTGTGTAGAGGTCGGTCACTTTGCCCGTTGCAATATCCACTCGTTGAATGCGGCCACCGATGTAGTTGTCCGGATTAAATGGTCCAGGAAATGTGAGGCCAAGAAAATCAACTTCTGAAAATGACCCACCGTTGTTGCACAAATAAATTGCGCCGTCAGGACCAATTGCAATTCCATTCGGTCCACCAGGTGTGTCTGCAATTTTTTGCTTGCTTCCATCTGGCAACACTCGGGTAATCACCTTGCCAAACATCTCCACCAAAATCACGCTGCCGTCGGGCAGAGCGATTGGGCCTTCGGGAAAACGGAGTCCAGATGCAATTTCGGTAAATTCGGTCATGGCGAGACTTTAGGTCTCCAAATGGTCCGCCATGCAAGCGGCACAAAACTCGCTAACTAGCTTGTTGCAGTTGCTCGAGTTCTTCCAATGTCATCAACACTTCGCGAGGCTTTGAGCCATCGCTTGGGCCAACGATGCCGCGGCTTTCGAGCAAGTCCATGATGCGGCCTGCCCGTGCAAAACCGATCTTCAGTTTGCGTTGCAACATTGAGGTTGAGCCCTGACGTGTGCGCACAACTAAGTCCATTGCCTGACGCAACAATTCATCGTCATCGCTATCGCCAGTGGTGCCACCAAACAGATCTGCACCGCTGCCACCACTCTTTTCACCGTCAACACCAGACACATACACAACTTCTGGTGCTTGGCGGCGCCAATGACCCACAACCTTGCGCACCTCGGCTTCGTCAACCCATGCCGACTGAATTCGCTGCGACACCGATGTGTTTCCTGGCAACAACAACATGTCGCCCTTACCAATCAGTTTTTCTGCGCCGGGCTGGTCCAAGATCACACGACTATCGGTAAGGCTCGACACCGCAAACGCCATGCGAGCAGGAATGTTTGCTTTGATAACACCCGTAATGACGTTGACGCTCGGACGCTGTGTGGCAACAATCAAGTGGATACCAACCGCACGTGCTTTTTGCGCAATGCGCGTGATGCAGTCTTCTACGTCGCGGGCCGCAACCATCATCAAGTCATTCAACTCGTCAACCACGATTAAAATGTATGGAATGCGATCAAAACTCTGGTCGGTGTTTTGTTCTTCCGACAAGTCTCCACGGTCGTACGCAGCGTTGTAACCAACGATGTCTCTGAAGCCGGCCTCGACCAATAAGTCGTAGCGTCGCTCCATCTCTTTGACCGCCCAACCCAACGCATTGGCAGCTTTCTTTGGGTTTGTTACTGGCGGTGTGAGCAAGTGTGGCAACCTCGCGTACTGCGCCATTTCAACTTGCTTTGGGTCAATCAAAATCATGCGCACCTGATCAGGTGTCGAGCGCATCAGGACCGAGGTGATGATGCAGTTGATCGCACTCGACTTGCCAGCACCCGTGGTACCTGCAATCAACATGTGTGGTGTTGTGGAGATATTGAGAAATACGGCCCGACCAGCAATGTCTTTGCCAATCGCAACATCAAGTGGATGTCCGGCTGCTCGTGCTTCTTGCGACATCATCAAGTCGCCAAGCGACACCAACTCGCGTTGTGCGTTTGGTACTTCAATACCAATTGCCGACTTGCCAGGAATTGGGGCCAAGATTCGCACATCAGTTGCGGCCATTGTGTAGGCAATGTCGCGCGACAGCGACGTCACTTTGGCAACTTTGACTCCACCACCGAGCGACAACTCAAAGCGCGTAACTGTTGGCCCTCGCGTGTACCCAACGAGTTCAGTTTCAACGCTGTGTTCCTTGAGCGCATCAACCAGCTTCATGCCTCGCTCTTGAGTCGCTCGCTCATCGGCTTTTTCATGTCGAGTTACCGTCAACATGTCGAGTGTGGGCAATGACCAACTGCTTGGGTCGGCGCCAGGCCCAAGCGGCATCTGCTGAGCGATGCCCTTAACGATTGCGGCGGCAGTTGGTGATGGGGCTGCGGTAGGAACATCAATTTGCGAAAGTTTTGGCTTGCGCTTCTTGCGCTCACGTCGAGGCTTGGCTTCTTCCTCATATTCATCTTCTGCGTCATCCGCGTCTTGCACTTCGTCTCGAGTTGCGACATCGTCGTCGTCAAGTGCAATGTCATAAAACTGTGCTCCGTCAGACTCGTCATACATCAACTCACTACGACTGCTATCCCGTTTACCTTGAGGCATTGATACGCCATTGACCCAAGCCGAAATACGGCGGAACAATTCTGGCAACGTATTGCCAGTAATGAGCAATACTCCTCCGAGCATCGAGCCCAACAACAAAATTGTTGTTGCGATGCCACCAATGCTCTGGCGCAACGGTTCGCCAATCAGCCAACCCATCCATCCACCAGCACCCGAGAGTGCATTCACTTGTGCATGAATTGAACCGCCACCTTTAAGAATATGAATTTCGCTCAACACTGCTGTCGACAACACTGTCCAACCAAATGCGAGTCGTACACGATGTTGCACTTCGGTGCGTTTGATAAACGCAACACCTGCGCCGATGACCAGAACAGGAATAATGAATCGACCAACACCGATTGTTGAAGACAACAATGCATTGAGGCCTCGACCAACTGGCCCAGCCATGCGCGCATACACCGACATAAAAAGCAAGATGCCAAGAAACACCAGACCGATGCCTCCAAACTCGTGACCCCGACCCTCAAGGATCGACTTCAGCACCGACGGGCGGCGGGTGCGCCGAAATTGCATCTCGTCGGCATCAACCGGCTTATGGCTGCGCAGCGGTCGGATCTGGGCGTCGCCACGTGATTGGGCGCGCGAATGGACGCGCGAGTGTTGAGACCCCTTACGGGGCTTGTTTGCCATCCAACAAACTTACCAATGGGGCACCACCCAACTGGGGCATACCCTTGACACTTACAAGACCACCCTGTAGCACGCCGTGCTACAGTGGCTCTATGTCAACGATTATTACGCAGCGCGAACTCCGAAACGACAGCGGCGACATCATGCGCCGTCTCGATGACGGCGAGACGTTTGTTGTGACCAGCAATGGCCGACCTGTGGGCGAACTCACACCACTTCGTCGCAATAGATTCGTCTCGTCAATAGCTGTCGCCGCGATGTTTGCCAATGCTCCGCGTATCGATCCAGTTCGCTTTCGTAACGACATAGACGCACATATCGATCAAGACATATCCCCTCGTGCCTAAACCACGAATTGTTCGCGGTCTGCTCGATACATCTGTCATTATCGATTTAGAAAATATCGAACGAGCAAAACTACCTGCGGAAATTGCGGTGAGCGCGCTCACCATGGCCGAGCTCGCCGCCGGCCCTCATGCGACTAACGACTTAAACGAGCGAGCCGCACGACAAGACCGACTACAACGCATCGAAGCACTTGTCGACCCATCGCCTTTTGATGCTGCTTCGTTTCGTGCCTATGGTCGCATCTACGCAGCGGTTGTGGCGTCGGGGCGCAAAGCACGCGGCCCACGCATGGTCGATCTGCTTATCGCGTCAACCGCATGTGCGCTCAATATTCCGCTCTTCACTAAGAATCCAAATGATTTCAAATCAATCGAGCATCTGGTAAAAGTAATCGCCCTCTAAGACTTGCTCGAGCAGCAAATTTTGTAACTACGTCTCCATCACGATCGGCACAATCATCGGACGGCGCTTGGTGCGCTCCGACACAAACTTGCCAGCAGCACGGCGCACTTCTTTTTCGAGTGCGTCCACATCGCGAGTGCCCGCTTTCAGTGCCTTCTCGACTGCCTTCGACACCGTTGCTACCGCCTCATCGATTAAGTCTTCTGCTTCTGGTGCATACACCCATCCGCGAGTAATTATTTCTGGGCCAACGAGCACGCGCCCTGCGTCAATGTCGACCGTCACTACAACGACAACGACTCCCTCTTCTGCCAAAACTTTGCGGTCGCGCAATACGCCCTGGCCAACATCGCCCACAATGCCATCCACATACAACATGCCTGCCGGCACTCTGCCTGCAAGTTCTATGCCGTTGTCGGTGATTTCAATGACGTCTCCGTCTTCACACAAGACAATGCGCGAGTCTGGTACGCCCATCGTGCGGGCGTGGCGGGTGTTAGCAACCATGTGGTGGTACTCGCCATGAATTGGCACAAACCATTCGGGCTCAGTAATAGACAAATACATCTTGAGGTCTTCGGCTTGTGCATGACCTGTTGCGTGCACGTCGGCAATTCCCGAGTGCACCACATCGGCACCAGCGCGCAGCAAGCCGTCGATCACGCGGTTGACATTGCTTTCGTTGCCAGGAATTGCATGGCTCGAAAAAATCACTAGGTCTTTTGGCCCGATCTTGACGAACTTGTTGTCGCCTCTTGCAAGCAGTGAAAGTGCGGCCATTGGCTCGCCCTGCGAACCAGTCGAAATTACGCACACTTTTTCTGGTGGATAGTTGTCAATATCTTCGATGTTGACAAACGCATGATCGGGCAACTTGATAATGCCGAGGTCACGCGCCATGCGCACATTGTTGATCATCGACCTGCCAAGTGTGGCCACTACTCTGCCAGCATCTATCGCTGCCTCGGCAATCTGTTGCACGCGATGAATGTGACTCGCAAAACTCGCAGTGATAATGCGCTCTGTCTTGTGCTCGGCAAACAACTGACGCAACACCACTCCAACACTGCGCTCACTTGGAGCCGAACCACGCTCTTCTGCATTGGTGCTGTCGAGCATGAGCAAGCGAATGCCGTCGCCAGCGGCCAACGCACCAAGGCGAGCCAAATCAGTACGACGATCATCTACCGGAGTGAGATCGATCTTGAAGTCGCCAGAGTGAATGATCACACCCTGCGGAGTGTGCAATGCAATTGCATGGGCAAATGGCACAGAGTGTGTGACCGGAATGAACTCGACATCAAATGGCCCGATGCGACGGCGCTCGTTGTCGACAACTGGAATCAGTTCGGTTTTACCCAACAGACCGGCTTCTTCGATGCGATTACGAGCTAAACCAAGTGTGACTGGAGAGCCATATATAGGAAACGAAAGCTCGCGCAACAAAAATTGCAACCCGCCCACATGATCTTCGTGACCGTGAGTGGCCACGCATGCTTCGATGCGATGTGCGTTGTCACGCAAATATGTGAAGTCGGGCAAGACCAAGTCGATGCCGTGCATGTCTGCGTCGGGAAACATCAATCCGCAGTCGATCAAGAGCAGCCGATCGTCTTGCTCGATCACCATGCAATTGCGACCTATTTCACCGAGACCGCCAAGAAAAATAATTCGGACTGGCCTAGCCATTATTTTTGTGCCAAGCGAGCAGCGCGCAAATTTTCGAGCACTTGCTTGCCACGTTCTTCAAGGCCAGCTGGCGGAGGGCCCATTGGCAACCTTGCCTCGCCCACTTCCAGGCCGAGCAAATTCATCATCACCTTGCTTGGCAAGGGATTTGGATTGTCGTCGCCCGTCTCGAACGCAAAACTTTCGAGCATTCGGGCATTGATTCGGCGTGCTCCATTCACATCGCCTGCAGCCCAACAATCAAACATCTCTTGGTGATCACTGCCTGTCCAATGTGTAGCCACACCAATCACGCCGCAACCGCCAATCGCCATCAGCGGAAGTGTGAGCCCATCATCGCCGCTGTATAACTCGAAGCCTGCAGGCGCTTGCGACATCAACACCGCCGATTCGGCTGGGTTGCCTGCAGCATCCTTGACCGCCGCCACATTCTTTACTTCGCGCGCCAGTTTGAGCAACAACTGCGTCGAGATCTTGCGGCCGGTGCGCGCAGGTATATCGTACACAACGACGGGCAATGAAGTTGCCGCGCACATCGCGCGCATGTGGCCCTCGATGCCTGACTGTGACGGACGGTTGTAATACGGAGTCACAGCCAAGATGCCAGCAACACCCAACTTGGTAGCTTCTTTCGTCAAGTGCACAGAGTGCGCGGTGTCGTTTGTGCCCGTGCCGGCAACAACCGGAATTGTGACTGCCTCGACTACTGCTGCAAACAAACTCAAGCGCTCGTCGTCGGTCAGCACTGGAGACTCACCAGTTGTACCTGCAATGACAAGCCCGTCATTGCCATTGTCTTGCAACCATTTGGCGAGGCGGCGAGCACCATCCAGGTTGAGTGCTCCGTTCTTATCGAACGGAGTAACCATTGCTGTTAGTACTCGACCAAACCTTGCCATGCGTTAGAGACTATTCGCCAACAGTGGCAAGTGGCGCACCAATTTCAAACTTGGTGAACTCTTCGCCTGTGTCCTCATGATCTTCAAATTGGATGACGTCCATTTCTTCAAAGCGATGACGCAGCCACTTGTCATTGCGATCGAGCAAACCCAACTTTTTGCAGTTAGGAACAATCTTGGCAAACAGCAATTGCTGAAAGAACTTGCGGGTTGGGTCATTGAGCGCGATTGGTACAACATCGCGTGGCTTAATACCCATGCGCTCCCACACTTCTTGTTGCAAGAAGCGGTCACGCATGCGGATGCTTGCTTCAAATGCAAACTCTTGGCGATCTTTGATCTCTGCATCGGACATGTCTTCATATGCTTCTTTCAGACTGAGTACGCCAAATGCAACGTGGCGAGCTTCGTCGCTCATCACGTAGCGCAACAACTTCTTGAGCAACGGCTCGCCTGTGAGTTCGTGAAGGTAACCGAAGGCTGCAAGTGCAAGACCTTCAATCATGATCTGCATACCCAAGTACGTCATGTCCCAGCGGTTGTCCTTAATAATGTCGTCCAGCAACATTTTTAAGTGAGCATTGACCGGATACATGCCACCCATTTTTTCGTCTAGATAGCGAGCAAACACTTCAACGTGACGAGCCTCATCCATCACCTGTGTGCTCGCGTACAACTTTGCGTCATACCATGGGACGGTCTCCACAATTTTGCTTGTGCAGATGAGCGCACCTTGTTCGCCGTGCAAAAATTGCGACAGCGTCCAACGACGTGACTCAATACCAAACTCGAGCCACTCTTTGTCGTTCCATTTTGCGAGCGGAGTGTGTGCATACAGCGAAGGATCAATTCCATTGCCAATGAGTGCTTGGTCGGCAGCAATCGTCGCTTCAACATCAACATTGGTGCTCCAATCCAGATCGGTCGACCCATTCCATTGACCCGTCTTGGCCTTTTCGTACAACTTGCGAAGCTGTGGACGAGCAAGCGAATAGTCCCACGTAAAGATGGTGTCTCCTCCACCCTTCACACTGTGCTGCACTTCGTCCGGATCGGTATTTACGACACTGAGAATCGCCTCAATGTCATTGATCTCTGCACGACCGATGATTTCCTCGTTGCTGGAGTGTGTAATAGTCATGCCTCACAGCCTATGACATGGCCCAAGCCTCAACTAGTGTTAGGCAGACCAAGACTGAAAGGTTCATAAATATGCGTAAATCAGCCAGCAAACAGACTCTTCTTGCACTTATTGCAATTGGTTCAATCACCCTCGGTGCCTGCGGAAGCAGCGATTCGTCGTCCGACGCCGCTGCCGACACCACCGCAGCTGCTTCAACAACAAGCGGCACGGGCAATGAGTGCACCGCCGGCAAGACTCTTACCGAAGGCACTCTCACTATCGGCACTGGCAACCCAGCGTTCTCACCATGGGTCGAAAATGACGCACCAGAATCTGGCGAAGGCTTTGAATCAGCAGTTGCCTATGCAGTCGCAACAGCAATGGGCTACGACAAAGCAAGTGTCGCTTGGGTGCGCACAAGTTTCGATGAGGCCGTTCAGCCAGGAGCAAAAAACTTCGACTTCAACTTGCAGCAGTACTCGATCACTGACGAGCGCAAGCAGACAGTTTCGTTTAGCGACTCCTACTATTCGACCAATCAAGCAATTGTTGGCTACGCCGATTCCGCAGCTGCAGGTGCAACATCTCTCGAGGCTCTTCAGGCCCTCAAGTTTGGCGTGCAGTCCGGAACCACCAGTTTGCAATTTCTTATCGACAACATCGCGCCAACAACAGAGCCTTACGTCTATGACGACAACGCCGCAGCAAAAGCAGCACTCGAGGCCAAACAGATCGACGCAATTGTTGTTGACTTGCCAACAGCGCTGTACATCAGTGCTGTAGAAATTGAAGGATCACAAGTCATTGGCCAGTTTCCTGCCGGCGAAGGCACCGAGGCCGACCAATTTGGAATGGTCTTCGACCTTGACAATCCGCTCGTTGATTGTGTCAACGTCGCGCTTGCATCAATGAAAGATTCCGGCGAACTTGCTGCCATCGTGCAGACATGGTTGTCCGACAATCTTGAGGCACCAGTCATCAGCCTCGGCTAAGGACTACGTACGCAACTTCAAACCGAACGAAAAGAGTTTGAGCGACGGCAGCGCCGGCGCAGCAACACCGTTGCTGCACTGAGCACTGCCGTCGTTGTTGCGTTGGTCGTCATACTTATTCCGCGCATGCCGCGCTGGGACAGGGTGAAGAAATCATTTTTTGACTGGGAACGTCTCACCGACTCATTTCCCCGACTTCTCGACGCCTTTGTGCTCGACATCAAAATCTTTGCGTGGACAACACCGTGCATCTTGATAGTTGCAGTTTTGATTGCTATCGCCCGCAGTACGCGCACTCCCGCACTGTTTCCGGTGCGCATCTTTGTTATCGCCTACACCGACATCATGCGTGGCGTGCCAGTGATCTTGTGGATCTATCTCGTTGGGTTTGGTGTGCCGGGCATAGGTCTTGAACGGCCGTGGAACTCGCCCTTAATCTGGGGATCTGTTGCACTCGGAATGACATACAGCGCCTATGTCGCAGAAGTGTTTCGCGCTGGCATCGAAAGCGTGCATGAAAGTCAGCGCGCTGCTGCTCGATCGCTTGGGCTGTCAAGTTCGCAGACCATGCGACATGTGATCTTGCCCCAAGCAATACGGCGCGTTGTTCCCCCGCTGATGAACGACATGGTCAGTTTGCAAAAAGACGTTGCGCTTGTGAGTCTCATCGGTCCGATCGAAATTTTGCGGCAGGCCGGCATCGATAAAGCCAAGTTTGCAAACTTCACACCGTTTGTAGGTGCCGCACTCATCTTTCTTGCAATCACGATTCCACTCACTCGCCTAACCGACTGGCTACTCACTCGTGAGCGCGACCGCACGGGAGCGAGCAAGATCAGATGAGCACAACAAAATGAACAGAAACTTATGAACGTGAAACTCACCCTCAACTCGGTTGCCAAATCATTTGGTGACAATCGTGTGCTGCGCGACATCAGTCTGACGATCAGCACCGGAGAAGTCGTCTCGTTCATCGGTGCGAGTGGCTCTGGAAAAACAACTCTGCTGCGTTGCATCAACTTGCTCGAAACCGTTGACAGCGGATCGATTCTGCTCGACGGCGCCGACATCACTGCCGTTGGGCTTGACGCCAACCCCATCCGTCGCCGCATCGGCATTGTGTTTCAAAGTTTCAATCTGTTTCCACACCTCAGCATTAGGCGCAACGTCACACTTGCTCTTACCGAAGTGTTGGGAAAATCAGCCGATGATGCCAATGAGACTGCATCCAGCCTGCTTGCACGGTTTGGATTATCTGACAAAATTGACTCATACCCCGACAGACTCTCGGGAGGCCAGCAACAACGTGTGGCCATAGCTCGGGCGCTTGCACTCAATCCAGAGGTGCTCTTACTCGACGAAATCACATCGGCCCTCGACCCCGAGTTGGTGGGCGAAGTACTCGACGTTGTTCGCGAACTCAAAGGCAGCGGCATCACGCTGTTGCTTGCCACACACGAAATGGGTTTTGCTCGCGAGATCAGCGATCGTGTTTGTTTTCTTGCCGAAGGGGTCGTCGCAGAAGCAGGACTACCAGAGCAGATTTTTTCGCAACCTACAGACCCACGAACACAACAATTTTTGCAACGCGTGATCGCTGCTGGCCGCCTGCGCGGCTAATTATTTTTTAAAAGCAATACATCAAACGTCTGAAATCAGGCGTCTGGCAAGACGTAGTCAGCAAACTGCTCGCGCAATGTCTTTTTCGAAAACTTGCCAACGCTCGTCTTTGGCACTTCATCGATAAACACCACGTCGTCGGGCACTTGCCACTTGGCCAGGCGGGGGCGCACATAGTCAAGCACTTCTGCCTTGGTCAGTGTCTCGCCGGGATTGAGCACCACGCATGCGAGCGGACGCTCCGACCACTTCGGATGTGTCACTCCAACAACAGCGGCTTCCTTGATTTTTGGATGCGACATCAATTCGTTTTCGATTTCTACCGATGAGATCCACTCGCCACCCGACTTGATTAAGTCTTTGGTGCGATCGACCAATCGAATGCGTCCCTTTGGGTCGACCGATGCAACATCGCCCGTGCGCAGCCAACCGTCGGCAGTAAAGCTCTCGCCTGCTCGGGCATCGTCGTAATACGTAGAAGCAATCCAGTTTCCACTGCACTGCAGTTCGCCACTTGTTTCGCCGTCCCATGCAACTGGATCGGTAGTGCCGGGCACGACAACTCGCGCATCAACACCAAAAGCAATTTGTCCAACAGTTGTGCGCAGGTCGGCTTGCTCAGATTGCGGCAACAACTGATCTGCTGCCGACAGTGTGCACACCGCGGCGATCGGGCTGGTTTCCGTCATGCCCCACGCTTGCAAAATTGGCAGGCCTGTCTGTTCGCGATATCCCTCGCTCAATGCTTTTGGAACTGCCGAGCCTCCGCACGGAATTGCGCGCAATGACGAAGTATCTCGACCCTTCAACTCTGGCAACACTGCCATCCAGATTGTTGGCACACCTGCAGCAACCGTCACTTTTTCTTCAACGATCAAATTGGCAATTGCTTTGCCCGACAAATCTGGGCCAGGCATCACCAAGGTTGCGCCTGACGCAACTGCGGCATGCGCAAGACCCCACGCATTGGCGTGAAACATCGGCACCACTGGCAAAATAATGTCACTTTCGCGAGCACCAAGCGAGTCTGCCGTCATGGCACCGAATGTGTGCAAGTACGTCGAGCGGTGGCTGTACACAACACCTTTAGGATTTCCCGTTGTGCCACTCGTGTAACACATGCTTGCAGCCAGATTTTCGTCGGTGATGTTGAACTCGACGCCAGGGGTGCCCTTCAACAGCGCCTCATAATCGTGCATTTCAAAACCCTTGACAGAATCGGGAACATCGCCTTTGCCGTCATCCATAATCACTAAGTGCTTGACAGTTGTAAATGTTGGCAACAGAGGCGCGATCAAACCAAAGAGCGAGCGATCAATAAAGATCACTTCGTCCTCCGCATGGTTGGCGATATATGTCAACTGCTCTGGAAACAATCGAATGTTGAGCGTGTGTGCAACACGGCCCGTGCATGGCGGAGCAAAGTACAACTCGAGGTGGCGCGCAGTGTTCCATGCAAATGTTGCAACGCGACCGTCTTTGCTAATGCCCAACTTGTCGAGCACTCCGCCGAGTTGGCGCGTACGTGCTGCCCACTCACCATATGTGGTGCGCTCTCGACCAGTGGCAGTCGCTGTGATGATCTGCTTGTCGCTGTGATACTTCTCCGCACGCTCAAACAAATGCACCAGCGTGAGTGGTGTTTCTTGCATCAAACCCTTCATAGCGATCTCCTCTGATTTGGCTTCTCATCAAGTTAGCAACTCCGATAGATTGCAAAGAATGCGAAAAGCGGTACTTGCACTTACATCGATGTTGTTTATCACCGGCACCATTGGCAGCAATATCGGGCCCGCCTTGGTAGACGAAAACCCACGACTCGTATTGCTATTGAGCTCCCGTAATCGCAACCTCTTTGGGTCGGTGCCGTACATCGACTTGCCGTCATACATAGCAATCGGTTTTCCACGCGTACTCATCGCGGGCATTGCGCTCTATCTCGTGGGCCGTTGGTACGGAGCCAAGGCACTCGGCTGGGTCGAGGGCAATATGGGTGAATTACCTGCCATTTACCGCTGGACAGAGGCGGCCGTAGACAAAGCCGGCAGCGTGGCTCTAGTGCTGATGCCGGGCAGCAATGTGGTGTGTTTGTTGCTCGGTCACAGGCGCATGGATCCAAAGCGCTTTATTCCGCTCATCAGTCTCGGTATCGCGATAAAACTCGCTGTCCTCTGGCGTGGTGGACAAATTTTCGAAGAACAGATCAAGTCATTTTTGAGTTACATCGAGAAATATCAGTGGTATGTGGTGATGGCATTGTTTGCGTTGTCAATGATTCAGTCGGTTCGCAAGGGTCGGCCACAAGAAAAATAGATTCATTGGCTCTTGCTTGTTCGCATGCAAATTTGGCAGACTCATTCATCAACCTCAATCAAGGAGCACCCCATGGCCTCAAAAAAGAAAACCAAAAAAGCAACAAAAAAAGTCGCGAAAAAGACTGCAAAGAAAACAGCAAAGAAAGTCGCGAAGAAAAAAATCGCCTCAAAGACATCCGTAACCCTCCGCGGTAACAAAGTTTCAGTAAGCGGCAAACTGCCAAAAGTTGGTTCGAATCTTCCAAAATTTGCACTCACCGCTGGCAACATGAGCGAGATTGGCAACTCTGACCTCAAGGGCAAGCGCATCATCTTCAACATCTCCCCTTCGATCGACACGGCAACATGCGCGACATCAACTCGCAAATTCAATGAGATCGCATCAGGATTGAATAACACCGATGTCTACTATGTTTCTGCTGACTTGCCTTTTGCTCAAGGACGCTTTTGTGGTTCTGAAGGCTTATCCAATGTCAAAACTGCTTCATCGTTCCGCTCCAACTTTGGAAACGTATTTGGTGTCAACCTCACAAGTGGTGTGCTCAAAGGTCTTTTGGCGCGAGCAGTAGTGGTCGCTGATGCAAATGGCAAGGTGTTGTACACCGAACTCGTGAGCGAGATTGCCAACGAGCCAAACTACGAAGCAGCGATCAGCGCGCTGAAATAATCTAGATACCAAGGAAACTGTCGAGCCCAAGGGTGAAGCCCTTGTGTTCGGCAATTTTTTTGCACGCGAGCACTACACCTGGCATAAAACTTGCGCGATCAATCGTGTCGTGACGAATCGTGAGAGTTTGCGATTGCGTGCCAAGAATGACTTCTTGATTGGCCACCGTGCCACGCATGCGCACAGAATGAATAGGGATGTCGCCTGGGCCCTTTGCCCCACGAGCACCAGCAATCGCTTCGTGTTTCGTCGGATCACTCGCCCACTCATTGCTGGCTGCAGCCATACGTTGAGCAGTTGCAATTGCGGTTCCACTCGGTGAGTCTGCTTTGCCGTCGTGATGCACTTCGATAATTTCGGCGGTGTCAAAAAATGGAGCAGCCATCTCGGCAAAGCGCATCATCAACACTGCGCCAACCGCAAAGTTGGCAGCAACAATGCAGTTGCTATTGCTAAATGACTTTTTGAATGAGTCGAGGTCTTCTTGTGTGAAGCCCGTCGTGCCAACCACAGCGTGAATGCTGTGCATTGCAAGCCAAGGCAAATTGATGCGTGAAGCTGCTGCAACGGTGAAGTCGACTGCGACGTCTATATGTGCGTCGGCAAGTGCGCGCAACTCTTTTGAGATGGTGATGCCTTGCGCAGTAACGCCCGTGCCCACTGCATCGACTGCAGCGACAAGTTGAAGGCCATCGGCGGCCGCAATTGCGGCACAGACTGTTTCGCCCATGCGCCCTGCGGCGCCGATGACTCCTACTTTGATCATGAAACGAGGTTAGCCGTTAACAAAAACGACATGAACTCAATTTCTTGCTATTAGCCGTTGAATTCGCTGTCGAATTGTTCTTCGAAGCTCACCGAGACAGCGTTGTCGCTGGCTGGCTCAGCTGGGCGTGCTCCACGGTTTGGTTCGCGACGTGCGCTGTTGTCGCCACGGCTGCTGCCGCCACGATCACTTGCACCACGATCACTACCGCCACGGCTGTTACCGCCACGGCTATTACCGCCACGATCTCCACCACGACTGTTGCCGCCACGGTCATTACGACCGCCACGATCTCCACCACTGCGCTCTGGACGCGGGCCACGATCTCCACCGTCACTTGGTCCGCTTCCGGAACCCTTCATTGGTTCGCCATCTGGACCAATCAACGAGAGGCTTACTTTGCCACGGTCGTCGATGTCGTCGACACGGACTTGCACTTCGTCGCCGATGTTCAAGACATCTTCGACTTTGGCAATGCGTTGTCCGTTGCCCAACTTGGAGATGTGCACGAGGCCATCGCGTCCAGGAAGGATGTTGACGAATGCACCGAACTGCGCGATGTTGACAACGCGGCCTGTGTAAGTAGCACCGAGGTCGGCTGATGGTGGATCAACAATGGCAAGAATGCGTGCCTTTGCGTCTTCCACCTTGGCGTTGTCTGGTGAACCAATGGTGATGATTCCGGTTGCGCCATCGTCAGAGACGTTGATCTCTGCGCCGGTCTCTTGCTGAATCGTGTTGATGACTTTGCCCTTTGGCCCAATCACTTCACCGACCTTGTCCAACGGAATGGTGAACGTCACGATCTTCGGTGCGCTTTCGGCGACCGTTGCACGTGGTGCAGCAATTGCTGCGTTCATCACATCAAGAATCTTCAAGCGTGCTTCTTTGGCCTGCTGCAATGCTGCTGCCAACACTTCGCTTGGAATTCCTTCGATCTTGGTATCGAGTTGCAATGCAGTTACTGCGTCTGCAGTACCAGCAACTTTGAAGTCCATGTCGCCGAATGCGTCTTCTGCACCCAAGATGTCGGTGAGCGCGGTGTATTTGCCCTGATCAAAGATCAGACCCATCGCGATACCTGCCACTGGGGCGATGATTGGAACACCTGCGTCCATCAACGAAAGGCTCGATGCACAAACCGACGCCATCGAGGTGCTGCCGTTTGACGACAACACTTCAGACACGAGACGCAATGTGTATGCAAACTCTTCTTGACTTGGAACTACGGGGAACAATGCGCGCTCTGCGAGTGCACCGTGTCCGATTTCGCGGCGCTTTGGGCTGCCTACGCGACCGGTTTCACCGTTGGCCCAAGGAGCCATGTTGTAGTCGTGCATGTAACGCTTTGATGTCTCCGGTGTGATCGAGTCGATCATCTGGTTCATCTTCGGCATTGCCATTGTCAAGACGTTGAGCACTTGTGTCTCACCGCGCTGGAACAATCCGGTGCCGTGTGCAGTCGAGATCAAACCAACTTCGGCTGATACTGGACGCAAGTCGGCTGGTGCACGACCGTCGATACGGATGCCTTCATCAACAACGCGCTTGCGCACCAACTTCTTGGTGAGCGAACGAACTGCTTCTTTGATCTGCTTCGCTTGCGCTGGAAACGCTTCTGCCAACTCGGCAAGAGTCTCGGCTGTTGCCAAGTCAATTGCTTCGTTGCGATCGCTCTTGAGTGCAATACGAATTGCTGGCTGCAACTTGGTTGTTGCTGCTTTTTCAACTGCTGCAAACAACTCTGGCGAATAGTCAAGAACTGGTGTGTACTTGAGTGGCACGATTGGTCCACGAGTTGCAATCACGCTGGCAACGAGCTGGCGCTGCAACTTGATCGACTCTTTGATGAACTGCTTGCACACTTCGAGACCGCCGGCGATGACTTCTTCAGTCACCTTCGGTGCGCCTGC
>QYPH01000001.1 GCA_007279905.1 Actinomycetota bacterium | reverse complement strand
GTGCGCTGGAAACATTGTTTGCTTGCTTTGAGTGAACAGGGTGTTCGCGGCTTTATCGAACTCGGTCCAGGTGGCGTGCTTACCGGTATGGCCAAGCGAACGCTTGAAGATGCCAGGACGATCAGCGTTGCAACTCCGGACGATCTCGATGCACTCATCGAATGGATGAATGTGTTTTCTGTTGCCGCAACTCCGCTTGCGACACCAACTCACGAAGGCGAACATCTCTTTGCCATCGAGCGTCTTGTGGTCAGCCCATCGGCTGGCATATTCACAAAAATACCGACAGTTGCGAACAACACTGCGATTGAAGTTGGACTCGTGCTGGGGCATGTTGGCGACACCGAGGTGCGATCACCATTTGCAGGCATGTTGCAAAATTTCATCGCCGTAGACGGCGAACGGCTGACGGCTCATCAGCCAATTGCTTGGCTCAGATCGCATTAGAGTAATCCGCAATGCCACACATTCCCCTGAGTGCTCGCGGTGCTGTCATGACTGGCTGGGGCCGAGCATTACCGGAAAAGATTGTCACAAATGATGATCTTTCTCGGACACTCGACACCAACGACGAATGGATTCGTGAACGCACCGGTATCCACCAACGGCACATTGGTGGCAGTACTTCGAGCCTGTCAGTGCAAAGTGGTCGTCTTGCAATGCAAATGGCAAATGTCGACCCACTCGAGATTGATGCATTGGTGTTGGCCACGACCACGCCTGACCGTGCAGTCCCAGCAACATCGGCAAGCGTTCAACATCAACTTGGCTTGAAGTGCGGTGCATACGACATCAATGCAGCATGTTCAGGTTTTGTTTATGCACTTGTCAACGCCCACGGCCTCATTGCAATGGGCGCAAAAAAAGTGTTGGTGATTGGCACCGACACACTTTCTCGCCTTACCGACTGGACTGATCGCGGTACAGCAATTTTGTTCGCCGATGGTTCCGGGGCATGCGTGCTCGAAGCTGTTGACGGGCCTGGTCAGTTGCTTGCATGGGATTTGGACGCTGACGGTTCTGCCGAAGATTTGCTCTACGCCGAAATTGGTGGATTCCTCAAGATGGACGGCAAAGAAGTATTTCGACGAGCCGTTCGCATCATGGTTGATTCAGCAAAAAAGTCGATGGCCATTGCCGGCGTTACTGCCGACCAATTGGCACTGGTAGTGCCCCATCAGGCAAACACGCGCATCATCTCGGCTGCTTGCGATCGTCTCGGCATACCAATGGAAAGAACAGCCGTTGTTTTGCATGAAACAGGCAATACTTCTTCGGCATCCATACCACTCGCCCTTTTCGACGCAGCCGACAAGGGTCGTCTCAATGAGGGAGATTTGGTGTTGCTCGTAGGATTTGGCGCAGGCATGACAGCAGCCAGCGCAATCTTGCGCTGGTCTGGAAAATAGATGGTCTGGAAAATAGTAGAAAGCTCATCATCATGACTGAAACAACTTCACGAGTCGTCCTCATCACTGGAGGCTCCAAAGGTATTGGTCTCGCCTGCGCTCGCCATTTTGCTGCCCTTGGCGACCGTGTTGCTGTTACTTACCACTCGTCGCCACCTGCATCAGAGTTTTTTGCCGTCAAGTGCGACGTCACCGACACCGATCAAGTCAACGCAGCCTTTGCTGCTGTCGAACAACATTTCGGTCCGGTTCAAGTACTTGTCTCCAATGCTGGAATCACGAAAGACACACTTCTTCTGCGTATGAGCGAAGACGACTTTGCAAGTGTGCTCGACGCCAATCTCACTGCGGCGTTTCGTGTGTGCAAGCGCGCAACTCAAGGAATGCTGCGCGCACGATCAGGACGAATCATCCTGATCTCAAGCGTTGTTGGCATGCTCGGCTCGGCAGGTCAAGCAAATTATGCAGCATCCAAAGCTGGTCTTGTTGGATTGGGTCGTTCACTCGCCCGAGAACTTGGGTCGCGCAACATCACCGTCAATGTGGTTGCACCTGGGCCAGTAGACACCGAAATGACGGCAGCACTGAGCGAAAAGCAAATGCAACAAATCACCGACGCAGTTCCACTTGGGCGCACCGCAACTGTGGACGAAATCGCAGGTGTCGTCACTTTTCTTGCAAGCCCGACTGCCGCATACATCACCGGGGCGATTATCCCCGTCGACGGCGGACTTGGCATGGGTCACTAAACACAAGGCATAATGCACTAATCCTTCAGTCAAAGTCCTTTCGTAGTAACCTCTCTTCTCACAAGTCTTCATTCACAACGCCAGGAGCAACACTATGGACCAGCAACTCTTTGATCGATTCACAAAATGCGCAGTCGAAGTTCTTTCCGTCGACGCCTCCAAGATCGTTCTCACCGCACATTTCTCCGACGACCTCGACGCCGACTCACTCGACCTCGTCGAGTTGGTCATGGCTCTTGAAGAAGAGTTCGGCATCGAAGTTCCTGAATCCGATCTCGAAGGTGTCGACACCATCGGCAAGGCATTCGATCTCGTCACCTCAAAAGTGAAATAAGCGCGAAAAGCGCAACGAGTCATGCAAGGGGCAGGCCATCGCGTAGCCATCACGGGTTATGGAGTTGTTGCACCCTGTGGCATAGGAAAAGAGTTGTTTTGGAAAGGTCTGCTCGGCCCTGGTTTCACCGGTGCCAACTCGATTGAGTTTGCAGATTGGGATCCTTCTCCATATTTCGAAAACTCCAAGGAATCACGTCGCGCTGATCGCTGCGAACAATTTGCTCTTGCAGCAGCAGGCGAAGCAATGGCACAATCTGGCCAACTCCCCTACAACCGCGAGCGCATCGGCACCATTTTGGGCACGGGCATTGGCGGATTGCGCACACTTGAAGGCCAAGTAGAAGTGCGAATGGAAAAAGGCGAACGACGTGTTTCTCCATTTCTTGTGCCGATGATGATGTCGAATGCCTCGGGTGCAGCGATTTCGATGCGTTACGGCCTTCAAGGCCCAACCGAAACGGTTTGCACGGCTTGCGCGGCATCCACACACGCAATCGGCAATGCCGCTCGCCTCATTGCGTGGGGTCGTTGCGATGCGGTGGTCACTGGTGGCACCGAGTCAGCCTCAACACTTACCGCACTTGCAGGATTTACCAATATGACCGCTCTGTCATCAACATTTGTCACGAAACCATTTGACGAAACACGAGATGGTTTTATTCAGGGCGAAGGCGCGGCAATTTTTGTGCTCGAACGACTCGATCTCGCGCTAGCCCGTGGCGCAATAATTCTTGGCGAAATAGTTGGTGCTGCTAGTAACGCCGATGCGTATCACATCACCGCACCGTCACCTGGCGGCGTTGGCGCGACACGATGCATGCAACTGGCACTCGAAGATGCAGGCCTTGAGCCAAGCGACATCAAGCAGATCAACGCACATGGTACGAGCACTCCGCTCAACGACAAGGCTGAGTCGCAAGCAATCGCAGCAGTATTTGGCAACGATGGTCCACCGGTTGTTTCAATCAAAGGCGTAACTGGACACCCCCTTGGCGCTGCCGGCGCCCTCGAATTGGCTGCTGTGATGCTGTCATTTGAGAAGAAACTGATCCCACCTACTCGCGGCACAACAGTTGTCGATCCTGAAATGTCAATCGATGTTGTTCTTGGCGAACCACGACCATGGCAGCCTGGCCCAACAATCTCGAACAACTTCGGATTCGGCGGACACAACGGTTCAGTTATTGTCTCGCCATACGTTGACTAAGCGTCGTGATATTCGTTGACTTCGGAATAGAGGGTTGGCGATCGATCTGTCTGATAATTTATGCACAATGAGAATTGGTGACGAACCTCAAATAGCATCGTCGTGTGTATCCAAGTTAGAAATAGACTCTTCAAACTTGGCAATCCGTACAACTGCAGCACTTTGCCCATCCTCAAATTCCTGAGAGAACTGAAAAGTCTTCGAATCCAATTTGAAATTCGGAAAATTATGACGATTGAATTCAAGTAACAAAGTTGAAATATGTAAATTAGGTCTTGCGTTAAACCGCTTGATGGGGCTCTTACCTGTGACTAATTTTCCCAATTCCTCTCCTAGCAACTTTTTACACATATCAGTCAGGAACACGTCTGTGAGTTTGGAATATGGAATTAGCGAGGCATCACACCAATCGGCATCCGACCCAATTTCATCAAAGAAGTCATAAAAGTCCTGAACACCTCGTTTGAATCCTTCAGCAAGTTCATGAAAATCTTGCGTGAGACCGCAGCGCAATAGTTGTGCGTATGTTGATTGAGCGATTTCATCGGGCGAACGAAAAGCAGCGATCAATGTCCAATGGTGCCGTTTATCGAACGACTCCACAAGAGATTTCCAGTCTGCAGTTCGAAGTTTTGCGAATTCTTCACTCGACATTAAAAGGGTTCCACACTTCTTGTCTTGCGCTTTGCTCAACCAATCTTTCAAGATTGAGTGACTACTTCTGACTTCGTTGGGATACCCAATCAGACTCATATTTCTGTGTTGACATGCCCAAGCAAGCACGTGGTGCGCATTGGAATCAATTACATATTTAGGATAATAGATTCCGAACTCCATTAAATTCCAACGATTCTCATCCAGTAGTTCTTGGAGAGTCGTCGTAGCAGTCCGATGTGGACCAATGTGAACCACTATTTCCATACTCGATAATAATAGAGCAATAATCATGCAAGGTGTAGATCTGGTCGGGCCACAACAGGTTCACAGACCACACAGACTGGATGACACCAGCAATCACTCTTTATGTATCTAGGCGTCAACTACCACAAACAATAATTCGCATTCACACGCAATCTCACCGTTGACACGAGCCACTCCCGCACCCTTACCGGCTCGGGCCGACATACGACTGATAGTCGCAGAAAGTTCCAACGTGTCACCGGGAACAACTTGCCGTCTAAACCGCGCACCATCTAATCCGCCAAAAAGTGGAAGCTTGCCTACAAATTTGGGGTCGCTCACAATTGCCAACGCACCCGTTTGGGCAATAGCTTCGCACATCAACACTCCCGGCAACGTTGGTCGGCCAGGAAAGTGTCCTTCAAAAAAAGTTTCGTTTCCAGTGAGCTTCCAAATTGCTGATGCAGAAATACCAGGTGTTAGTTCAGTGATCGCATCAACAAACAAAAATGGTGCGCGATGCGGCAACAAAGAACTCGGCGCCGGAAAAGTTGTCATTCCAAATTTCCTTACTTCTTCAGTGACTCGAGCAATCGAAGCGGAGTGTCCTTAGGCGAGATCTTGTACCACGCATGAACGATCTCGCCTTTGCCATTGATCAAGAAAGCAGAGCGCTCAATCCCCATGTACTCACGACCGTACATTGATTTCTTCTTCCACACCTTGTATTTCTTTGCAACAGCGTTGGTGTCGTCCGAAAGCAGTGTAAAACCAAGCGAGAATTTCTCATCAAACTTCAATAATTTAGAAGGCTTATCTGGGCTGATTCCCACTATCACTGTTTTGCCAATCTGGTCTGCAATGTCGCGCAAACCGCAAGACTGCTGTGTGCATCCCGGCGTATCGGCCTTTGGATAGAAGTAGACGAGGATTGTGCGCCTCGACAATTTCTTTAACGAAAACTTCTTTTCATGCTGGTCCAACAATTCAATCTCGGGTGCCAAAGAACCTTCTTTCAACATTGATCTACCGCCTTTCGAACTTCGGCTATGTAATCACCCACTGCATCTGCATCTTCCTCGATCAATCGTCGCATAACCGAAGCCCCCTGCACAACGCCATCGGCAATCGTGCAAGCCTCTGCTGCCTGCTGTGCATTCGAGACACCAACGCCAATCAATACAGGTATATCGGTAATCGCCTTCAATCTCTTAGCCAGAGTGAGTGCGCTTGATGCAAGCGCATCTCGCTCTCCTGTCACGCCCAACAAACCAACGGCGTACACGAAACCTCTGCAACGTTCAATAATTCGCGGCAACCGCTCATCGGGTGCGGTTGGTGCGCACAGCATCACCGTCTCAACACCACGCGTGTCGGCTGCAGCACACCACAAACCAGACTCTTCGAGTGGCAGATCTGGAACAATCGCTGCGCACACTCCGGATTCACTCAAAGAATTTGCAAATCGCTCATGCCCGGCATGATGAACGGTGTTGTAGTAACACATCACCGCAAGCGGAATACCGACATCGACCGATCGCAGCTCGTGCAAGATAGATATAGGCGTGGCACCATTGTGCAGCGCCATCTCCGATGCGTTCTGAATAGTTGGACCATCCATGACGGGGTCAGAAAATGGAATACCGATTTCGATTGCATCTGCACCGTTTGCAGCAGCAGCGCGGATCGCATCGGTCCAACCTTTGAATCCGCCAGTGATATAAGGAACGACAAGTTTGCGACCCTCGCTTCGCTTTTTGCGCAAATACGTTTCAAGAATGCCGATATCTGTCGACATCAAATTTGTCCATCCAAAATCTCCATCATCTGAGCAACATCTTTGTCCCCTCGACCAGACAAGTTCATCAAAATGGTTTGACCCTGCATGTTGGGTGCTTCACGAATGATCCACGCCATCGGGTGCGCACACTCGAGAGCCGGAATGATTCCTTCACTGCGAGACATCACCTGGAAAGCACTTATAACCTCTTGGTCGTTCACACATGGATACTCTGCACGACCGATCGATGCAAGATACGAATGCTCCGGACCTACACCTGGATAGTCAAGACCTGCCGAAATTGAATGCGCTTCTTGCACTTGACCATGTTCGTCCTGCAGCAAGTAGCTGCGCATCCCGTGCACGACTCCTGGAACACCCATACCAACAGCAGCACCACCAGCAGGCTCAACGCCAATGAGTCGAGCCTTGGTGTCAATGAAGCCAGAAAAAATGCCGATCGCATTGGATCCACCACCGACACACGCAACGACAACATCGGGGTCTAGGCCACCCAGCACTGTGTGGCACTGCTCGAACGCTTCTTTGCCGATGACGCTTTGAAACATGCGCACCATCCACGGGTACGGATGCGGACCCATGACAGAACCAATTGCGTAATAGGTGTCTTCTACTGTTGCAACCCAGTCGCGCATTGCTTCGTTGACTGCGTCCTTGAGTGTGCGACTACCCGAAACTGCTGGCACGACTTGCGCGCCCAAGAGTTTCATCCGAAAAACGTTGAGTGCCTGCCGCTGTACATCGACCTCACCCATATATACCTTGCAACTCAGGCCTAGAAGCGCTGCAGCAGTTGCCGAAGCAACACCGTGCTGACCAGCACCCGTTTCGGCAACGATGCGCTTTTTGCCCATGCGTTTTGCCAGCAACACCTGGCCGAGCACACTGTTGATCTTGTGCGAACCGGTGTGATTCAGGTCTTCGCGCTTGAGCAACAACCGAATGCCGAGTTGCTTTCCCAAATTGTGGCACTCGGTCAAGATCGATGGGCGACCCGCGTAGTCGCGCAAGAGATCATCGAGTTCTTTGTGAAAAGAAGGATCTGCCCATGCATCTCTAAATGCGGCTTCTAGTTCTTGACACGCTGGCACAAGTGTCTCGGGAACATAGCGTCCGCCAAACTCTCCAAAGCGTCCGTCGATACTTGGGTCTTGCAACATCTCTACAAATCTACTCTTCGACATCCCCTAAGTCTCGGGCTGCAGCGCGTGCATGCGCAATGAACTGACGCATTTTTACTGGGTCTTTCAACCCGTGACTCTTTTCAACCCCACTCGACACGTCTACGCCCCATGGACGCACTCGTTCGATGCCTTGCGCAACATTGTCAGGAGTCAAGCCTCCTGAAAGTATGAGGCGCAAACCGAGCGGAATCTCGTTCATCAAGCTCCACTCAAAAACCTCTCCAGATCCAGGTCGAAGACCGTCAACCAAAATTGCATCACAAACAAATTGGTCTGCGCGCGCCGCATCTGGTGAACCAGCGACAACTGATTTGATCGAAAAGCGCGCAGCATCCGAAACTTCAGCAGTAATCAGAAGCGACTCATGGCCATGCAATTGTGCTCCCTGCAAATGTGCCTCTTGCATGATGTCACCAATACGCTTTGGCAACTCATCGCGAAACACTCCTACCGTCACAATTTCAGACGGTAAGCGACGCACGATCTCGCGAACTTTGCTTGGTGCTACCTGTCGGGGCGATGGTGCAAACACGAAGCCCAGTGCATCAGCTCCAAGCGCAACCGCCAATAATGCATCTTGCTCATTGGTGATTCCGCAAATTTTGACGAACACAAACTCAGACGCTAGTTCTCTTGAGATCTCACACGAAGCGATTTGATAGCAAGGGCTGGATCGGCGCTTGTTACGAGGCTCTCTCCCACCAGTACGGCGTCATAGCCTGCATCCCGTAACGACTGCGCATCACTTGCACCTCGCACGCCAGACTCTGCCACTTTCAGCACATGATCTGGAATCAGACAAGCCATGCGTACTGCTCGCTCATGATCAACTTCAAAAGTCACCAAGTCTCGTTGATTGACCCCAATCAATGTTGCCCCTATTTCGAGTGCTCGCTCAACCTCGGCTTCGTCGTGGGTCTCGACCAAAACATCGAGTCCGATCTCGAGGGCCAACTGATGAAACGACAACAACTCGTGCTGGTCGAGAGCGGCGGCAATGAGCAATACGCAATCTGCGCCCATAATGCGTGCGTCACACACATCGTTGAGCGAAACAGTGAAATCTTTGCGCAACACTGGGCAATCAACTGCGCCTCTGGCATCGATGAGGTCGGCCTCAGAGCCGCCAAACGATTCGGCATCGGTCAGTACTGAAAGGCAACTCGCGCCACCTGACTCGTATTGCTGAGCCAAGTCTTGAGCAATCAACGCTGCACTCAGTACACCTTTCGAGGGAGAACGCCGCTTGATTTCGGCAATCACTGCCAATTGGCGCACAGAATCAACGCGCAAACGATGCGTGAAGCCACGAGCAACAGCCACTGTTTTGGCCTGGGCAATCAACTGATCCAAATCTCGAGAATCTTGACGCGCCGCCAATCGATGACGGTCAAGAATCTTGGTGAGATACAACTTCTATAGACCCTTGCCGCCTACAGGCTTCAAGAATGACATCTCAGGGGTTCCATCGACGAAAGGAGCGAGTGACTTCGACCATGTTGCAAATGCGGCACTGCTCGAATGTACTTTTGCCGATGCATCGTCTTCATACAATTCATAAAACCACACAACGTTCTCATCCACAAGGTCGTGATGAAACAAGTATGTCAATGTGCCGGCTTCACCTTGAGCTGTTGCAATACCCGGCTGCACGGCGGCCGTCATTGCATCGCGTTGACCGGCCTTGACTCGAATTTTTACTGCTATTGCCACTTTGCTCATGTTTCTGTCCTTTTCGTTAGGTATATGTAAATGAGAGTAACTAAAAACCAATTTTTGTGCGCAAAACATTCTCGAGATCGCTAATCGCTACACGCTCCTGAGCGGTGGTGTCGCGCTCGCGAATGGTAACGGCACCATCTTCAAGTGAATCAAAATCAACTGTTACGCAATACGGCGTGCCGATCTCATCTTGACGCCTATATCTGCGACCGATGGCCTGAGTTTCGTCAAACTCACACATGTATCGCTTTGCCAGTTTTGAGTAAATCTCTTTTGCGAGAGGCATCAGAGTCTCTTTCTTAGACAAAGGCAACACGGCTACTTGATACGGCGCTAAACGCGGATGCAACCGAAGAACTGTGCGCGGCTCATCATTGATCACATCTTCGTCGTAGGCAGCCAATAAGAACGCGGCCATTGTGCGGTTAGCGCCCGCTGCTGGCTCGACTACAAACGGAACGTATCGCTCGTTGGTTGCTTGATCGAAATAGTCAAGTTTCTGTTTCGAAAACTCGGCATGACGCTTGAGATCAAAATCGGTGCGTTGTGCAATACCTTCAAGTTCGCCCCAACCCCACGGAAACTTGAACTCGATATCGCTCGTGCCAACCGAATAATGCGCAAGTTCGTCTGTTGCGTGAGCGCGCAAACGGAGCATGTCAGCAGGAATGCCGTACTCGATATACCAATTCATGCGCTCGGTGCACCAGTACTCGTACCACTTATTGCTTTCTGCTGGAGGAACGAAATATTCCATTTCCATTTGCTCAAACTCGCGAGTGCGAAAAATGAAGTTGCCAGGGGTTATCTCATTGCGAAATGATTTGCCGACTTGAGCAATACCAAACGGTGGTTTGCGTCGTGAAGTCTGCAACACATTTGCAAAGTTGACAAACATACCTTGGGCGGTCTCTGGGCGCATATACACATCGGTGCCTTCGCCTTCAACCGGACCAGCATGTGTCTTGAACATCAGGTTGAAAGCACGCGCCTCGGTAAAGGAGCAGCCCTTCATCTTCTGTGGGCAATCGCGATCATCAAGCTGATCTTCTCGAAAGCGCTTTTTGCACACGGTGCAATCGACCAATGGATCACTGAAGTTGGCCAAGTGCCCGCTCGCTTCAAACACCGCATGTGGGCCCAAGATTGCGGCGTCGATCAACATCACATCGTCGCGCTCTTGCACCATTGCTCGAACCCACGCATCTTTTACGTTGCGAAGCATCAAAGAACCCAGCGGGCCGTAGTCGTAAGAAGATCGAAAACCGCCATAAATTTCTGCGCTCGGATAGACGAAACCTCGACGCTTACAGAGGTTGACTATCTGTTCAAGATCGGCTGCAGGCATTGATACAGACTACAACGCGACAGTTCGCAAAAGAGGTACGCGCAATAGGCACCCGCGTTAGTCGCGCGCGTTAACCCCGCTCAAACATCGCCACCGAACGAAGTCGCCGTTCAATATGGTGTTCCATCGAGTGCGTTGCCAAGTGAGTGATCTCGGCTGTTGCAGGAGATGCATCTTGAGCCAGCGCAAAATTGAGTTGTCCGCCTAAAACCTGTTGCAAAAGTTCGATCGCACGAGCACTGATCGATACACCAGTCCTGCACTCTTTGCACTGAACTCCCCCTTGGATCATGTCGAATGCAACGAGCGGGCCTGTCGAATTGCACGAAACACACCGTTCCATTTGTGGGCACACGCCTTCTGCGGCAAGCAGTTTCCAATAAAACGCAGCAAGCACCAATGGCGATGCTTGGTGCGCGAGCGCATTGAGTGCTCCAACGAGCATCCGGTAAAGGTGCGGCGAAGGTTGGCGGTCATCGGCAATCATGTCGACAGCCTCCAACATCGAGAGCCCTTGAGTGAGTCGATCTAAGTCGGCGTGCAATGGTGCAGACGATTCAATAAGTTCGACCTGATTAACGATGTCGAGTTCTTTGCCTTTATACAACAACACCTCGACATGGCTGAGCACTTCAAGTCGCGCACCAATTTTTGATTTTGTTTTACGAATACCCTTTGCGACGGCGCGCACTTTGCCGTGATTCTGCGTCATGATCACCACGATGCGATCGGCCTCGCCCAGTTTGTAGGTGCGAAGCACCACACCCTTGTCGCTATACAAACTCACGAATCGACGCCACCAAAACGTCTGTCTCTGCGTTGAAAGTCATCGATGGCCATCTGCACATGTTCGACATTGCATTTACGCCACGACACATCTAAGAAAACCAATTCGCTATAGCTCAACTCCCACATCAAACTGGGCGGAATCCGTGTTGGAGATCCAAATATGAGAATCAAATCGGGATCAGCGAACCCTGGCGGAAGCATTGCTGCGCGCAATTTTGCTTCATCTAAGTTTTTTGCTTTGAGCCAAGCAACAGATCTTGCAAATCTTTCGCGACCATCGGCACACATGTCGACGACAACTACCAAGCCATCTTGGGCTATAAACGAAATCCTGTTTCCGACTCGTTGACCACCGCATGCTTGCAACACTTTTGTCGCAATGATGTCTTCCAACCCTGCGTCGCCTGCGTAAGGACAAACCGTCATCCACCTAGCCCCAGACTCGTGTACCGATGCGACAAGAGTGTCAAGTTGAGACTTCCACCCTTGGGCACTTGCATCTGACCACTCAAACGTTGTGCCACCACACACCAGCACATGCGCGAGGCCACCTGAATTCTCTGTCTGGGCAGCAGGTGTGCTCGCAGGTCTCTTGGCCATCCCTCTATTGTCGCATGAAGCCTTACGATGGTGCTTCCAATGAATGCGACTCTTCCTGCTACCGGACTCCATGTGGCCTGCATCATGGATGGCAATGGTCGCTGGGCAAGGCGGCGCGGCTTGCCCCGCACCGCAGGTCACACTGCAGGCGAAGAGAATTTGGCCGAAGTAGTTCGAATTGCTTGCGCACGAGGTGTTTCCTATCTCACCGTTTTTGGATTCTCGACCGAGAATTGGGTGCGACCGAAAGCCGAGGTTCGCCATATTCTGTCGCTACACAAGCGCCTTTTCGGTCGTGTCGAAGAGCTCAACGCCAACAATGTCCGAATCAATTGGATTGGTCGACCATTTAACGAGGCAGGTGCACGCACTCCCGCATTCGTGCAGCGGGCAATTCGACAAGCCATTGCTGATACAGCGTCGAACACCGGCATGGTTCTCACCGTTGCCTTCGACTATGGAAGCAGAGCCGAACTTTTGCGCGCTGCACAACTCTGCATCAGTGCAAGCGAACCGATTACCCAAGAAGCCGTGCAATCGCACCTCTACAGTCCCGAACTGCCAAATGTGGATCTGCTCATACGCACATCTGGCGAAAGCCGTATTTCTAACTTTATGTTGTGGCAGATTGCAAACGCTCAGGTGTTTTTCACCGAACGCTCCTGGCCAGACCTCGATGCAAAAGAATTCGATTCAGCATTGGCGCTCTTACACAAGTGAGTGACAAACAAATTCAGCGAGACACACTCGCACTGCTTCACCAAGTGACGTCGGCTCTTCCACAAGTTGAAGAGCGTCAGGGACAAAACGAGATGGCCGCAGCGATCGCCATTGCAGTCGAGAAGAATCGTCATCTCATCGTGCAAGCCGGAACAGGTACGGGCAAGACCCTTGGGTATCTTGTTCCACTCATCGCTTCTGGCAAGCGCATTGTTGTCTCCACGTACACCAAAGCCCTACAAGACCAACTCGCCGCAAACGATCTGCCACTGCTTACAGAAGTATTGGGCAAGGCACTCAACCGCCACATTTCGTGGGCGGTGCTCAAGGGGCGAAGCAACTACATCTGTGCGCAACGTGTCGATGAAGTTTGCGCGCCCAAGCAAGCAAAACTTGATCTCGAATCGGTGCCAGTCAAGATCACTAAAGAAGTGCAACGCCTCACCGATTGGGCTAGCGAAACAGACACTGGCGACCAAGGAGATCTCACCTGGAGTCCGAGCGATCAAGCATGGCGCATGGTCAGTGTTGGGAGCGATGAATGTCCAGGAGCGACACGATGTCCTGCAGGCTCGAGATGTTTCACCGAGCGTGCACGTGACAAGGCAGCAGTTGCCGACGTCATTGTGGTCAATACGCATATTTACGGTTTACATATCGCGACCGGCGGCGCATTGTTGCCAGAACACGAAGTTGTTGTCTTTGATGAAGCGCACCAACTTGAAGATGTCATTAGTGCATCAGTGAGCACCGAAATTGGACCAGGTCGAGTGAACGCTGTTGCCTCATCAATGCGATCCATCATCCGCGATGACGCCATGAGTGGTTCTCTCAATCAGATCGCAAACGATCTCCATGCGCTCCTTTCCCCACACGTCGATAAGAGACTTCCGACACCTCTTCCAGATGACATCCAGAATGAATTGATCAAGCTCAGACTCAAGGTTGACTCTGCACTGGAAACCCTGCGCACCATCAGCAGCAAAGATGAGTCGGTAAAACAACGCGCGCTTCGGGCACAAACGTTGTCGACAAGACTTATCGAATCAATCGATATCTGCTTGATGGCGCTCAATGGACGCGTTGCATTCGTGAGTGGTTCTCGAGACCGTCCTGTATTGGAGATTGCTCCACTCGATGTAGGTCCATCATTGATCGAAAATGTTTGGAACCAACGAACCGCAATATTGACCAGCGCAACGATTCCACTCTCCCTGCCAAACCGCATTGGTCTCGAAGAAAGTTCGGTAGACGTCATTGATGTCGGTAGCCCATTCGATTATGAGCAAAGTCTGTTGTACTGCGCCAAGCATTTGCCCGAGCCAAACAGCCCATTGCGAGATAATGCACTGCACGACGAGATTGAACGACTCATCTCGGCAGCAGGCGGACGAACACTCGCACTATTCACGACCTACCGCGCTCTGAATCTCGCAGCAGATGAAATGTCTCAGCGACTTCCGTTCACCATCTTGCGACAGGACGATCTACCAAAGATGGCGCTCATCAATGCATTCAGCCAAGAAGAGTCATCGTGCCTCTTTGCAACTGCTGGTTTCTTCCAAGGCGTTGATGTGCCTGGTCGCACACTCAGCCTCGTGATCATTGACAAGATTCCTTTTCCTCGGCCCGACGACCCGCTGCTGAGCGCTCGGCGCGATGTGATCGGTCGCCATTTTTTCAGCGAGATCGACATTCCAATCGCTGCCACTCAGTTATCTCAAGCATCTGGTCGGCTCATTCGTACTCAGACCGATCGCGGAGTCGTGGCTATCCTCGATCCACGACTCGCAACAAAGGGTTACGGCAAAACAATCGTGGCAACATTGCCCCCAATGCCACGAACAGTTGACAGAGAAGAAGCAGAATCTTTCTTGCGCAGCCTTACTTAGCGATCAGCCTGTAACCCATGCCGTGCACGGTTTGAATAATCGTCGGATTTTCTGGTTGGTCTTCGATCTTTACTCGCAATCGACGAATGTGAGCATCCACCAATCGCGAGTCGCCAAGATATTCATAACCCCATACTCGCTCTAATAACTGATCGCGAGACATCACCATTCCTGGATGATCAGCAAATTCGCAGAGCAAACTAAATTCCGTTTTGGTGAGGCTCAATTCTTTTCCAGCCTTCGACACGACGCTCAGTTCACGATTGAGTTCAACGTCTCCAAATCTCCAGATAGTTATTGAATCAACGGCTCCACTAGTTTCAACCAAGTGAGTGCGCCGTAGCGCTGCACGGATGCGTGCTGCCAATTCTTTTGCTACGACGGGCTTAGTCACATAGTCATCTGCACCAGCTTCGAGCCCTGCAACCAAGTCGTGAGTGTCGGTTTGTGCAGTCACCATAATGATCGGAACGATTGAGAGATGTCTCAACTGCCGGCATACCTCAAAACCCGAAATGTCGGGCAGTCGCAGATCGAGCAAAACCAGATCTGGAGTCATCTCCAGAAATTTCTGGACTCCATCTGCCCCATCCTTGGCCTCCACCACCACATAACCCTCATCCTCGAGTGCCAGTCGCAAAGCCGTTCTGATCGCCGCATCATCTTCGATAAAGAGCAATGAATGCATCCGTGCAGTCTGCCTCAAGTTGGCAAATTGTTACCAAAATCGCACAAAATTCGCGCCAATGCGTCAAATCAATCCACGACACTGCATATATCGAACTGGTGGGCGATCATGCTCCCCCTTGATCCCCACCGGTTCGGATCTCCCCCTCTTGGTGCCATGCTTATGGAGTGAAAGCTAAGCCGCTCTTTCCAAGTCTCTTCGGACTTCGTGGTCGAATGGTTTTGTTTTTTAGTTTCGGAGCCTTGGCTGCAGCACTTGCCTTGAGCGTTGTCACCTTCGCGAGCACGCGTTCATATTTGCTGAGTCAGCGCAGCGAAGTAGCAAAGCGTCAGGCATTTAACAATGCACAGCTAGTTCGCACACTGTTTGCCGAGAACCCAAGCGATGTAGATCAACTCATTGCAAACATCCGCAGCGAACGAGGAGGGTATGCGGTGTTGCACCTTGACGCGACAGAGTTTGACAGCGAATTCTTTTACGCACAAGAGCCGCTCAAATTTACGCAGTCAAACTTGCCGAGCGAACTCGTTCGCAAGACTTTGCAAGGCTCTACGGGCAGACAGAGATTTACTTTTAACTCGGAGCCCTACGAGGCAATAGGTGTCTCAATACCTTCTGTTCGCGCTCAATACTTCGAAGCGTTTCCGCTCGGTGATGTAGCAACAACGCTTGGCACTATTCAAACCACACTGCTGATCGGAGTAATTCTGATCACCATCGCCGCCGCAATTCTGGGATTGACCACGAGCAGAAGCGTGTTGCGACCACTGAGGCGAGTAACCGTCGCCGCAGACGAAATTGCAACTGGTGGACTCGACACCAGACTCGATGTTGAAACCGATCCTGATCTCGAACGGCTGGTGACATCATTCAACGACATGGCTGATGCAGTGCAATCTCGAATTGAGCGAGAACAGCGTTTTGCAAGCGACGTGAGTCACGAATTGCGATCTCCCGTCACCGCACTCGGTGCTGCAGTCGCCGTACTCGTTTCGAAGCGCGACGAATTCTCTGACCGCAACAAAGAAGCCATCGATATTCTTTCGTCACAAGTCAAACGTTTTGACAGAACCGTCATAGATTTGCTCGAACTCTCTCGACTGGATGCAGGCGCGAGTGAAAATAATCTTGAAAGCGTGCACATGGGCGACTTGATCAAGCGCATCATGTCGCGATACGCCTTTGATGGTATTCCCTTTGTTCAATCGATACCTCTGCGTACCGGAATTGGCGAAGTTGGCAATACTGGCCTACCCGACGACGAAACACTTGTCGACCGCAGACGTATCGAGCGGATCCTGGTCAACCTGCTCGAGAATGCGCGCGACCACGGTGGTGGTGCGAAGCTCGTAAACCTTGGCAAGAATGCCGAATTCTTTGTGCTCAGTGTCGAGGATTCCGGTCAAGGTATTGCACTCAGCGAACGCCATCGCATCTTTGAGCGCTTTGCACGCGGAACTGCAGCCCGAATGTCGACCGGTAGCGGACTCGGCTTAGCGATTGTGCAGGAACACGCACGCGCACTCGGGGGCACAGCCCATGTCGAGGACTCGCCAACAGGAGGTGCGAAGTTCGTGGTCACCATCAAAAGAATGGCATCGCTATGAAACGTCACGACAGCTTGTATCAGCGCAAATTACATGTCTTTTCTTGCGCCATTCTTTTTGTCGTCCTGTTCGTCTCGTCGTGTGCTGTTCCGAGCGACGGCTCATATCAAAAAGTAGCTCCGTCCGATATTCCGTTTGGGCTCAACGAACCACAAACAACCATTCCCGAGACCACGACGACACTTGCACTCTCCCCAAGCGACGACACAGCGCCTATCGCGGTTTCTGAACCCATCGACTTGTTTTTCATCTCCAACCTCAAGATCACCAGAGTCCAACGCAATGTTGCCAGCCCTGCCTCACCCGCCCAGGCGTTGTCTTCATTGGTTGAAGGGCCAAATAGCAGCCCAGAGTACGTGGGCCTGCGGTCTGCACTGCCTGCGAGCTTTGCAGCGACAGTTGACGTGATACGAGGTGTTGCGCGCGTTGACGCCACACGAGCATTTCTGGATTCGCTTTCTGGACTGGATCAAAAATTGGCTATCGCCCAAATCGTTCTCACGCTGACAAGTCGACCTGGCGTGGGTCAGGTTCTGTTTAGCGTGGAAGGCAAACTTATTTCTGTTCCGCGCGGCCGCGGCGACTCAGTTGCCAGTGGAGTGCCCGTTACGTATGACGATTATTCGCTGCTCATTAGTGAGCAATAAGAACGCGTGTATCTCACCCGTTGAGTTTTTAGTAGCCCAATCGCTCCACGCGCTCTGGGCGTTGTTGCCAATTTTTATCAACGACCACCGCAAGCTCGAGAAATGTTCCCGATGGCAGTTGTCGTCTCACATTGGTGCCAACGATTTTCAGCATTGCACCATTCTTGCCAATGACCATTCCCTTTTGGCTTTCACGCTCGACAACGATCTCGCAACGAATTCTGGGAGGCTCGTATTCGGTGACTCGAGTTGCAATTGAATATGGAAGTTCTTCATGGGTGTTTTCAAGCAACTGTTCACGAACCAACTCGGCAATCCACACACTGTCTGGTGTCTCGGTGATCATCTCGGCTGGATACAACAATTCACCTTCTGGCATGCGAGTTGCCAAATATGCAGTCAATTCCGCAACGCCATCACCTGTCTTGGCACTGATAGGAAAATACTCGGCTGCGCCAAGTGACGACAACGCCTGCAATTGTTTAAGAATCTTGGCGGGTTCGGCTCGGTCGATCTTGTTCAAGATCACCACAGCCTTTGACATGTCGATGTGATTACTGACATATTTATCACCGGTTCCAAATGTTTGTGTTGCATCGATAACGAGACACACCACGTCAACGTCTTTGGTCGATTCGATTGCAGTTGCATTGACGCGCTCGCCTAGAGCGCTGACTGCCTTGTGGATACCTGGAGTGTCCACAAAAATAAGTTGGGTCTCAGCAGTTGTGAGAACGCCACGAATTCGATTTCTTGTGGTTTGTGGCTTATCGGAAACGATGCTGACCTTTTTGCCACAGATCGCATTCAGCAATGTTGACTTACCCACATTCGGCCGACCAACAAAAGAGACAAATCCAGATCGCATCAAGTACAGGCTACGAGTAGATCATGCGTGTACTTGGCCCTCATGGCTGCCATACTGCAATCATGTACAGCATTGACCCAAAGAAATGGTTTGACCGCATGCAACCGCAAACGCTGCAGATTGCCACCTGGCTGCTGTATTTCGATGGATTCTTCGCATTGATGAGTGTGCTCGACGAAACCGGACACCTCGGATACCTGCGCTATCGCTACTCGTTCGGTGTAGTTGTTGGCCTTGTATCGGTGGCTCTCTATGCACTTGGCGGCTTTCTCATGGCAAACGAGCGCAAGATTGGTTACAAGCTCGGCATCGCTGCCGCTGTCTCTCCGATCGTCCTTCGTTTTTTCGCCGTACAAGCGTTCTCAAACAACAGCGGGACGTCGGGTCCTGTGCGACTGACCGACTACGTCACCGGTCGCGTATTTGGCGGTTCTGCTGTCAGTGTTGCTTTTGACATCGCAGTGATTGCACTTTTGTTGCATACGCAGTCCCGTGAACACCAACGCATCTGGTATCGCTAAACTTCGTTCATGACCACAATCATCAAGAACCACGAAGAACTCGTAGCCCATGTTGGAAAACATCTCGGCTACAGCGACTACCTCACTATCACTCAAGAACAAGTGCAGAAGTTTGCCGATGCAACTGGCGATCACCAATGGATTCACCTCGATGTTGAAAAGGCCAAGACCGGTCCATTCGGTCAAACTATCGCTCACGGCTATCTCACGTTGTCACTCGCACCAGTATTGATGGGGGGCATTTGGCGTCATGAAGGCGTCAAGATGGGCGTCAACTACGGTGCAAACAAAATTCGTTTCATGGCCCCTGTACCAGTTGGATCAAAACTTCGTGCCGGCGCCAAGCTTGTATCTGTCGACGACATTGCGGGCGGCGCTCAAGTTGTTGTTGAGACAACTTTCGAAGTCGAGGGTGCAACCAAACCTTCGTGCGTTGCTGAGTTGATCTTTCGCTACTACTACTAGCGATAGGTAGCCATTATTTTGGCAAATTCGTCCATCGTTTGTGTGCTTGGGTAGTCAACACACCACGGGATGAATCCGGTGCATCCAACTTTGATGTACTCGGCAATCTTGTGCGCCACTTGATCCGGCGTTCCAACAATGTTTGATTCTTGCCATGTTTCAAACTGATCTCCGCGACCACTTGCAATCTGAAAATCGCGACATTCTTGCTCGGTGTCTCGAATCAAAATCTCGCCCGAAATGGTTTTGCCAATCTCATCCGGATCTCGTCCAACATTTGCACAATGACCTTTCAAGATCTCTACTTTTCGGGCAAAGGCTGTTGGTGATCCGCCAAAGTTTGAATAGTCGGCGTGCTGAGCAACAACTCGCAAGGTCAGTTGTTCTCCTCCACCACCAATCCAAATAGGTGGACGGGGGTTTTGCAATGGCTTCGGATCACAATTGGCACGAGAGGCTTGGAAATACTTGCCCTCATATGTGGTCTCTTCTTGTGTCCACATCATCTTGACGATCTCTACTGTCTCGCGCAACATTCCAATGCGATCTTTCGGCACAGGAAATTCATAGCCGTAACTTCTAAATTCGTTTTCATACCACCCAGCACCAATTCCCCAGTCGAGGCGACCACCAGAAATCACATCCAGAGTTGATGTGATCTTGGCGAGCAACGTTGGGGGTCGGTACAGAGCGCAACCAACCATCTGTCCGAGACGAATCTTTGTTGTCAACTGACTGATTGCAGCCATCACCGTCCAACATTCAAAAACTGTCTCGTGAGCAGGACGAGGCACGTTGTGAAAATGGTCGTAGACCCAAATTGAATCAAATCCCAGTTTTTCTGCGCGCAACGCAATATCTACCGACGCTTGCCATTTTTCTGAGGCCGTTGGAATCTTGACGAGCTCCATCTTCCAACCTTGTGGAATGAACACTCCGAATGTGATGTGCTGTTTTGTCATAAAGGTAAGTCCCCCGTCGCCTTCTTTGTAGACCCATGATCTTTATACGCCGCGATCGTCCGTTGTGCAATACGCATTTGATGAATTTCGTCTGCACCATCGGCAAATCGGCTCCATCGTGCCTGCAGCAACATGCCGGCCAGTGGTGTATCAGTCGAATACCCAAGAGCACCGTGCACCTGAATCGCGCGGTCAACGATTTTCCACAAACTATTGGCAACAAAATGCTTGGCCATCGAGACTTCGCTCGTGAACTCGAGTCCGTGCTCGATCTTGTACGCGGCGTGCAAGACCATCAGTTTGCACTGGTACAACTCCATCGCAGAGTCGGCAATCAACCACTGAATTCCCTGTTTTTCTGCCAAGACCGAGCCGTGCGAATATCGCTCGAGTGAGCGAGCAACCATCATGTCAAGAGCAGTTTCAGCCTGACCTATCCAGCGCATGCAGTGTGCAAGCCGCGCTGGTCCGAGCCGATACTGCCCAAGAAGATGACCCTGACCTCGCCCGCCAAGCATGCTGCTCGCCGGCACACGCAAATCTTTGATCTCGATCTCGCAATGATTGTGTCCGCCAGACATCGTTTCGATGTCACGCACCACGTTCCATCCCTCGCTCGGAATATCGACGATGAAACACGAGTTTGCGGCCTGAGGTAGATCCGGGTCTTGCTCTGTGCGCGCAACCAAGAGCGCGAACTGTGCACCCCGAGCCCCAGAGATAAACCATTTGTGACCATTGATCACCCATTCGTCGCCGTCTTGATAGGCAAATGTTTTAATGAGCGTCGGGTCACTACCTGCAACCTCAGGTTCGGTCATTGCAAAACACGAACGCGCCGTTCCGTCGCACAGTGGACGCAAATACTTTTCTTTTTGCTCTGGTGTTGCCCAATGCAACAGTGTGTGTTGATTGCCTTCGTCTGGTGCTTGTGCATTGAGCACAAACGGACCAATACTCACTTTGGCTGCTTCGGCCGAAACAGCAGCCATTGCGGTAGGACCAAGCCCCATTCCACCCCACTCGACAGGCATATGTGGCAACCACAACTTGCGGTCTTCGCGCGCAACTTTACGCAAGCTGACAATTGTTTTGATGACTTGCGATCGATCGTTTTGATCAATTGCTTCCCATTGGGGTCTCACAACCGTGTCCATAAAGTCACGTACTTGTAAGCGAACCTTTTCAACTTCTGGCGGAAAAGAAAAATCAATCATTCATAAAGTTTGCCCTATAACGACGGATTGCTACGAGTCGGCTTCTGGTCGTAGCCTGAACTCTGTGACAAATGCATGGGATTCTGTTGAATTGCCCCAAGGGGAAGCCAAAGTGCAAGCAGTTCGCAGCATGTTCGACGCAATCGCGCCGCGATACGACCTCGTCAATCGGATCATGACCTTTCGCCTGGATGTGCGTTGGAGGCGCAAAGCTATTCGTAGCCTTGCACTTCCTGCCGGCAGCCTGATCCTCGACTTGGCCAGCGGCACGGGTGACATGTGTATTGATCTGAGAAATGCCGGATACCAACCGCTTTCCATGGATCTCTCGTTAGGAATGCTGATTGCCGACCGCAGCAATGCACCTAGAACCCAAACCGATATTTTGCACCTCCCGTGTGCCGACAAATCTGTCGATGGCGTCACGTGCGGATTTGCACTTCGAAATTTGCTTGATCTCAACATATTTTTCGCTGAACTCTCGCGTGTCACAAGAGTTGGCGGTCGTATTGCCCTACTCGACGTTGGCATTCCCACAAACCCTTTCATCAAGTGGGGCAACAACATCTACTTCGGCAAGATTGTTCCACGCATCGGTGGTCTGCTTTCCAATCGTGCTGCCTACAACTATTTGCCAAAAAGTGTTGCATACCTGCCTTCGTCCACCGAGATGGTCAACATGTTGTCCAACAACGGGTTCACACATGTCGAACATCATCAACTCTCTTTTGGGCTTACGCAACTACTACTCGCTACGCGGGCATAACGATGCGCGCCACAACGCGACTGGTCGGCGAAGCCGAAGCACTCGAGATAGATCTCAATGCCATTGCGCGTGGAGACGGCATGCTCTTTGTGCGCGATGGCTTTGGCTTTGCGACGCGAGGAGTGGCAGCAAGGATGCCATCTCACGAGGCAAAATCATTTCTTGAGCAGATCGAAATCGTCGACGAAGTCAGTGCTCCAGGGAGTGGCCCGATTCTGTTCGGAGCAATACCGTTTGATTCACGACAACCGCACGATTTTGTTTTGCCCTCGATGTTGGTCTGCAAAGCACAAGACGGCAGGTGTTGGGTCACGACCATCGATGATGCCGTCAATACTGTCAACGTTGATCTGAGTGCGCATCAGGTTCCAGTGGCATCATCTTCGTCGTTTACCGTGACACCTGGAGTCGACGTCAATACATATTTACATGCAGTCACTTGCGCACGCGATGCTGTGCGCAACGGAACGATCACCAAGGCCGTCATAGCGCGCGATGTATTCGTTGCCTCCGATAAGCCCATCGATGTGCATTCAGTGCTTCTACGCTTGCGCGCATCGTTCGGATCGAGTTATCGGTATTCGATTGACGGACTCGTTGGAGCATCACCCGAACTGCTTGTCTCCATCGCCAACGGCGAAGTATCAAGCCATCCGCTTGCTGGCACATCTGCTCGCACAGGAGACCCAACCATCGATGCGCAACTGGCAGAGTCTTTGCTTTCCTCGACCAAAAATCAGATCGAGCATCGTGTGGTTATCGATGCGGTCCATGACACTCTGTTGCCTTGGTGTTCGTATCTCGACTGGGAGCCAGAGGCGAGCATTGTTGCAGTAGCCAATGTGCAGCACTTAGGTACCCACATGTCAGGAAGACTGTCAGAGCCGTTTTTGCACATTCTGGACGCGGTGTACGCGTTGTCTCCAACTCCGGCACTTGGTGGGCATCCACGTGACGCGGCACTACAACTCATTGCCGAAGTGGAAGGAATGTCTCGAGGTCGTTACGGCGGCGCAGTGGGTTGGACAGACCGTTACGGCAATGGAACATGGGCAGTTGCCATACGTTGCGCTGAGTTCAGTGCCGACCGCAAGACCGCACGACTCTTTGCAGGCGGAGGAATTGTGGCCGATAGTGAGCCGTTGTCGGAACTTGCAGAGACACAGGCCAAATTGCAAGCAATGCTTGCTGCGATCATTCGCCCCTGAGCGCCCCTGCCACGGCAGCATAAATTGCTTCGTGATCTAACACATTCTTTTCACGGTCGGTGTTCACGATCAGTACTTGTGTGCCCGATTGTGCCAAATTGCGTCGGAGTTCGCCGACCGTAGATATCACTGTGCATGGCAAACCATGCGCGCCAACTAGTTGCCCAATGTCAACATTGTGCGGGGTGCCAAAGAGTTGCTCGAATCGCTCTGGGCTCAAGCTGGTTGCTTGGGGAAGAAAACTAAAAATTCCTCCACCGCCATTGTCGACGACAACGATTTTGAGATCGACACTTCGATCTCGCAAATTGAGCAAGCCATTTGTGTCGTGCAATAACGCAATATCACCGATCAACAATGCTGTCATCTGATTGCTCTCGATAGCCACTCCAACAGCCGTCGAGACGACACCGTCAATTCCATTCACGCCCCTATTTGACAACACACGCAAACCGTCTTTCGGCGCGCCAAACCATTCGACGTCGCGAACCGGCATGCTCGACGAAAGAACAAGGTTCGAATGCAGTTGCATTGCATCTACAACGGTTCGCGCTACTAGTGGCTCAGACAACTCACTTGCTTCATGCCAATAATTCGCAAGTGTCGTCGCAGCAATTGCTTCTACGTCTCGCCACCCTTGTATCCACGAATTCTCTTTACGATTCAATGATGCAGCATCCAAGCTTGAGTTCAGTTGCGCACACACTTGCGAGACCTTCCCAACGAGGTGCGCTGCAACTAGTCGGTCGGGGTCAATCAACTGTTGCGTCTCACTCACTGCAAGGTACTCACACCCACTCTCACGAATCCAGGTATTGACAACCTTGGAAACAGGTGGTTCGCCAAACCGCAAAACGATGCTTGGCTTCAAACCTCTCGCGGTATCTGCGTCTCGTAACACAATGTCAGAAAATGCAACGACCGTAGAACCATGCGCGCTGTTGGCTGGGACCCTGCACCCACTTCGACCGTCTGCAAGCACAGGCCACTGCAGGCGCTGGGCCAACTCGAGCACCAACCGAGGATCATCAATGCCACTTCCTGCAACAATCACACCGTTCTCTTTTGCACAGGCAGCCCCAAACACATCGAGCACATCAACAGCAAACAGTTGATCATCGCCCAGAACTGGGCTTGTCAACACCTCTATCGATGGAGGTAGTGCAAGTGGTTGACCAACGAGAGGTTCTCTGAACGGCATGTTGAGATGCACTGGCCCGGGATCAACACCAACAGATGCTTGAAGTAATCGCTGCGCTAATGCACGCCAAGTGAATTGATCAACGTCATCGGCAACTCCGGCGTCTACAAACAACCTTGGTGAAACTCCATACAAATTCTGTTGATCAATAGTCTGTGGCGCACCAACGCCCTGCAGCTCTGGCGGTCGATCTGCAGTGCACACCAACATCGGCACCGATGCATGACAAGCCTCTACAACTGCTGCATGAAACTCGACTGCTGCCGTACCCGATGTGCACAACAATATTGCCGGCATCAACTTGCTGTCCCTCGACGACAAACCAATTCCAAGTGCTGCAAACGATGCCGATCGTTCGTCATGGAAAATGTGCAAGGTCAATTCATTTCGCGATGCAAGTGCCAGGGCCATCGGAGTACTCCGCGACCCTGGGGCAACAACGGCGTGCGCAACTCCACAGCGAATCCACTCGTCCACGAGCGTGGCGCAAAAAGTCGCTGTAATTGCAGAAGTACTAGCCATCCCCTCTATCGTGGCACCTATGCGCGTCATTATCTTCTCCGACGTGATCTGTCCGTGGTGCTATATCGGCAAACGCCGACTGGACAAGGCAATTGCAAACTTGCGAGCCAGAGGGGTCGAGGTTGACCTCGAGGTCTCGTATAGGCCTTACCAGTTAGATCCAACAGCCCCAATCGGTCAATCAATACCGGTCATCGAGGCATATGCAAAGAAGTTTGGCGGTGTCGAAAAGGCGCAACAGATTCTCGATCATGTGACAAACATCGCGGCACAAGACGACATCATTTTCAATATGGACATCGCTCTACGCGCCAACACACTGCTCGCCCATCGGCTTCTTGTTTTGGCCGAACGAGACTTTGGCAACATCGTGCAGGCGCAGCTCAAAGAGCGAATCATGCAGGCATACTTCACCGATGGTCAAGACATCGCCGACATTGGTGTGCTTGCCAATTGTGCACACGAAGTTGGTATCGATGTCGATGTTGCAACTGCATTTCTGAACTCTGACGAATGTAGTGACGACGTGCAGGAGTCGCTACATATGGCCGCAGAAAATGGCATCAGTGCCGTTCCTACATATATTTTCAATGATCAGTGGTCGGTGCCTGGCGCTCAAGATGTAGAGATGTTTGAACGCGTAATCAAACGTCTTACTGAACAGTTGAACGAAGCTACATGAACGCCGTGCTTGCACACGAAACCCTCGGCAACCGTGCATCGGTTCAGCGGATGGTGTTCTTGCACGGGTTCACCCAAACTCGGTCTTCAATGTTTCCTTTCATCAGCGAGTTGAATGCTCACTCAACAGACCTATGCGCAATCGCTGTTGATGCCCCATTGCACGGAGAATCACAACATATTCTCACCGACGTTGCTGGGGCTGCTGATGCTCTTGAGCAAACATGTGGCAACGCCATTTACTTGGGTTACTCAATGGGTGCGCGCATGTGCTTGCACACAGCAGTGCAGCATCCACAAGCAGTGCGAGGTCTTGTTCTGATCAGCGGTACGGCAGGCATTGTCGATCCAGTTTCTCGCCAACATCGAAAAATTTTAGACAACGAGTTAGCTGAGCATATCGAACAAGTCGGTACTCAACAATTCATCCATGAGTGGCTCTCAAAACCGATGTTTGCTTTATTGCCCCAAGACACAGCCGACATTGCACAGCGATGCACCAACTCGCCAACATCGCTCGCAAACAGTTTGCGCATGTGCGGCACAGGCACGCAAGGAAGTTTGTGGGACAAACTGTCAACGCTCACCATGCCGGTATTACTGATTGCAGGTGCTCACGATGACGCATTTTGTCAACACGCCCGCCGCATGAAAGAACTCATTGGTCTTCATGCAACTCTTGAAATTGTGCATGGTGCAGGCCACAGCGTGCACCTCGAGCAACCACAAATAACGGCACAGATCGTGTCGTCCTGGCTGACGACCTTTTAGAGCAATACACCCAACGCCAGCAATACTCCTGTTGCCATCTGCGTCTTTCCCGTAGTTGCCAATACTGCAATGAGATCTCGCCCATCGGCCCCACGTCGCACAGTACGAAGTGCGGGGACTGCAACCAAAAGCCCGACGAGTCCGACAAGCGCACCGGCTCGACTCATCCCACACATCACGATTGCAAGAGCACATGCAACGAAGAGAGCGTAAAATAGCGTTCTCGTCTTGTTGTCTCCCAGGCGCACCGCAAGAGTGACTTTGCCAACTTCGGTATCACCCGGAATATCGCGCAGGTTATTGATCACCAGTAGAGCAACCGCCAAGCAACCAACCGCTACCGACGCATACACACACAGCACCGTGACATGTTGGACAACGACAAACATGGTGCCGCACGTGGCGATCAGACCAAAAAACACAAATACGAACAGCTCACCCAGACCCATATAGCCATATGGTTTTGGACCACCGGTGTACAACCAGCCAGCACCAATACACGCTGCACCGATGACTACTAACCACAATGAAGTTGCGATCGCGATCACTAAGCCAACGACTGCAGCGATTCCAAATGCGACAAATGCAGCACGCTTCACAACACGTGGCTCAACCAAACCAGACCCAACAAGTCGCAATGGTCCAACGCGGCTTGAATCGGTTCCCCGCACTCCGTCCGAGTAGTCGTTTGCGTAATTGACACCCACTTGCAACGCGAGGCTCACAATCAAAGCCAGCAGCCCAAGCACCCATCTCTTGTTCCCGTCTCCCTCAAAAGCGCCAGCACATGCACTACCAACCATTACTGGCATCACAGCAGCAGGAAGTGTTCGCAATCGTGCTCCAAGAATCCACAGTTGTACGCCACTTGGTTGTGTAGTTGTCATAGGTCTATTGTCTCACGACTGGGCTCTAACCTATTGACATGGCTCGCCTCATTGCGCTCGACATGCCTGCCGGTTCTTTGTTTGTTGAAACCGTTCAACGTGTGTGGGACAGCGGTGATGCTGTCCTACCGATCGACCAGCGCCTTCCTCCAGCCGCCCAAAAATTACTTCTCGACGCCATGGCCCCCACCCAGGTGATCGATTCACATGGTTCAGAGTCTCACTATGCAAATAGCAGAGATCTCGAAGCAGGCGACGCACTCGTTATTGCAACAAGTGGCTCAACCGGTATTCCAAAGGGTGTGATTCATACTCATACATCGCTTACTGCCGCTGCACACGCGAGCGCCGCAAGGTTGCAACTCAATGCCACCAATCACTGGCTCGTATGCATTCCAGTGTCACACATAGGCGGATTTTCCGTAATCACGCGCGCACTCCATACGGGTGCATCTTTAACATTGCATGCATCATTTGAGCCAATGGCTGTCACTCACGCAGCAAGTACAACCGCTACACATACATCACTCGTTGCGACAGCTTTGTCACGCATTGATGCATCCCTCTTTGCAACAATTCTGTTGGGCGGCAGCAGTGCACCTACACACTTGCCAAGCAACGTCGTCACAACCTACGGCACAACCGAAACGGGTGGCGGAGTTGTATATAACGGCCAACCACTAGACGGCGTAGAGATCAAGATTGTTGACGACGAAATCTATTTGCGTTGCGCAATGTTGATGAGAAGCTACCGCGATGGCACCTCGAGTGTGTCGGATGACGGATGGTATGCAACAGGCGACCTCGGGTCGCTCAATTCCGATGGACTGCTTGACGTCTTTGGCCGGCGTACCGACATGATCATCACCGGTGCCGAAAATGTGTGGCCTGCAGCAGTAGAAAGCGCGTTACTTACCCACCCCGCAATGAGCCAAGTCGTTGTTCGTGGAGTAACCGATGCCCAGTGGGGTCAGCGTGTTGTCGCCTACGTGGTGCTACACGACAAAGGAGTTCTCTACGCTTCTGAATCCCTGCGCACAGAATTGCGCGAGCACGTCAAACAAACTCTTCCTGCATTTTGCGCCCCACAACAAATTATTGTTGTCAATGAAATCCCTCGAACGAGCCTCGGAAAAGTCGACATCCAAGCCTTAGGCTCTGCATAATGTCTCAATCTCCACAGAGTTTGCCAAGAAACTATTGGCGACAATTTGGGGCAACTTCAATTTCTAATGTTGGCGACGGAATGGCACAGGCTGCTGCACCACTCCTGGCTCTTTCGCTCACGAGCGATGCCCGACTCATCGCCGGCGTATCATTTGCCTCGTTCCTGCCATGGCTGGTGCTCACACTTCCAGCTGGCGTGTACATAGATCGTTTCAATCGCAAGTATTTAATGATCACCGTCAACGTGATCCGCGCTGTGCTCTATTCGATTATTGGCTACAGCGCCTGGCAGGGGTCACTGACTATCTGGTCATTTATGTTGATTCTGCTCGGTGTCGGTTGTTGCGAAGTTATTTTTGACATGTCGGCTCAAGCATTCCTTCCCGCAATTGTTCCTCCAGAGTTACTCGAAAAGGCCAATGGACGTCTGTACACAGCAGAGGTTGTAGCAAACAGTTTCATCGGACTTCCACTTGGTGCTTTGGCTTTCGTTGCAGCGGTAGGCATTCCATTCGGCGTCAATGCCGCATCATTCGCGCTAGCGGCAATGTTGGTCTCGTCGATTCACGTTCCCTCTGTCGTAACGACTCAAACTCAAAACCAAATAGGTTCACAATCGTTTCGAAGAGACCTTGTAGAAGGATTTTCGTGGTTGTGGTCCAACAAACTTCTACGCACATTGGCCATCATGCTTGGCATCACCAATATGGCAACAATGTTTGGTGATGCAATTTTTGTTAAGTATGCCGCCGACGAACTTGGCGTCACTGGTCGTGGTTACGGATTCTTACTTTCACTGATGGCGATCGGATCGATAATCGGTGGATTCATCGGAGACCGAATCTCCAAACGCTTCGGCGTACCGATTTCTATCGTTGCATCACTTGGCGTGTTCAGTACTCTGGGCCTTGTCTATTACTTTTTGCCGCATATTTGGTCGGTCGCGATCGCAGTTGGCGTTATGGGGATTGCGAGTACAACTTGGAATATCGTCACTGTTTCACTGCGTCAACGAATTATTCCGAGCGAATTGTTCGGCCGTGTCAATAGCGTTTATCGCCTTATCGGCACGGGCTCTATTTCAATCGGCGCACTTATCGGTGGCCAAATTGCATACAGCCAAGGTCTGCGTGCACCGTATTTGGCTTCAGTCATCGTTGGATGTATTGCATTCGCAATCGGTGGACCAATCTTGTACCGCTTAGCGAGCGACTACATTCCCCCAGCCGAAACTCCAGCGCCACCGTCGATCAAGTAGGTTTCGCCAGTCATCCAACTAGCAAGATCAGAGGCCAAGAACGTAGCCAAGTTTGCAATGTCTTGCGGCACTCCAAGTCGTTTTGTCGGCAAACGCTTGGCAAGAGCATCGCCGTAGTTATCGACGAGCATTTGTGCAAAATCGGTTTCAACAAGTCCTGGAGCAATACCCACAACTCGTGTGAGACCAAGTTCTCCAGCCAGTTGCTTGGTCAAGTGAATCAGTGCTGCTTTTGTCAGGTTGTACACACCCAAGTTTCCTTCAGCGCGCAAACCTCCCACCGAAGCAATGTTGATAATCACTCCTGGGTGGTCAATCATCCACGCTTCCCATACTGCTTGGCACCAAAACAATGGTCCGCGCAAATTCACCTGAAAAGTCTTGTCGTAACGAGCGGCGTCGATGCCAAGCGTCGGCCCTACGTACGGATTGGTCGCTGCATTGTTCACGAAAATGTCAATAGCACCGAAGCGCTTGAGAGTTGCATCGACGCATGCTTTTGCTGTGTCGATATCGCCAGCGTTACCGACGAATATTGCTGTGTCGCCACCGATCTCATCGGCCGCAGCGCGCAGCACATCTTCCTTGCGCGACATCAACATCACCTTTGCGCCTGCTTCTACATATGACCGTGCAATTGCTTTACCAATACCACGCGATGCGCCGGTTACCAGCGCAACCTTGCCCTCTAGTGAAATTTCCATGAAGGCGACGCTAGCCGTCATTCAGTGATCGTGCTTACTCGCACTTTCTGAACTCGTCGGCCATCCAACTCCTCGGTCGAAAACTTCCATCCCTGATGCTCCACAGAGTCACCAATGACTGGCACACGACCCAGCATTCCAAAGATAAACCCGCCGATCGTGTCGTACTCGGTTTCAGGAATCTTGATCTTGATCTCATCGTTGAGTCGTCCAATCGACATCGAGCCATCCACAATCAAGTCGCCATTGGGCAAGATCTTGAGAGATTCGTCTTCGTCGTCATGCTCATCCACGATTTCGCCTACAAGTTCTTCGAGACAGTCTTCCAGGGTTGCTAGTCCGGTCACACTGCCGTACTCATCAGCCACGATCACCATATGAAACTTCTTGGCCTGCATTCCTCGCATCAAATCGGCAACGAGTTTGGTCTCTGGCACCACTTCAACAGGACGCACTAGGTCACGAATCACTTCAGAACCTTTGCCCGATCGTTCGGCAATAACAAGATCCTTGACATACACAATTCCGACTACGTCATCAACCTCGTCATCGTCTTTTCTAAACACAGGCAGTCGGCTAAAGCCTTCGACCACTGCTTTGTCCAATGCCAAGGTGACCGTCAAGTCATCGTCAAGATACACCACATCGTGGCGTGGAACCATGATCTCTCGGACCATCGTGTCGCCAAACTCGATCACTGATTCGATGAGTTCGCGCTCTTCGTGCTCAATCACGCTGTCGTGGGCTGCAGCTTCTACGATTCCCAAAAATTCTTGTTCGCCTATAAATGGACCTTGCGCGAGCCCTTTGCCTTTTACGATCACATTGGTCAGACGTATCAAGAGACCTGAAGTAACACGAAGCGGCCAAAAGCGCACAACAAATTCGATCGGGCGCGCCGTAATTGTTGCACCCTTGATTGGGTTGAGCAGTGCGTACGTCTTTGGCACAGCCTCTGCCAACACAAAAAACAAAACAACATTCAATGCCACACCAACCACGACTCCTGCTGGACCAAACAAATCATTTGCAACGATTCCCGTCAGCGTTGCTTGAATTGTTTGTGAAACGTTGATCAAGAGAAGTAGCGGGTTGACCCACATTGCTGGCTGTACTGCTAGTCGCACCAATGCCTTGCCAGACTTGACTCCCTTTTCTGCCAATGCTGCAGCGCGGGGTTTTGTCATTTGCGACAGGCTCATCTCGGCAAGCGACAAAAAAATCATCACGAACAACAAGATGACAATGACCAACAACATCCAATAATCCAATGTTGTAGGTGCTTTAGCGAAAATCGTGTTCATTGTGTGACCTCAGGTACGTGACGAAAATTTGCTGGCGCAGCTTGATGCCAGTGAAATGCTTCCAAGTGTTTTCGCTCAAGTGCGTGCATCACAGTTGCGGCATCAGGATTGTCATGGTCACTACCGAGCACATGCAAGATGCCATGCACGAGCAACAACGCAATCTCGTCGTCATGAGAGCCAGCGTGCGATGGCGCTTGCTTGATGGCAACTGCCGGACAAATGACTACGTCGCCAAGCAGCAACGGCAGATCGGCAATATCAAATTCGTTCTTATCGGGACCTTTGGTCAACGCACCAGGCCCTGGCGTGCGAGTTGCTTCTACTGCGTCGAGCGGAAACGACAACACATCAGTGGCATACGAACTACCCATGTACTGCGTGTTGAGTTGCTTCATGGTGCCTTCATCAACAAAGACGACAGTGAGTTCGGCCGCGCCGCGTACTCCTTCTGCTTCCAATACGTCGAGAGCCAATGTCTGCCATCGTGCAAGGTCTATTTCTACGTCAGTTTGTTCGTCGGCACAGAACACCTCTGGGTCGCCGTCTCCGCCTGTGCGGCGAGGTCGCTTTGAGCCCGGTCGAGTCTCAGCCATCGCGTTTTTTCCAGCTTGTATCCGAATTGATGCGAGCTTTCGTCACACTCTCGTATGCAGCCACAATGTCTGCCACGATTCGATGACGCACCACGTCGGTGGCATCCAAATAGACGAACGCCAAGTCGGGAATATCGGTGAGTACACGGTCGAGACCCAAGAGTCCGCTTCGGCCATCAGGCACGTCTACCTGAGTTGTGTCACCGGTGACGACAACCTTGGTGCCGAAACCGATACGCGTCAAAAACATCTTCATCTGCTCGGGCGTCGTGTTTTGGGCCTCATCCAAAATGACAAAACTATTGTTGAGAGTGCGACCGCGCATAAACGCCAGCGGTGCAACCTCTACAACTTGCCGTTCTAAAAATAACTTGGCTTGTTCTGCACCGACCATGTCGTGCAGTGCGTCGTATAGCGGCCGCAAATACGGATCAATCTTTGCAGCGAGATCGCCTGGCAAAAACCCCAATCGCTCACCGGCCTCAACTGCTGGTCGCGTCAAAATAATTCGCTGTACACGCTTTGTCTGCAAAGCCTCGACGGCCATTGCCACGGCTAGCCAGCTCTTTCCAGTGCCGGCCGGCCCAACACCAAATGTCACCACATTGTCGCGAATGGCTTCGACATACCTGCGTTGACCAGCAGTCTTGGCGCGAATTACCCGCCCGCCACTCGTGCGCAAAATCTCTTCCGTCAAAATACGGCTTGGACTCTGGTTGGCTCGCACCATCACAATCGAGCGAATTACTACCGAGCGATCAAGATTCTCTCCGCGCTGCAAGAGTTCGGTCAATTCTTCAAACAACTTGCTCACAAGAGTGGCATCGGCTCCGGTAATCGAGATCTCATTACCGCGCACATGAATTGCGCAACTCGGAAACTCGTCTTCGATATGACGAAGGTGTTCGTCTCGCTCGCCAAGGAGGCCCGACATCAGATGTGCGCCAGCCACCACAAACGAAACGGTGGAGACCGACAGGTTGGACACGCTCATCGAAGGTTCATGCAGAGAAGCTGCAAATCTGACTCATAACACTGTAAATCTAGCGCAATTAGCGAACTATCGGTTTTGTTGTGTCGCAGTCACCTGTTTTTCATCCTGATCGCGCGATTCCGATGCATCTTGGGTGTGGGCCGACTGAAAATCGATGGCGTAATACCGTTGCACGGTCAGTGGCAACAATTGAGCCTCTCCAACCATCCGAGCCATGCGGCGCATCAACTCGGCCGCACCGCCTATTTCATGCGGTTGATTCGATTCGGGCATGTCAAAAACAAGTAGCGAACCCTCGCGAGCCTCAACCGCCATCGCCTGTCGCGCCATGAAGATACTTGCACCGCGCACAACATAACTTGGGTCGACCACAGCCCACACCACATAGTGCACCAAACCGGCGCGAAATTTTTCAGGAAAATTCTTCTTGAAGTACTGCTCGCTCAGCCAACGGGTACGGCGCACATCGGTTGCAACAAGCGTCATCGCAACTGGCATCGAGTCTTCCCACACCACCCAAGCACGATTGGTTGGATCGGTCAATTGGTCGTTGAATTCCAAACGATCAAGCATTTCATGCGTCACCGAATCTTCTGCGGTGCGCAAATACGCACGCGAATAGAGTGTCCACAGTTGATCTTTCAACGTAGGGTCGGTCACTGGTGAGTGACGAGTCACAAACATTCGGGCGGGTCCTTTAGAAAAAGTGATTTGAGGGTGATATGAGGCGCCGCACAGCAACGACCCAACTCCTCCGCCTGGGTCAAGAATAACCCATCCATACACACAAAATTGGGATGTAGTACCGTTTTGCCAGTGAAAGCCGCGCCATATGCACGCATTTCATGGGGACTGATCGCCACCGGTTTGATATTGGCTGTAGTCAATTCCACTGTGCAATCGATTGAGTTGAGCAATGCGTTGTACTTGGTTGCAACGGTGCAACTTGCGATTGCCCTGGTAATCGCAGTACGAGTTAACAAACCCGACAGAGTCGTGTGGCCAAGTCTTCTTCTCATTGTTGTTTTATCCACTAGTGCACAGTTGTTTGATGGTTCGTTTACAAACCGCCCCAATTTGCAAGCAATTCCAGAATTTCTCTTTCTCGCCGTTCAGGCCATATTGGCGAGCGGACTCATTTTTATCGTGCGTCGTCGACTTGGAAGCGACCCACTTTCGGTCTTGACAGATGGGCTCATTGTTGGTCTTGGTGCATGGTTTTTTGTTTGGACGGTTCTCTTGCAGCCAATTATTGGTACACAGAATCAAACTGTTCTGATTTCAGTAATTCAGGGCTCGACACTTGTTATGAGTGCTGTTGTGCTCTTTACGCTCGCAACGTTGCTGTTTGGCGATTCGATGCGCAGTCCATCAGTGTCGCTCGTCGCAGGAGCGATCGCTTGCACATTGCTGGGCGATTTCCTCTACGCGGCAAATGACGCTGGCCGCATTCATATCGCTTCCACATTTTCATCTGCTGTTTATGTCGTGGGACTATTTTTAGCGTCCGCGGCGTTTATACATCCATCGATTTCATCGCTGACCGAACGTGGCCCAATTGTTCCTCAGCGACCTCTGGCTGGTCGGCTGATCGTGACAACATCAGCATTGATCTTGCCGGTGCTCGTCCTTGCACTCACCAACCCTGTCGACACTCTAGACAGAGTTGTGCAATCCATTTCCATTCTTGTGCTCACGGCAGCAGTGACTGCTCGAGTAATTCATTCAGTCAGAGCCAATGCCTCAACTCAACGCCAGCTCATTAGTTCGGCTCAAACAGACGCACTCACAGGACTACCAAATCGCAGCCTCATGATCTCGTTAGTCAATAACTCGCTCCTCACTGCCAAGAACGAGAGTCGACAACCAACCGTGCTGTTTATCGATGTCGATCGTTTTAAGAACATCAACGATTCGCTCGGACATCAAGCTGGTGACGCAGTATTGGTTGCTGTTGCTCAACGGCTGCGAAATGCGCTTCCGCATCGTTGTGTTGTGGGTCGTATCTCCGGCGATGAATTTGTCATTCTCGACCCAGACACTCAGGACCCGAGCGACGCAATGCAACTCGCTGACAGAGTTCTTGAAAGCTTCAACGAACCACTCACTCTTCGTCAGGGAGATGTCTTCGTCTCTGCTTCGATAGGCGTATCCACCTACCATCCATCAATCACATCTACCGCAGACGATCTTTTGCGACATGCCGATACTGCGATGTACAGAGCAAAGGATGCTGGACGCAATTGTGTTGCAGTATTTGATGAATCAATGCTGGAGCGCGTGACGCAACGCCTTGCGATCGAAACTGCTTTGTACCGCGCGTTAGAGCGACGCGAATTACGTCTCGTGCATCAGCCCATAGTCGACATCGACATGGGTGACGTCGTCGGGTTTGAAGCGCTCATGCGCTGGCATCGAGACGACGGCACGATGATCTCGCCAGCCGAGTTCATACCGATCGCCGAAGAAACAGGAACAATCGTGCCGCTTGGTGCCTGGGCCATGCTCGAGGCACTCACCCACTTGCGTGGCTGGATCACGCAGGGGTTATGTCGCAGCGACGCGACGATGTCAGTCAATGTTTCACCACGACAGTTGCACGACCCAAACTTTGTTGCAGCAGTAAATGAAGCCCTGCTTCGCGCCCACGTTCCTCCAGAGCAATTGTGGCTCGAAGTAACCGAAAGTGTCATGATTTCTCAGCCCGAACAGGCACTCGACGCACTCAACGCACTCTGCGATTTGGGCGTTCGTATTGCAATCGACGACTTCGGTACCGGATATTCAAGCCTGTCCTTGCTCCAAAAGTTTCCAATTCAGCGGCTCAAAATTGACAAATCTTTTGTGAGCGGAGTTGCACAAGATGAAAGCGCTCGCGCGCTCGTGCGCACCATCATTGCCATGGGCGACTCGCTCGGCCTCGACATGGTGGCGGAGGGCATCGAGACTGTGCAGCAATTGCAAATCTTGGCCGAAATGAAATGCGCAAAGGCTCAGGGCTTTTTGATCAGCCACCCCGTGCCGCCCGAATTGATGGGTTCAACAATTGCGGCTCTCGACGCATTCGGTGCCTGGAACAAACTGCGCGGAAAGAATTCGTAAGACTATTTTTTAGGAATGCGCGGAATAAACGAACTCGTACGCCGCTGATACTCCTCGTACCCAGGGCGGCGCTTGTTGATTGATTTTTCTAAAATCGGAACTCCCGAATACTTCAATAGCAACATGTTCATCGCTACCGCCCCCACAATTCCAAATAGTCCAATACGCGACTCGCTGGCGATGATTGCAATACCCCACCACACGCAGGCATCACCAAAATAGTTTGGATGACGCGTATATCTCCACAGTCCTTTGTCCATGACTTTTCCAGCATTGGCGCTATTGCCCTTAAAGCGTGCCAACTGAATGTCGCCAACTGATTCGAACAAGAATCCAATAGCCCACACAACGATGCCAACAAATCCAACGACGCCGATCTTGGCATCGCTGGTCATCTGCCCCAGTTGTACAGGCAGCGAAACGATCCACATCAGCGCACCTTGCACACCAAACACAATGCCCAAACTCTTGATCGCAAATTTCGATCCATAGTGCTTCCTCATTGCCTGATAGCGAAAGTCCTCACCCTTGCCGTGATTGCGCCACCACAAGTATGCGCCCAGGCGCACACCCCACAGTGTGGTGAGCACTGCGAGCACTGTTCCCCGTTGCGAGTTGGCGTCCGACAATCGCCATGACGCCCAACCGACCATCACAAATCCAAGTCCCCAAAAGATGTCGACAATGGAAGCGTCTTTCTTGATGAGGCTCGCGATCCAGAGAAGCAACATCATCGCAACGATGCAGATTGCACTTAAACCAAGCACTACTGGTGTTGAGTTCATAACAGCAAATGGTAGTTATTTGGCAGGTGGTCTGTTGTATGGAATGAGACACACCACGGCAACTGTTGACAACATCAGCATCGTTACAGTTGGCCAAAATCCAAGCACCGGATTCCACGATCGATTCCTCAGCATGTCCAGCGCGTTATCTCCATTGATACCGACGGTGTAACGCCGCAATGCGCCCAAACCTGCCCAAACCATTGTTAACCCCCACACCATCGCCGCAATGAATTCCCGTTTGCGCGACCAGACAAATGCCGCTGAGGCAAGGATCGGCAATCCAACAAGCAGCGGTGCAATATGTCTCCCCTGCGATCCAAAATTGCGAAGTAACGAGTAATAGTTGAGATCCTGCGCAACTACAAGCAATAGCGTTGCAACAACGAGAATTGACGATGCCATCTTCTCTCGCATTGTCATCGACAGCAAGCCTCGTCCAATCACAACCAAAAATGCAACAACGAAAACCATAAGCGCGCCACGTGGCATCGGCGAGTCAAGCCAACCAAAATTTCCAACTGCCTGATCAAGCAGTGCTGGAATGTGGTGCAATGCGCTCCCAATCTGACTTCGCAGTGAGACACTCGGTATTTCGGCAGTGAGCTTTGTAGATAGTTCGAAACTATAGATAGACAGGTACCACCATGCAGCAAACAGGATGCCTACTAAATGCAGGGAAAACACGCGCCAGTGGTTGAGCACGTAGTGTCGTAACTGAGGTCGTTCTGATGCAGCAATGTAGCTCAGGAGCAGTATCAACGCGTAGAGAGCTGGGCCGAGTGGACGAGTCAATATTAAGAAAGTCCCGGAAATAGTAAAGACAAACATCGACCACTTCTCCACGATGTCGGACAAAACTGTTGGAGCAACTGTCCAAAGTGCAATCGCAGCGCAAATCTCGATCGCACTCGGATTCATACTTGAGGCCAAAAATAGTGTTCCGGGAACGACTGCCATCAAGACCCCGACACTGGACATGTGACGCCTCTTCATTGTGGTGGCAGCCATCGCAAGGAGCAGAGCGCAAATGGCGCTGGTCATGAGTCGCGCAACTCTGGCCGACATGTCATTTGGACCAAGCAAGGTTCCGATTCCCGAAAAGATAAATGGCAGAACTGGGTACCTACCCATATTCGTCCACGTTGGAACATCATTTGCAGGCGCGTCTTCAATAGCAATGTTGTAGCCAGGCCGATCCCCAAATGAAGCGAATTGCCAAGGGATGAGATTCGGTGTGCCGAACTGTGGATTGACATGTACATACGTTGTCCAATAGGACATTTGCAGAGACGGCGGAAATTCGCTTCCGACCCATTCTCCTCGAATCACAGCGGCAGACTTGATGTAGTTGGCCGGCTCGTCAGGCCCAGAGAACAACGGTGTCATGAGCGACCACACTGCCGTCAACGCAAAAATCGCAACACCAAAATAAATGCCGCGTTGCTTCACAGATACCATTCGGTTGAGTCGTAGTACGGCTCGAGATTGTCAAACAACTTTTCGTTCTTGCACAGCACCGGTGTGTCACCCAGTGGCACACGCATTCCGTCGCGAAATGCCCATTCGCCTCGCTGAGATGTCTCGCCTCGCACATAGCTCGAGAGAGCAAATGCTCGGTCATGCATCGATTCGTTTGGCAATGACCCATGCACGGTGAGTAGTCCCCAAACGACGGCATCGCCAGGCTCAAGTTCAACGTCCACGATCTGTCGGGGATCGAGACCCACCGCAACCAACTCATCATCGTGCGTGAGCCCCTTCATGATCGAACCTTCGCCGTTGTCCGACAAACCCAAGTAACCATTTGTATGGCTGCGAGGCACAATCTTCAAGCATCCATTTTCTTTTGTTGCGCGGTCGATGGCGATGCCCACAGTTACCGAATCACGCACTACGTCTTCGTAACTCGTTTTGCTCTCTCGAAAACGCAAGTCTTGATGAAACCGATAACCCGTCACCCTTGCACCTGGCGGTTTCCAATGAATCTGCTGAGCAACCTGTTTAATGCTTGATCCCAACAGCGGCTCTAGCAACTGCAAAAATGCAGGATCGTTACGAAACTCGTCAAAATACTTGTTGGCCCATGCAAACCAATAAGCCTGAATCATGTAGCGCTGACCAAAATGCTTCTCCGGCAAAATCTCATATGCCAAATTGCCGTGCTTAAAGGTGACGGGGTGTTGAATGCCTACCTGATACAGATCGGCAGTCTCTCGCTGCAGCCGCAGAACATCATCACCGTTAAAGAGTTGGCGAACAATCGCATACCCCTCTTCACGAAATTGATCAACTATCGCAGATGTTTCCATTAGTGAGACCTCATAGTTCCATCACGACCTCAGTCTTAGTTGACTTGGCGAGTGAAGTCTTCCCAATAAGGGGCACGCAATTTGAATTTTTGTAACTTGCCTGTAGCAGTGCGCGCCAACTCCGTTCGAAACTCGATGCGCTTTGGGCACTTATATCCTGCAAGTTTTGTTTTTGCATAGGCAATCAAGTCGGTTTCGCTCAATGTCGATTCGGGCTTCTTCACAACAAGTGCCATCACCAATTCTCCCCATTTCTCGTCGGGCACGCCAATTACGGCAACTTCGGTGACATCAGGATGGGAAAAGAGCGCCCCTTCGACTTCGATTGAACTCACATTCTCTCCGCCAGAGATAATCACATCCTTCTTGCGATCGGCAATCACCAAAATGTGTCGATCGCCAATTACTCCACCGTCACCAGTGCGAAACCAACCATCGACTATCGCGTTTGCGGTCTCTTCGGGCTGCGCCCAATATCCCTCCATCACCACATTGCTGCGCACAAGCACCTCGCCTGTCTCGTCGGTCTTGGTTTCGACTCCCAAAGCAGGCACACCTGCATGGCTCAGCGCAACCGAGCGGTCGGCAACCGACAACGCATCGGTTTCGGGGGAAGGACTATTTACTGTCAACACTGGGCTTGTTTCTGTGAGTCCATAAATCTGGTTAAGCGTCCAACCCAATTCGGTTTCTATGCGTTCGATAGTTCGTGCAGGCGGCGGAGCACCTGCAACAACAATTCGCGTTGCATCGCGTCCTGGTATTGCACCCTTCCATAATGACGCTGCATCCAATATTGCATTTGCGACTGCAGGCGCCCCACACATCAATGTAACTTCGTGCTCGTCCACTCGCTTCAAAATCTCTAGGCCGTCTACTTTGCGCAACACAATGTGTTTTCCACCCATTGCAGTTATTGCATACACCATGCCCCAACCATTGCAATGAAATTGCGGCAGTGTGTGCAAATACGTCTCTCGGTCGTTTACACCCATGTGCCAACCAAATGTCGCAGCATTAAGCCACAAGTTGCGATGCGTGAGTTGCACACCCTTAGGGCGCGCAGTCGTGCCACTTGTGTAATTGATAGTTGCAGTGAAATCTTCGTTCGGCGTCCACGACCTAGGCTCAGTATCAAATTTGTACAGCGCCTTGTCCGACTCGGCTCCAATCACAAAGCGATGCTTCGCTGTTACACCCGCAAGTGCTTCATCGAGTTCGGGGTCGACGAGCAATACTTCTGCGCCACAATGCTCGACGATGTAGGCAACTTCATCGGCAACGAGTCGAAAATTGATTGGCGCCAACACGCGACCATAGGCGCTCACACCAAAAAAACTCGTCAGCAAGCGAGCACTATTGTGGCTCACTATTGCCACACGAGCACCTTGTGGTACACCAAGAGCGTCCAAGCCAGCGGCTTGCGCACGTGCAAGTTCGGCCATCTGCGCATATGTCTTGGTTCCCCATGACTCTGCAGGCTGATCTGGCTCGTCGACAAACGCGATTCGGTGCCCATACACCTGCTCTGCCCTACGTAGATGATCTACAACAGTTAACGGAACTTTCACTTACTACCCCCGAAGCGATTATTACTCAAGCAGCAATATTACCCGACCTACTCTTGGCCTACCGAAAGCACATTAGGTTATAGAGGGCCGAACCATGCAAGACGACAACGAGTCATCCATCAATCTGAATGATGCCTACGCGCTTGAAACCCCCGACGACAACAGGGTCTTGTATCGCAACTGGGCATCCACATACGATGCCGACTTCGCACACCGCAACAAATACATCTACCCAAAGAGCATTGCCACAATCTGTGCGTCACTAGTTGACACATCTTGTCCACTGACTGTTCTCGATATTGGATGCGGTACAGGCATTGTTGGAGCTTGCATCAGCGAGTTGATTACCGCGAGCATCATTGACGGTGTAGACATTTCGCCTGAGATGCTCCACGTTGCATCAACCAAGATGCGACCAAATGCCACGCCCATATATGGCCAACTCTTCGAAGCCGATCTCACCGAACCAATTTCGTTCGCCAATACCAAATACGACGTAGCAATTTCAGCTGGCACATTTACCCATGGTCATTTGGGGCCAGATGCGCTGCTCAATGTAATGAGCACGCTTCGAACTGGTGGTCGCATGGTTGTCGGCATCAACAAAGAACACTTCGGCGCGAACGGATTTGAGACTGCATTGCAAAATGCAACGGATAGCCAACTTATTAGTGAGCCAACGTTTACCGAAGTGCAGATGTATGACGAAGGCAGTCCCCATTTTGGAGACTTGGCACTTGTTACTTCGTTTCTCGTCCTGTCCCCAGCTTGAAACCCGGGCTTCCAGCGGCACTCCACTCGCCAACGAACTCCATGAATTTTTCGCCAAACGGGTCGACACCCCGAAGCGGCATGTTGCCGCGCCTAATTGTCCAGTCGTGGGGTGCAAGTTGCTCGGCTTTGTCCATGTGCTCTAACGCACCGGATTCATCGCCACGCTCGCGAAGCGCAATCGCAATTCGCCGATGCAACCTGGCTTGTTGAACTTCGCTTGTTGGCAGCACCTGAAACGAGCGAACCGCATCGGCATCCATAGTCAATTCGTTGTGACGCACCCATCTGCGCAACAACTCGTGGTGCACTGCAGAGTCAACGCCACTAAACGATCTCCACATATCGCTGGCAGGAGTGCTGTCTGCTGGTCGCACAATTTTGTCGTTCTCGTCTATCCATAAAGCCGCTGGCACGTTGACAATTCCGTACAGGTCGGCAACGATGTGCATCGTGTCGATCAACACTGGGTACGACAACGGCTCTTTTGTTGCCCATTCTTTCACCGCTTGCGCATCGGCATCGAGCGCAACGGCAATGATTGTAAAATCGGTGTCTGCAAATTCAGTGGCGAGTTGCTGCCAGACCGGCAGCTCGTAGCGACAGCCTCACCAACTCGACCAGGCGAGTATGAGTTTCTTGCGGTTGGCGAAATCGCTCAGTGAAACCATCTTGCCGTTGATATCGGGCAACGTGAAATCGGGTGCATCAAGAGTTGTCATTGCTGCCGCCCTGCTTGAAGCCTGTTCTCCCATCGCCACTACATTGCGCGACGCATCAATAACTACGTTGCGTCCAGTGACGCGCGCAAACTCGGCAACATCGATTGCTGATCCATTACTCATAGCGGCTGCATCGCGCACAGGCACACACACGTCGCCCTTGCACAAACCTTCGGGTCTCAGCAACCATCCTGTGGCGCGAGCAAAGTCGTCGGCACTTACGCCCAGCTCGCCAAAGCCCACATCATCAAATGAATGCAAACCGGTTTCATCTATTACCGTAAGTCGTGTCATAGTTGGCAACAGTATCCCAAGCCTTATTCGCTACCCGATCACAAGGAAAAATATCCCATGAGCAAGTCAGTACTTATCACTGGTGCAGGATCAGGTTTTGGTAAAGGCACAGCATTGGCTCTTGGGGCAAAGGGTCATCAGGTGATTGCAGCAACCGAGACCCAAGATCAAGCGAGCGCACTGCGCACGGAAGCGCCTCACATTGAGGTCATCAAATTAGACATCACCAATGCCACCGATATTGCCCAGATAGAAAACTTCAAGATCGATGTACTCATCAATAATGCGGGCGCAGGTCAAACTGGCCCAATTGCCGATGTTCCAATCGACCGCGTGCGCCATCTTTTTGAAGTCAATGTATTTGGCACACTCGCTATTACTCAGGCAGTGTTGCCTCAGATGGTTGCGCGCGGCAGTGGTCGCATCATCATCATGTCTTCGGTTGCCGGCGTCATGTCCGGGCCATCATTTGGTCCATACTCAATGACCAAGCACGCTCTCGAGGCAATGGGTAAGGCGTTGCGCGCAGAGATAGCCGGCCAAGGTATTGACGTGACCTTGATTAACCCTGGCCCATACAACACTGGGTTCAATGACCGCATGGCAAACTCGATGTGGGAGTGGTTTGATGACAAGGCTGTCAATGCACCAGCAGCCGAACTCATGCGCATTGTTGGTTCGATGGTCACAACAGGACAACTCGACCCCATTGATGTATGTAATCGATTAGTTGAACTTGTCGAAGCAGACACAACTACCGAAAACAATTTCATGCCTCCAGAAATTGCGGCCATGCTCGCTGCACGCCTGCAGGGCTAGGCAACGTTGAAAAATTAGGACTTCTTTTTTTCAGCCTTCTTCAAACGCTTTTCCTTCAACGACAACTTTGCTTCTTTTTTGTTGTTTGAGTTGCTCTTTTGTTCTTTGTTAGCCATGGTGTCCTCTTTCGTGGTTGGGATCAACACTAGTCGCGCTGGAAGTAGCGGATGATTATGGTGTCTCGGGTGGTTGAGCCGCAAGCCCGCCAGTAAGACCACCCAAAATGCCGCGCTCGTTGAGTTTGTCGAAAAACTCTATGGAGTACGCACCTTGCGGGTCTTGACGCACCATCTCGTCCAAAACATGCGCGTCATCCCCTACCAAGATTCGCCACTTGTCGCGACGCACCGCATCCAAAATCACCGCAGTTGCATCCTTGGCTGTCATCGGAGCCTGATCCCTGAATCCCTCTGCAAGAGCCTGCAACCCAACGCGCAGGTCTTCATCGCTCGCCGCACTGACATCGAGACCAAACTTGGTCAGACGCTCACGTTCAATTACTAACTGCGCTGTGTCCATCTCTTTTGGTTCGCGACCGAAAATCTTGTTGGCATTCAGAATGATCGATGTGCCGATGTGCCCGGGCATGACCACCGACGCATGAACATGAGGTGCATTCAGTCGCAAGTCGGTCATCAGTGCCTCAGTAAAACCCTTTACTGCAAACTTGGCCGCACTGTACGCAGTGTGCGAACGAGCAGGCCCAATCGATGCCCAAAATCCATTGATCGAACTGGTGTTAATAATGTGCGCAACCGGTGCCGCAATTAGTAAATCGAGAAAGGCTCGAGTGTTGTAATAGACACCAAACCAACACACTGCAAACGTCTTGTCCCAATCGGCGCGCTCGCCTGTCACAAAGCTGTAGCCCTGTGCAATACCTGCATTATTAAACAGCAGGTTGACATGTTGGCGCCATCGTGCAACAACATCGCGAAATGCCAACACATCAGATTCAACGGAGACATCGGCGATATGCGTAATGAGTTGACCCTTGTTGCCAGCTACCGCGCACAATGCGGCAGTCTCGGCAAGGTTTTCTTCACTGATATCGCACGCTGCAACATCACAGCCATCTGCTGTCAGTTGCAACACCATTTCACGGCCCATGCCTGTGCCACCGCCGGTAACTACAGCGACCCGTCCATCAAAACCGTTTTCAAATCTTCCACTCATTGTTTCCCCCTCATTGAGTAAAACTCATTATTGCGCATCACGGTGACGAAGTCGCAATGACTGCCACGACCCGTCTGCAGTCCATCCACCATCAACCGGCAATGAAATGCCATTGACAAAACCCGACTTGCTCGCATCGCACAACCATGCAATGGCTTGAGCAATGTCATCGGGTCGTGCAAAGCGCCCCATCGGCACATGATTCGTGATGTCCTCGTCCGAATAGCTACCGCCTGCTTGATCTTTATGATCCATCTCTGTTTTGACCCACCCCGGACACACGGCATTGACACGCACACCTTTTGCTCCCCACTCGACAGCAAGCGTGCGCGTCAAACCGATCAGCCCGTGCTTGCTTGCGTTGTATGCAGACCTGTCGGCAACACCCTGCATGCCAGCAACCGATGCAACGTTGACAACGGCACCACTACCCGCATCGACCATGACTTTGCCAAAAGCCTTGGCGAGTAAAAACGGTGCAACAAGATTGACTTCGATCACTTTGCGATACAGATCTGCTGGTGTGTCGAGCGCAGCGCTGATACATGAGATTCCTGCGTTATTGATGAGTGCATCCACGCGACCAAAACGCTTCATCGTTACCTGCACAGCAGAGTCCACATACGCCTCGCTCGTAATGTCGCCTACAAGTGATATGGCATCGTTATATATAGTCACATCAACTTCTTGTAGGTCGAGCAACACCAGCGACCAACCCAGTTCGTTGAGCACGTGCGCAGTCTGTTTACCAATGCCTTGCGCGCCACCAGTAATTACTGCAACCCGAGAACTCATGCCCGTAGGTTACGACACGTCGAAGTTCAGCGACGAATGGAGACCAAGTGCACAGCGGTTCCACTCACCATAATCAGACCAGCAAGCATGGCAGCCCGCATGTCGATATGAATTGCCATCGATAAAGTCGCAAGAAGTCCAAGGATCGGCAACACGGGGACACCTCGCACGTGCCCCTTCACCGCAAATGGTCGATGGAGATCAGGCTTGGTCCGACGCAGAATCAGTACTACGAGGTTGACAATAATAAACATTGCATAAATGATCACATCGGTAGCTTCTGCGAGCAGCGAAATATCTTCAAGCAATACAAGCAGTGAAGCAACTCCCGCACTCACAACAAGCGAAAAAAGCGGCACCCTTCGTTTGTAGACAGCCGCAAATCGCCGCGGAAGATCGCCAGAACTGGCTGTTCCATACAGCATCCGAGAAGCGGAAGTTAGTGCAAGCAAAACTGTCGACGCAGTGCTGATCAACGCAACGACCGCCATTGCTGATGAAGCAGTCTTGCCATTGGTGATCAGGAGGATATCCGCTAGGGGCTTTGTCGAGTTTGACAAAGCCTCAACACCGAGCACGCTCGTGGCGATAATCGAAACACCAACATATAAGACGGTGGAAATAACAAGCGACAGTAGCAATGCGCGTGGAACGGTCTTTCGTGGACTGCGAGTCTCTTCGGCCAAAGTAATCACTTCGTCAAAACCGATGAAAGCAAAAAATACCAATGCAGCCCCGTTGAATACTCCACCAATGGCTACGTTGCTGACCAAATCGACGCTGCCCAAATACGGCAAACCAACGATGCAAACCCATACCAACCCACCAACTTTAATAAGACCTAGTCCCACAATCACCCAGCCTGCTCTTTGCATTCCAAGCATGGAAATGACCGACATCACCATGATGATGGCTATGGCTGAAACCCGTGAATCAACGTTTACAAACTCTCGCAAGTAACGCGAAAAACCAAGCGCCACTGTTGCAGAAGCAACGAGAAGAGCGATTGCCATCGACCAACCAACGGTCGCGCCGATCCATCGCGGAAAAGCTTGTCGAGCAAACTCGCTTTCGGAACCCGCTTTTGGAAACATTGATGACAGTTCCATGTAACTAAATGCCGTTAGTGCACACAATGACGATGACAGCACAAATGACATCCAGACTTGAGCGCCTGCAGCCTGTGCGGCCGGACCAAGTAGAACATAGATACCCGCACCGATGATGATCGCAACGCCGCTTGCAGTGACTTGGGGCAATCCGAGAACTCGCTTAAATTGATCGTCTTCAACTTCACTGTTTGTCATGATGTGCCTCTCAGAAAGACACTAGACCGTCGCTAAATGTTCCATGCAAACTACGATGTTGCTATGCGCAAACTCATCGTTATTTCATCTTTCTTGGCTCTCACTCTTACAGCATGTGGCTCATCATCAAGTTCCACTAACGAGACAATCGTTGCTAGCGACACGACAATGATTTCCGACGATGAAGAAGTACTGGACGTAACGGCATCAACGGTCGTGGCCCCAACTGATGCAGTCGTAAACGCAGATGGCAGCGTCAGCATCAACGTGATAGTGGGAACTGATGACTACGAAACACTTGCTGGCGACCGAGTTATCAAAGTTGCACTTGGTTCAGCAATCACTATCACCCTCACCGACGCGAACGAAGACCAGGATTATCACCTTCATGTGTATGACGTTGGTGTCGAAGCAAAAAAGGGTGAGCCCGGCGTCATCAGCCTCGTGCTTGATCAAATAGGAAAGTTTGATGTGGAGAGTCATACCACAGGCAAAACTTTGCTTGTTCTAGTTGTTCAGTAGTTACCTCACGTATGTCACAGCTTTGTCTGTAAAAACCACACCAGCAGTTTTTGTGACACCAGGCATCTTTTCCACTTTCATTGATCCGTCGGGCAACACTTGCACTACAAGCAATCCAGCCACGTTCTTTCCGGGCTTCAGTGTGTAGCCCTTCTGAGGCTTTCTTGGATTCCACTGCGATCCGTCAGGGTTAACATTCTCAAACTCAACCATCTGCAATACATGAGGTGCAGTGTCTGATGATGCAATGGTCTTCGGGTCAACATTGTCGGGCGTCATAAATTGACAAGGGCAACCTTCCCAGTCACCAATCGAATAGATGAACGCTTTGTCGTCCACTGCATCCGGAGCGATCGCCAAATGCGTGTCCCAGTATCCGTGTGCAATCTTTCCGTGATTGTCAAAATTCGCAGATTGATCGCCCTTGCCTCGGTAACCGTTCGTGTCCTGTACAAACCAATTGCCTTGCGCGGTCCCTTCCATATCCCAATCAATCTTTCCGTCAAACGGAGCGCTAACACGTAGTGACTTCGCTTCCAATTGAGCCTTGATGTCAGCAGGAAAATAGTTGAAAGGGTTTGCTGTGTATTTTTTCCACGATTCTGCTTGGCTATAAGACAATGGGTTGAGGAATTGAAGGTTTACCGTTCCGTCAAATGTGGAAAAGTCATAGCCGGGTGAGTATGAATCATCGGCGATAGTGTCTCCCGACTTTACTTTTGAACCAATATCAAGACCGGATGTTAAGACGCCAATGTGAATAAATACTGAATACAAATTGCACGAATGCTCAACAACAACGCGATGGTCAGGATATGGATAGTTGTTGGTCTTTTGAAAATCCTCTAATCCAACGATTGTTCCATCAGCAGGACTAGTTACCAAATAGGAACCGGTTGCTACCGAATGATCTTCCGCACTCTGCGGATAATAAACATATATATGGTCAATCGGAGTGATGTGCGAAGTGAGCATGCCACCCAGTGGATAAATGTACGACATCTTGCTCACGTCACCAGTACTTGCGCTGTATTTGCTCACCGTTGAAGATTCGTCGCATTGACCCGATCCGACTAACTGCGCAAGAGTCGTATCTCCTCCAGCAGAAACATCTCCAGTGCCACCTCCATCGATAGGCCGCCAGACGAGTTTGCCATCACCCATCAACTGGCATGTCAGTTCTTTCTTCTCTGCAGTTTGACCAACGGCATCAACGGTGTCGCATAAAAAACCTTCCGTGATGCTCCCCGAAGATGATGAGATCTCGCCGTCATCGCCTGATTGATTACTTTGTGATCCACCGCCGCCGCACGACAGCAAAACGAGAGACGATACGGCTGCTACAAACAGAAACTTTTGGGTAGTTCGATCCGGGAGAGTCATACAAGATAATCTACATCTACATGAAATGTCGGATAACTGAGTTGCCAAATTGAGCAATAACCGTTCACTGGGGCGAGATTTTCGGTTACTCATCTTTTCGGTGTGGTCGTCATGTACTGGCGATGGCATGTTTCTTACAGCGTTCCCTCTACTTGCTGCTCTACTCACTAGAGACCCTGTCCTTATCTCGGGCATCACCATTGCCACCAAACTTCCGTGGTTGTTGTTTTCGCTTTTCACCGGTGCCATTTCAGACCGGATGGATCGCCGCCGACTCATGATCGGAGCCGACATCACTCGTTGTGCCATCGTTGCTACGCTCGCAGCCACCATTGTCACTGATCACACCAACATTTGGGTCTTGTATGTCAGTGCGTTCACACTCGGCATCTGCGAAACACTGCACACCAATTGCGCTCAAGGACTCTTGCCCGATCTCATAGCGCCAGACCAATTGATGGTTGCCAATGCGAGATTTACCAGTGCCCAAGTCACGAGTGCTCAATTTGTGGGCCCATCGCTTGGTGTCATTCTTTTCAATACCGCGTCGGCTCTTCCATTCGCTGCCGACGCAATCACCTTTGCCGGTTCGGCTGCACTCATAAAGGCAATACCCAATGTGCACGGAGTTGAATCGCCTACGACGCGTTTGCGAGACGACATGCTCGACGGCCTTCGGTTTCTTCGTGACAACCCTGTACTGCGCAGGCTCACAGCAATTCTCACCATCCTCAATTTCTTTTATTTCGCGGCCGCTGCGCTACTTGTTTTGTATACATCCGATCTGCTCAACAGCGGCAAAATCACCTTTACTGCGCTCTCAGTTGGTGCTGCACTAGGCACAGTCGCAAGTCGATTTCTTGTCGGTCCACTATCCAATCGCTTTGAGTCGTCAGGAACAATCACCTTCGCTCTTTGGGTATGGGCCGTATCGTCCATCGGTATCGCGTTCACGTCGAGCCGATATGTGGCGGTCGCCAGTTACATCCTGCTCGGAGTTGGAAACGGTCTTTGGATGATCGTCAACACCACCTTGCGCCAACAACTCACACCCGCACGCATGCTTGGCCGCATGAATGCTGCATTTCGCACGGTGTCGTGGGGCGTCGTGCCTTTTGGTGCGGCCTTTGGTGGCATCGCTGCTCGCTACATGGGGTTGCGTGGCCCATTCATTATTTTTGCCGTAGTCATGGTCGGTTGCGCTGTGTTTGCACGACCCTTGCTGAGGCCAATGACCACGAGACCAATCGGTACTACAGTCCGTACATGAACGTCAATGGCTACAAGATCGAAAGCGGTGCCGATCTACAAAAAGCAAATTTGAAGCACGCATATCTCAAAGGTGCCGAGCTTTCGGGTGCAAACCTCACGAGCGCCAACCTCACACTTGCAAATCTATTTGAAGCTGATCTCTCTAGCTCAAATCTCACAAGTGCAATTCTTGATCACGCCGATTTGTCGGAAGCAGATCTTTCTGAAGCCGACCTCACTGGAGCAAACTTACACAATTCATATTTGCGACACACGCACATGATCTTTTGCAACCTGACTGGCGCCGTACTCGATCATGCCGATCTCTCACATGCCGATCTCACCGGAGCCAACTTGACCAACGCTGTGATGACAGGCGCAAACATGACCGGCGTAGAACTTACTGGCGCAACAATGCCCGACGGGTCACTGCACGACTAAGTTGCCCAATTCGTTTGGCACAGTACTGCTCACCAGTATCTCCATCGCCTTCCTCCGCGTCTAGAATTTTCCGATGACGACAATTCCTTCGCGTGCGCGAGTAGTGATCATCGGTGGCGGAATCATCGGTACGTCAATCGCCTATCACCTCGGACACCTCGGATGGAAAGACACCGTGCTTATCGAGCGCGACCAGCTCACCTCCGGCACGACGTGGCACGCTGCCGGACTCATGATTACATTTGGTTCAACGTCCACAACCTCGACGGAGCTGCGCACCTACACTCGCGACTTGTATGCCAATCTCGAGCAAGAAACTGGTCTGGCAACGGGCTTCAAGCCAGTTGGTTTCATCGAACTCGCTTCAGACGAAGGCAGACTCGAAGAGTACAGAAGGGTCTCAGCGTTCAATCGATACTGCGGCATCGATGTGCAGGAAATCTCGCCAAGCGAAGTGAGCGCGCTGTTTCCATTGGCTGAGACAAATGATGTGTTATCCGGTTTCTATGTACCCACCGATGGGAGGGTCAATCCCGTAGACGCAACTATGTCAATGGCAGCAGGCGCGCGCAAACAAGGTGTGACGATCGCTCAAGGCGTCACTGTGAGAAGCGTCAACACTCGCAATGGTGCTGTGTGCTCGGTGACAACCGATCAGGGCACGATCGAGTGTGAGTACGTCGTCAACGCCGCAGGAATGTGGGCTCGTCAATTGGGTGAAAAATCTGGAGTAAGCATTCCGTTGCAAGCAGCAGAGCACTACTACTTGATCACGGAACAGATGGATGGAATGGACCCAACATTGCCGATCCTCGAAGACCCAGCACGATTTGGTTATTACCGCGAAGAAGTCGGCGGTCTGATGATTGGCTTATTCGAAACCGTGTGCGCGCCATGGAAAGTTGATGGCATTCCCAACGACGCTTCATTTATTACGTTGCCTCCCGATTGGGATCGAATGTCTCCCTATCTGGAGACAGCTATGAGCAGGATTCCGCGCTCCAATGAGACCGGCATTCGCACATTCTTTTGTGGTCCCGAAAGCTTCACCCCAGACCTGCAGCCGATCATCGGGCCAGCACCAGAGATACGAAATTATTTCGTTGCCGCGGGACTGAACTCGATCGGCATCTTGTCGGGCGGGGGTTTGGGCAGACTTGTTGCCCACTGGATCGTCGATGGAGACCCAGGTGCCGATGTCACGGCGATGCACCCCGATCGCCTGCAGCCGTATCAATCAAATCCGGAATATCGACGCACGCGTACCGTCGAGTCACTCGGCATGGTCTACCAATGCCATTACCCCAACAGACAATTATTTTCTGCGCGCGACGCCAAGCGTTCGCCACTTCACGATCGACTTGCAAGTCATGGCGCTGCATTTCGCGAAGCTTCCGGTTGGGAAACTCCTGACTGGTTTGCAGGCCCCAATCAAGTCGCTGACGCTGGCCCACTGACATGGGGTCGACCATCGTTTTGGCCGCAGTGGCAAAACGAACACCGCGCCTGTCGCGAAGGAAGCATCGTGATGGACATGAGTTTTATGTCCAAGTTTCGTGTCAAGGGACAGGATGCTGGCAGAGTGCTCGACCACATCTCTGGCAACACGGTTGATGGTGAGTCGGAGCGGATCACCTACACGCAGTGGTTGAGCGAGCGGGGCACGCTCGAAGCAGATCTCACCGTGACAAAACTCGGCGATAATGATTTCCTTGTCGTTGCCTCCGACACGGCACAACGCCACGTTGAGACCCACCTGACTCGGCATGGTGCTGATTCCCGGGTGTCGATCACCGATGTGACATCGGCATTTGCTCAGATCAATGTGCAAGGCCCGCGTTCGCGAGAGTTGCTCCAGCGCATCACGTCAGCCGATCTTTCCGATGTGGCGTTTCCATTCAGAACCGCGCGCGAAATCGACATGGGCTTTGCCCGCGTATTGTGCACACGCATTACCTACGTTGGCGAGTTGGGTTACGAATTGTTCGTGCCTTGCGAACAAGCCGTCCATGTATATGACTTGTTGACTCACGAAGGTGCGCACGTCGGATTGGTCCACGCCGGCTTGCGATCACTTGCCAGCTTGCGGATGGAAAAGGGATACCGCGATTACGGCCACGACATCGACAACACCGATTGCCCGCTCGAAGTTGG
>QYPH01000091.1 GCA_007279905.1 Actinomycetota bacterium | reverse complement strand
GGCCTCCGATTGCGAAGTGAGTCTCACTACCTCAACATCTTGTGGTTCCGCATTTTGGCTATCCAATTCTGCCAAACGATCTAATGACGGCCAAAAATCTTCATCACAAAAACGGTCAATACCGATCAGCTTTCCTGTTGATCGACGAAACTGAACAATCACAATCATGATTTCACCTTACCTTTCTCTCAATTTCGATTACCAGGGTATTAATAATGTTGAGTCCCTGAAACAATTCCGCTGTGTTATTCAAAACTCCGACTTCACTCAACTCAATTCTCCGTCCAAGTTCGACAAGGTTTCTATACGAGTTCAGCAGCAGGTTACGCACAACAGGGCTATACGTGTCAACTACTGGCTCTCCGCCGTATCGCACCTCTCGACTGACTAAGCGTGCAAGAGATTCCATTGATCTCGCCCATTCATGCTGCAAAGGAGTCCGAATCTGAATCTCACCTAAATAGAGACCCTGGCGAACCTCTACGTGAACAGCGCGATATCCGAAACTTGGAAATTCTCTTCTGAGTCGTTTTGCAGGCTCAATCCCTCATTGACGACAATTCGTGCGCCAACGACATCCCTCAAACTGCTTGGATATTTCATTTCCCAATTCAGCCCATTGAGAACGGAGAAAGCTAAATACCGACTGATCTACATCATTAAGCTCACCAGACTTAATTGCCTCACCAAGGCGGTCGATCCGGGCTCGGGATAATTCCATGCACGGATGTGTGCATGACCTGCCCCTTTAGTGCGGAAATATTTCAATGTCCTTCAAGTACTTGACACACAGAGCACGGCCTGTGTGACACTTTGGCCAACCTCCCGTACACATGGGTGGCATGACCCAAACACTTACAGGAGCAGCCATGACTGAGTATTTCCAGAATCCCGAAGAATCGTTAGTAAGCAAATTAAAAGACAGTTTTGATCCGCGCTGGAATCGCCCAGCAACTCTCGGAGACTTGCGCAATGCACTCATACGCATTGACAACGAACTTGCTTCACTTCGCTACTACATCGATTTACAAGCGTTCAATACGAAGCAAAAATGACAGATCACAAAGTGGATCGCAAGTGGGACGAGCTGGCCGATCGCGGCGATTTGCGCACTGTCATGCAGCGCATCGACAAGAGGTTTGATCGCATCGAGCGTCTGCACTGGATTCAGATCATCGCATTCGTGTGCGGGCTGGTCGCTATCTCACTGAAGTAATTGACCCATACATACAAAAAGGGCGGGCCGCCGAAGCGACCCGCCCTTCTTTACTACTGAACTACTGAACTACTGAACTCAGTTGCCACCTTCGGTGAGGGTGACAGTGATTGGTGCAAATGCTGCACCATTGATGTCAATTCCCTTTTCGGTGAGCAATGCAAGCGCTGCAGTCACGATTTCATTCGTGTGTGCTGCATCGCTTGGAGCCTTGGTCAACACGGTGCCGCCTTCGAGGTTCTTCGCTGTTAGCGAAAGATCCACTGTGCGTGTCCATGCTGCCTCGTCGATCATGCCTACACCTGCTGGTGCTGGCCAGATCAACTTGTTGACTTCATTCATCTGCCACAACTGGTGAGTTGCGCCAAGCTTGGAGCCCTTTGCTACAACGATGTCTGTACAAGCCTGTGCGTCATCGCGACAGAATGCCCAGCCCATCAATGATGCGGCAACGAACTTGACTGCTGTTGCGTTGTAGTCGGTATTGAACAAACGGTGACCGTCAGCCCAAATTGCGTCCTGCAACATTCCAACACCTTCGGCCTCGTACGAGACGACGTTCAAGTCATCTGCTGTGTACAAAGCCTTTGTTGCTGGGTTGATTGTTTCCAATACCTGTGCGTACTCGTTGTAGGTCATTGCTTCTGCAGCGTCAATGTCGCCTGCAAGCAAGCCCGACATGTCGAACTGTTGCTGAACGAGTGTTACGTCTGTTGCTGGATCAAGACCGGCCTTTGTCAGTGCTGCAAAGATTTCGAACTCGTTGCCGTAGCCCCAGTTACCAATCTTCTTGCCTTTGAAGTCTGCCGAAGTTGCAATTGCTGCATCTTTGAACGAAACCTGCAATGTGCCTGAACGTTGGAACACCTGTGCGATGTCCACGATGTTTGCTCCACCTTCACGTGCTGCAAGAGCCTTTGAGACCCAAGAAACTGCGAAGTCTGCTTCGCCGTTGGCGAGAACAGTCTGTGGTGAAATGTCTACCGCACCTTCGAGGATGGTTACATCGAGACACATGTCTGCGTAGTAGCCATTCTCAAGTGCTGCGTAATAGCCAGCGAACTGAGCCTGTGTGAACCACTGCAACTGCAATTTGACAGGTGTTGGTGTGACGCACTCTTCTGGTGTTACTACTGCTGCTGCAGCCGTGGTGTCAGTTGCTGCTTCATCCGAACTGCCGCATGCAGCGACAACCAGGGACAATGCAGCGAGACCCGCAACTGCAAGCTTGATGCTTGACTTCTTCATGTTTGGTACTCCCCCGAGAACCGAAGCTCTCTACTTGTTGTTGTTGGTTTTACTTGCAACGCCACCCCGAGAGGCAACGTTTTCTAGCACTATGGATACAGCGTAGAAGGTTAATCCAAGTAAGCAAGCACCGAGCACGTAGGCCCAGGCTGCGGCGTTCTTGGAATTGGCGATATTGCTGGTAATTCGGCTTCCGAGACCGTTTTGGGAGCCCCCAAAGTACTCGGAAACAAAGGCCGTAATCACCGATACTGGAGCAGCGATTTTGAGCGCCGTAAACAGATAAGGAACGGCATTGGGTACCCGAACTTTTCGCAATATTGCAAAGTCGCTTGCCGCATACGACTTCATCAACTCGACATGGGTTGATTGCACCTGGGTGAGCCCTTTGGCGACGTTGACCAGCACGATGAAGTACACCACGAGCGAGACCATGATCCGTCGTGGAATTTCGCTGGTGATCGAATACATATTGTTGAGCACTGCCACCAATACAAAAATCGGTATCGCATTCAGTGCAATTGCGAGCGGAGTAACCAGTTCTCCCAAAAAGCGATATCTGCTGAGCACAAAACTCATTGCAACACCAAACACCGTTCCGGCGATCAGACCAACCAGCGCATTGGTGCCAGAGACTGAAGTTGCTTCCCAGATTCGCACAAAGTTTTTAAAGAACTGCTCAAAAATCTTTGAAGGTGCCGCGAGGAAATATGGCTTCAGATCAAACCCCCGTACGACACCTTCCCACAACGACAAAAACGCCACGCCAAAAACAAGCGGTGGCAAGATTCGTCGGATGCGAGATGTGTTGATCATGATCAGCGATCTTCTACTCCGCGCACAGCACCAGCATTTGCGTGATCGGCGTGCGTGCCACGAAGTGCTTCGCGCACTGCAGTGATTCCAGTAAAGAAATCTGCAGCAGCACGTGTGTCTTCGGTGCGCTTTGCGCCAAGGTTGACATTGATCAGGTCGGTGATGCGTCCTGGTCGCGGCGACATCACCACAACACGATGCGACAAATACACGGCTTCAGGAATCGAGTGCGTCACGAACACAACCGTCGTGGATGTCTCGGCACAGATACGCAATAACTCACCTTGCATGTATTCGCGTGTCATTTCGTCGAGCGCGCCAAACGGTTCGTCCATCAACAACAAGGGTGGGTGCGCTGCAAGTGCGCGAGCAATTGCGATGCGCTGCTGCATGCCGCCCGACAACTGCCATGGATACAACTCGGCAAACTCTGGCAGTTTTACGAGCTCCAACATTTCTTGTGCGCGTGCTGCGCGCTTTGTTTTATCCCAGCCTTTGAGCTCGAGTGGCAACTCAATGTTCTTTGCAACAGTGCGCCAATCAAACAAACCAGCCTGTTGAAAAGCCATGCCGTAGTCCTGATCGAGACGTGACTGAGAAGCCTGCTTGCCATTCACCGTGATCGATCCCGTAGTCGGTTCGAGCAGGTTGGCAATCAATCGCAACAGCGTGCTCTTGCCACAACCAGAAGGACCGATGAGCGAAACGAACTCGCCTGGCTCGACAGTCAAATTGACATCAATCAGCGCATCCACCTGCTTCGGTGTGCCCTGATTAAAGATCTTGCTTGCTCCTGTTACTTGAACCGCACTCATGAGCTGGTCTCCTTCGGTCGATTACGCATCAAATACACATCTGAAATTGCAATAACTCCTGCCATCGTGAGCCCAAGAGCTGCAGCGCCAAACACTGCGGTGAATACTTTGGCCGGGTCGGCTGTTGCTTCGCGCGCGTACTCAATAATGAGTCGCCCGATGCCGCCTTTGAGACCGGTCGAAATTTCGGCAACCACTACACCAACAACAGAACCCGATGCACCGAGTTTGAATGCTGGAATCATGTACGGAATTGCTGATGGGAAACGAAGCTTGAGCAAAATCTGCTTCCACGACGCCGCGTAGCTTTCCATGAGTTCGACTGCTGCTGCTGGCGCACTTGCAAGTCCGCGAAGCGTGCCGACCGCAATTGGGAAGAATGACAAAAACGCGCCAAGTACTGCTGCAGAAAACCAGCGTGGCCACTCAAAACCAAAAATGTGTAGCTTGCCGCCCCACAGTGCAACGAGTGGAGCAAGTGCGATCAATGGAACTGTTTGCGACACAACGAGGTACGGCAACAAACCGCGTTCGACAAGTCGGAAACGCGACATCAGTACCGAAAGACCTACACCGATCGAAGAGCCGAGCAAAAAACCGACGATTGCTAAGCGAAACGAAAACCACGCACCCTCGAGCACTACTACCCACACGCGTTTGTCGGAGCCGCGCACTTCTGGTCGTCCATAGCGACTGAGCATTGTCCAAATGTGCGGCATTGCTGTGTCATTCGAACGAGGCAACACACCTGCACCAAACAACTTTCCACCATCTTGTGGGCCCACAACTTTGTACATTTCCCACAACGCCACTACAAGCACTATCGACAGCACAAACATGCTTGTCCGATATGCAGCGCGTCGGGCAAAACGGCTCATTGCTTGGCTTTGCTCATCTCCTGTATCGCTGGCAAAATCGTCTCGCCATACGCTTCGAGCGTTGACTCTTTGCCGTCGTGCTGCAAGTACACAGCAAACTGATCGACGCCAAGTTCTTTGAGTTCGGTCAATCGACGAATGTGTTCGTTGGTGTCGCCCAAAATGCAAAAGCGATCGATGATCTCATCTGGAACAAATGTGGTGTGGCTGTTGCCCGCACGACCGTGTTCGTTGTAGTCATAACCCTGTCGACCCTTGATGTAGTCGGTCAGGGCTTTTGGCACTGAGGAATTGTCGCCATACCGCTCGACGATGTCGGCAACGTGATTGCCCACCATGCCACCAAACCAACGGCACTGATCGCGCATGTGCGTGATGTCGTTGCCCACATATGCAGGCGCTGCGACACAAATAGTGACGCTTTTTGGATCACGACCAACGCGCTCGGCGGCTTCGTGCACAGCCTTGATTGTCCACTGCGCAATGTCGGCGTCTGCAAGCTGCAAGATAAAACCGTCAGCAACTTCGCCTGCGAGCGCAAGGGCCTTTGGTCCGTATGCAGCAATCCATACTTCAAGCTCGCTCTTTGAAGCCCACGGGAAACGGATACTTGAGCCGTTGTAGTCAACTGCTCGACCGTTGCCGAGTTCGCGAATGACATGAACGCTCTCGCGCAACGTTGCAAGGTTTGTTGGCTTGCCGTTTGTAACGCGCACAGCCGAGTCGCCACGACCGATTCCGCACACCGTGCGGTTGCCATACATCTCATTGAGGGTTGCATATGTGCTGGCAGTAACTGTCCAGTCGCGTGTTGCAGGGTTGGTGACCATTGGCCCAACAATGACGTTGCGTGTCTCTGCCAAGATTTGGCTAAAGATCACGTATGGTTCTTGCCACAAAATGTGGCTATCAAAAGTCCATACGTGCGAAAAACCATACATGTCGGCCTTTTTTGCAAGGTCGATCACGCGTGCCGATGGTGGTGTCGTTTGTAGTACTACACCTATGTCCATAACTCTCCCCCTGTTGATAACAAAAAACCCCTAGCGGTTGGTTGGAAAACCCAAGTCAACTGCCGATGTGCGTGGGTCTGGCCAACGTGATGTGACGACCTTGCCGCGCGTAAAGAAGTTGATGCCCTCTGGGCCATACATGTGTTGGTCGCCAAACAGCGAAGCCTTCCAGCCGCCAAATGAGTAGTAGCTCACAGGAACAGGGATTGGCACGTTGATGCCGACCATGCCGACCTGCACGTCGTATTGAAACTGACGAGCAACGCCACCATCGCGGGTGAAGATTGCTGTGCCGTTACCAAATTGGTTGTCATTGATGGTCTGCAAACCTTCTGCATAACTCTTGATACGCATCACGGTCAACACTGGTCCGAAGATTTCTTCGTCGTAGCACTTCATGCCAGGCTTGACGTTGTCGATGAGGCTTGGGTTCAAGAAGAATCCTGCGTCTTTCGCCTTATCGGTGCCGTTGATCACGACAGTTGCGCCTTCGCCTGCAGCATTGTTGATGTAGCTCGCAACTTTGTCGCGGTGCTCGCGGCTGATCAATGGACCCATCTCTGCAGACGGGTCGGTGCCAGGGCCAACTTTGATATTTGGAACGCGGGTCTTGAGTTTTTCGATCAATGCATCAGCAATGGTGTCGACTGCGAGCACAACCGAAATGGCCATACAACGCTCGCCTGCCGAACCGTATGCTGCGCTCACTGCAGCATCGGCTGCCATGTCGAGGTCGGCATCTGGCAACACGAGCATGTGGTTCTTTGCGCCACCAAGTGCTTGCACGCGCTTGCCATTTTTTGTGCCGGTCTCGTACACATACTTCGCAATTGGCGTTGAACCAACAAACGAAATCGACTGAATGTCAGGGTGCACGAGCAAGCGATCTACTGCTTCTTTGTCACCGTGCAAGACGTTGAAAACGCCGTCTGGCAAGCCAGCTTGGCGCAGCAAGTCGGCAATAAACATCGATGCCGATGGGTCTTTTTCACTTGGCTTCAAGATAAATGTGTTGCCACACATGATTGCGTTGGCAAACATCCACATTGGCACCATTGCAGGAAAGTTGAACGGCGTGATGCCAGCAACAACGCCGAGTGGTTGACGGATCGAATACACGTCGACACCGCCAGCAGCCTGCTCTGAATAGCCACCTTTCATCAATGCCGGAATACCGCAGGCAAACTCGATGTTTTCGATACCACGTGCAATCTCACCGAGTGCATCGCTTGGCACTTTGCCGTGCTCAAGCGTCAAAAATGTGGCAAGTTCTTTGCGGTTTGCATCGAGCAATTCACGTGTGCGAAACATGATCTCTGCACGACGTGACATACCTGTTGCACGCCACTCAGGAAAAGCTGCTTTTGATTTTGCAATGACTGCGTCAACTTCTGCAGTGCTGGCAAGATCAACCTCTGCCTGTTGCTCACCCGTTGCTGGGTTGAATACTTTGCCGGTACGACCCGACGTGCCAACTACAACTTTGTTGTTGACCCAATGACTAATGCGTTGCATAACTTCTCCTGTATGAGTGGTTTTAGGGGGGTTTGATTTAGTTGAGATATTGGCAAAGGCCGCGCTTAATGTATTTTCCGTGGCCCTTTGTGCCCGTGAACTTGTCTTTTTCGACAACGACTTTGCCTCGCGACAACACGGTGTCAACCTTGCCGTCCACTTTGAAACCTTCCCACGATGAGTGGTCCATGTTCATGTGGTGCTTGTCATTCACGCCGATCTTCGTCTTGCCGTTTGGATCCCACACCAAAATGTCGGCATCAGACCCAGGAGCGATGATGCCCTTTTGTGGATACATACCAAACATGCGGGCTGGTGAAGTACTGCACGTCTCAACCCAACGCTCGAGCGATATTTCGCCTTGCACAACTCCCTGATAAATGAGTTCCATGCGGTGCTCTACTGTGCCCATGCCGTTTGGAATCTTGGAGAAGTTGCCAATGCCCAATTCTTTTTGATCCTTCATGCAGAACGGACAGTGATCGGTTGACACAACTGCCAACTCGTTCATGCGCAATCCCTTCCACAAGTCGGCGTGGTGATTGTGCTTGTCGTGCTTGCTGCGGATCGGTGGGCTGCATACATACTTTGCACCTTCGAACCCAGGCTGAGCCAAGTGATCTTCGAGTGTCATATAGAGGTATTGCGGGCAGGTTTCGCCAAACACGTTGAGACCTTCATGACGAGCCTCTGTCAATGCGTTGAGCGCCTCAGATGCCGACATGTGCACGATGTACAACGGCACGTTGCCTGCAACTTTTGACAACACGATTGCGCGGTTGGTTGCTTCGCCTTCGAGCAAGCTCGGGCGGCTGTAGCTGTGATACTTCGGATCGGTCTCACCGCGCGCGATGTGCTGTTGCACCAATACGTCGATCGCGATGCCGTTTTCGGCATGCATCATGATGGTCGAGCCGTTGTTGCTTGCCTGCTGCATTGCGCGCAAGATTTGGCCGTCATCCGAATAAAACACGCCTGGGTACGCCATAAACAGTTTGAATGACGTGATGCCCTCGTTCTTGACGAGGTAATCCATGTCGGCAAGCGCCTGCTCGTCGATGCCACCAATGATTTGGTGAAACGCGTAGTCGATCGAGCAATTGCCCGCGGCCTTTTTGTGCCACGTAGCGAGCGACTCCTGCACATTTTCTCCGTAACGCTGCACGGCAAAGTCAACAATTGTTGTAACGCCACCCCACGCCGCAGCGGTGGTGCCTGTTTCAAATGTGTCGCTTGCATTGGTGCCACCAAATGGCAACTCCATGTG
>QYPH01000057.1 GCA_007279905.1 Actinomycetota bacterium | reverse complement strand
TGTCATCGCGCACCGCTCGATGCGATTGATGCAAACCAATGATCTGCGTCGTCGATGTCGTGTCGCAGCGCTCGCCACACATTCATCACACCCTGGCGACCTCGCGGTGGGTGACCAGCAATGATGTCCGCTACTTCTGTTGCGCGCGCCATTACCGCATCGCTCGCCACAACCTCGGACACGACACCGAGACGCAAACACTCTTGTGCGCTGATCCTGTCACCCATGAGGGTGATTCGGTCGGCTACAGCAGGCGAATGACGCAGATGCAACCATGCTTGACACATCGGCGCAGGGACTCCCATCGCAATTTCCGACACTTGCAGAAATGAATCCTCCCCCGCGATCACCATGTTCGCCGCCAACGCCAACGATGCACCAGCGTTAATCGCAAATCTTTCCAGGGCGACAACTATTGGAATATTGCACTGATACAGAGCCGCGTGCACGCCGACCCAAGCGGTGATCGGCTCGCGCGCCAAATCATCTCCCGCTACTTTGAGATCGATACCCGAACAAAATGCACCACCCGCGCCGCTGAGCAAGATGCAACCAATCGTTGAGTCGCTTCTTGCATCACTGAACACTTCGCGCAACTTCACTGCCAACTCTTGGGTGATCGCGTTCTTTCGCTCTGGGCGGTTCAGCACCACATCCAACCGCGCGCCATGGCGCTCAACTCGAACTTCGTTTACCATACATTTCCTGCCGATGCCAACGAAGTGATTCGATCTAGTCGTGCAGTAAAAGCAATTGAGTATTCCCACACCAATTGTTCGCCCTCGCGCCAGCGCCTGACCTCAACTGGCATTCCGTGCGGTCGCATGACCAACACGCCATCTTCAAATGTTGCTGCAACCTGCAATGGAGTCGAAAAGTCAATCGCCATTACATCGTGTAAACCATTTTCAAGAGTGCCATCGCACGAAGCAAAGTCATGTATCACTCCTCCTCCAACAACGATCACACGGTTTCCCGATTGTTCGATCCGTTCAAAGTGAGCCCACAAATGGTGATCGACAGGAGCAGCGACACCATTAACCAAGAGTTCTACGACCTTCCATGTGCCGCGCAAATCGGGCACACCTTCAGCTAACGCTTCATCATCGCCAAGTATCGGTGCAGGAAGTTCTCGCTCGTAACGACCCTGCGACGTGTCGCCATAACCACCCGCTGGAGTGAAAGCCGTAAGCGCGATGCTACTCACCGGTTTCTCCATCGACAAACTCGCGCAACAAATCGGCGTGGCCGTTGTGTCGTGCATATTCTTCGATCATGTGCACGATGATCCAACGCAAACTCGGCGCATCACCATTTGGCCACTTGCGCTTTGCCAACTGCTCTAGCCCGCCATTCGTAAGTGCCGTTTTAGTAATTGAGCGGGACAAATCAACAGCCTCTAGCCATTGACCCATCAACGCTGCAGGCGAATCATTTGCAGCAGTTTCCCACTCCCAATCTGGCTGCGCACTCCAATCAATTGACCGCCATGGTTCGAGACGCTCATTGTCTGGTAGCCAACGGGCAAACCATTCGTTCTCCACGAAGGCCATGTGCTTCAGTAGTCCGCCAAGCGTTATGGAAGAATTTGCGATCTTCGTCGAAAGACCCGCAGCATTAACTCGCTTGCACTTCCATTTCAGAGTCGCACGTTGATAGTCGAGAAAACCAAGAAGTGTTTCTACTTCGCCTACTGCTGGCTCAGGTTCCGGTCTACCGAAGTCGTCAATCGTTACCACCAGATCATCCTTATCGAAAATTCATTATTTTTGCAAACGCGAAAGTCGAAGTCCCCACAAAATCAGTGCGACACCGATCACTGCTGCAACGATGATCGGCGCGAATGCTCCAGAGGTAAGCGTTGCGGCCAACACCACGCCCCATACGCCAGTAGCAATTGCTGCTGCTGATGCCATCAGTGCTTCAGAACGCCTGTATGCCAGCAAAAAGAGCACAGCGGATAGTGAGATTCCCATCACCGCAACGACCTTGCCACCATACGAGTTTTGCATAACCGATCCAACGCCAACCACGATGAGTGATGCAACGAGAGGAGGCAGGCTTGGCTTGATGCGCCCAAAGATTGCGCCCAGTGCACTTACAACACCAAACACGCACAGCAACACCCCTGTGTTTTGTGTGCTGAGACCAACAGAGTCACTGACAAGTCCGAGAGTGATTGCAATTTCGCCAATCACCGCAGCAAGGGGAATACCACCCTTGGTACGCCTAAACCACAGCAACGACCACAGAGCAGCAATGCACGATCCAACTGCTCCAGTCGCCGCACCAGAGTCCTTGGGCAATGCCACGATGACCGCTATGCCGAGTGAAATACCTGCGGATGAGCCAATGATGCCGGCCAGAAACGCAAGTGGTTTGGCTCGGCGCACCAACAGAGCGATCCCTTCGGCAATTGCACCCAACACCAGCAACACAAGCGCGATCAACAGCTGGGATGGATCTGGACCAAGCAAACGAACGGTCACTGCAAACAAAGGGATCAGTAACACGATCGACCCCAGCAACATGAGCGCTATCCGCATAGGAAAACCCTGTTGCTTCTGCTCGCGAGCAAACTCAAGCGACAGGAGACGACCCTGCAACTCCTCGTCGATGATTCCGCGATCTCTCGCTACACCCAGGCCATCTTCCCACTCGCCCATCGACTACACACCAATCTTGTTGAACCGCTGATGTAACGGTAATGCATTGGAGCGACTCTATTTACCAATTTTACGTTGAAGGTTCAATTCTTATTTGGTCATTATCGCCCGACTTGACGAGAGTGACCTTGATCCCGTCCGTTGTAAAAGTCTGACTAACTTTCAAAAAGTCAAGCGAATGCTCTCGAACTGGAACCAGGTATTTCCCTGTCGAATTACCCTGATCCCACACCGTGTCAATGCGCGTATCAACTCTCATGACAGATATACCTGAAGTACCGGTCGACCAACGTTCAGACCACTTGTCTTTGCGATGCGATTCGATCACCAACGCTTCATACTCAGACAGTTTGATAATGACACTCCTCAGACCAACCTGCTCACGCTCAATCGGAACCAAAGTCATTGATTGCGTCGTCAAACTTTCCTTTGCTACGCAATATACGTTTTCTTGCTTCATCCAACCCAAGGTCATTGCATCCCATGAATTCAAAGATGCTCCTGTTGCACCAGTATTCCAAAACAATCCAATTTGAGAGTTCTTCGGCGAATGACCGAGCGCGCCATGTGAATGAAGTGTCTCGTGAACGAAATGCTGCCAGATTGGAATCTTTGACAAATACGTTGAACCACCAGTAGAAAACACACTCGGCCGATCGCGAAGCGCAAAACCTTCGTCAATCGTTGTAGCCGTTTTTGGAGTAATTACCCAGACCGAAGTAATACCGCCGGTATCAACGACTGTCGCCGCCAATGATCGGTATGTTTCAGCAATTTCTTGACTGGTCTACAGTTGAACTCCAGGTTTACCAGGATGCAGCCAGTAATAGTTGTTGGACGTTTTAGGTGCCCTCACCCAACGATCGGCAATGCGCAACGTATAGGTGACACTCCCCTGAGAGAACCATGAATACCAGGCTGAAGCGTTCTTCACATCCAAGGTGGCTTCGCTCAATTCGGATGCAGATCCCGATGCATCGGAAAAATCAACAAAGATGACCGCAACATTCACATTCCCCGCATTGGTGAATCCTCCCGTTGCGACTGCAGGATAAGTAATGGCTTGCCACTCTCCGCCTGTCTTGAATGTTCTCGCATCAGTAAGACGACAACTACTTAATGGCTGAGGTGACAGAGGATTGGTAAGCAATAGATTGGCCATTGATATTGGCACCGACGTAGTCGTGGTGCTCTGTTGGGTATTCTTCCTCGCCCACTTGAGCAATTTCCCGGTCCTTACACACGTGTAAGTGACACCCTTCGTCTTTTGAATAACGCCGGCCTTGCCGCACTTGCCTCCATTCGTAGCCGCAAAACTTGGCGCACCAACAAAAATGGTTGCTACGACAACGCAAAAAGCGAATACCGAGAATGCGTGCCTGCGCCGAATCATCCCCAAAACTTACTTCTATCCACTGGCATACCAATAAAGGTGTACGGTTCGTTAAGGGGGAACATGAAAGACAACAAAGCATTCCTAGTAATTGGCAGAGATCACAAGGTTCTTTTTTGGAGCGATGAACTCGCCGAACTGACAGGTTATGCAGCCAAGGACATCGTTGGCGGCAACTTGGATCCAATCATTCACCCAGATCTCAGAAAAAAGCACTATGCAGGATTTGATAGAGCGTGGGAAGACAACTTCGTGGCATTAGCCGTAAAGAATCCTGAAGGAGTCCTAGACATTCCGACGCTATGCAAAGACGGCGAATACAGGAAAATGAGGATCAGAATTAGTGGTGCCAGAAATTCTGCGGGAAACGTCATGGTGTTAATAGCGGGATTTGCGCTAATCGAATAAAGGCCAATGGCGTCATTTTGATGACATGAACCAATTTTGGATATTTGAGGCGACGCCGGGAATCGAAATCCACGAAAACCGTCACCCACAATCCAGTTCGGCGTCTATCAGCCATTTCGTCACTCGAGTTCAGCGTTCAACGTCCCGTCTATCCCCCAGTTTTTGGTTGAGCGTTCATGGGGTCGTACCAAATTCGCACCAATAGATGGAAAGTTAAAAAGCTCGCACTGGACGCACGATGGACGTGGAGTTCTTACTTTGCACCTGACGGCCAGTGTAGAAAAGCTGGTTCCACACGAAGTTGTTGTCGACCTCAGAAGAACTCCAATACCAGTCAGGCGAAAAACCACCAACACTGTTTGTGAAAGTACCGTTACCATCGTCATTACAAATGGCGTTAACCATGTCACCAAATGCATATTTGCACATCGCATTTAATGCATCCTTTGATGGCAATACCCAATCGTTAGCAGACGAAGTGGAAAATGCTTCTGCCGCCACACTTGCTTCGTCCCACCAATAGGACCCTTCTAGATCAGTTGGTGCCATTTCCAAATAGTGACAAGTAATTTTCAAACACATGGCGCCAATAGAAGTGGGGTCTCCAGAAGAATTGTCAAAACCTGCTACATCTACATAGACGATGATTCCACCACCAGGACCAGTGTCTCCCACTACGGCTCGACCCATTGTTTTATCTCGTGCATTACCTTTTGGTAAAATGATTATCTCGTTTTGCTGCAGATGCATTGGATCTAAATGTTGGTTCATTTCTATGATTATGTCCACAATTACTTTTCGATCAGCACCCCAGCAATACCCTGCGGCATCCCAAAGAGTTGGTGTCCATGGATCTATTTGTATAATACTCACTTGACAGTCAACTACTGGACTGATCTGAGTTGACGACGATCCATCCCCCTGAAGCGCATCCGTTCCAGCAACAGTTGAAGTGGATGAAGCCTCGCTCGTAGTGGACGATGATCCACCACCACACGAAATCAATACCGCTAAGGCACCTGCAAGTATCCATCTCATGGTTCGCATCGGTTGCCTTTTCATTGTTGAAAACGACATTACACCGACTGCTGAATAGGTCTAT
>QYPH01000016.1 GCA_007279905.1 Actinomycetota bacterium | reverse complement strand
TCAAAAAGTTTTTCTCGCAAGAACTTTTTGTCGAAATCGGTCGCAGATCGTACGGGCTGTACCTCTGGCATTGGCCCATCTTCGTCGTGGCTCATGCGCGAGACTCGGGCAATCGCTTGGCCGTTGCGCTGGCACTCACCGTCATCATCAACGAATTTGTCTATCAATATGTCGAGATTCCCACTCGCCAAGGGGCACTTGGCACTTGGTGGCGCAACCGATCACGACTCAGTGCAACTCGCCGCTTGCTGCCCATACTCATTGCTGCTGTAGTAGTTGTGTCACTTGGCGTTACCGGCATCAAAGTCGTTGGCATTGAGGCGCGAGACTTGGCGATTGATACATCAACTGCCAACGTGATCTTCTCAGTGCCAACCACTGTTGCCTCCGCATCCTCATTGCCTGCAGCATCAACGACAACAACGACCATTGCTAAATTGCCACGCAAGATGGTCATAGTCGGCGACTCTCAGGCTCATGCCCTGGCCATCAATAAACCGTCGGGAATTGAAAAAACCTTTGTAATCACCGATGGATCAATTGATGGTTGCGGCGTTTATGACAGGGGCGTTGGCGTTGGTGGCACGAGCGGAAATTTTCGCCGCAATTTTGCAAACTGTGTCGGTTTTGAAAAGAGTTGGGCCAAGTCGGCAACTAAAGCTAAAGCCGATGTAGCGCTTGTGGTGATTGGTGCATGGGAAGTGCTCGATCTCAAGATCAATAGTTTTACTTTTGCAATGAACACTTCGCCGGCCGACACAATGTTCCGCACGCAAATGAAGCGCGGCATAGACGCATTGCGCGCAACTGGCGCAACTGTTGCACTTCTTGAAGTTGCATGCATGAGGCCCGTTGACTCAAAGGGTGGCCCAGTACCCGCACTTCCGCAGCGAGGTGACGATACGCGCACAAGTCATCTCAATGATTTGTTGCGTGAGATCGCGGCGCCAGAAGATGACGGAGTATTTTTCGTTAGCGGACCGAAGGAATGGTGTTCTGATCCAAAAATTTCAACGAGCCTTTCCTATAGGTGGGACGGCGTGCACGCCTATAAGCCGGGAGCAAAACTCATTTTCGAAACAATCGCAAACTCGATTTTGCAATTACCTGTCACGAAGTAGCGTTTGATTTTCGAGCCTGCTCGATAACGCCTTTGCAGAGGTTTTCGACATGTTCAATATCGAGTCCGAGTTTGTGCCCAATGTGCACAGACCAAATGAGGGCTTGTAGGTTTGCTTCGAAATCGGCTTGTGACCTGGCATCCGACCTCGCTGCCTGGCGATTTTGACTCACCATCACAAACGTTGCGAGAAAAATTGCTTCAAGACTGACAACCATTGTCAACAAACCAAATGGGTAATTATCAAACTTCATTGATGCGCCAAAGACGCCGACATTAAACAAGACCCAAATGCCAAACCACACGGTGTGGATGTAGACGAAATTCAGCGACCCAGCAAAACTTGTGATTCGATCAGCAAATTTGTCTTGGGCTTGACGAGCTGCTTCAAAATGCCTCTTACCGCTGGTGACATTCCAGTGATCAAGGTCAAAGAGACGCCCATCTTCTTTGCCATCCATGCGATCTACCAGTCGACATGCCTCGCACGTTTCTCGTGAGTGGATTGCTGGGAGTGGATCATTGTTCATATCTATGAAGGGTAGATCAGGCATCACTCAGGGGCGGACCGGACGATTGTGGCAGACAGGTCTACTGCACGGTAACTTAGTGACATGACCGAATTTTCACTTGCCCTCAATGATGACCAACTTCAAATCAAAGATTGGATTCATCAGTTTGCTGTTGACACCATTCGTCCCGCCGCACATGAGTGGGATGAAAAAGAAGAGTTTCCTTGGCCGATTGTGCAAGAGGCAGCAAAGATTGGTTTGTACGGTCTCGACTTCATCATGAATGCAATGGCGGATCCAACTGGTCTCACCATGGTTGTTGCAATCGAAGAAATGTTTTGGGGCGACGCCGGAATCGGAATGGCAATCATGGGCTCTGGCCTCGCTGCAGCAGGTATTGCTGGCAATGGCACACCAGAGCAAATGATGGAGTGGGTGCCACAGTGTTACGGCACGGCAGATGATGTCAAGGTCGGCGCATTTTGTGTGAGCGAACCAGATGCAGGCAGCGACGTATCCAACTTGCGCACACGTGCGGTTTACGACGAAGCAAAAGATGAGTGGGTACTTAACGGCACAAAAGCATGGATCACTAACGGTGGCATTGCCAACGTGCACGTAGTTGTTGCAGCAGTTGATCCAGAACTCAAGGGTCGCGGTCAAGCGAGTTTTGTTGTTCCGCCAAACACAAAAGGTTTGTCGCAAGGACAGAAATATATGAAGCATGGCATTCGTGCCAGCCACACAGCAGAAGTGGTGCTCGAAGATGTTCGTATCCCAGGCCGCTGCCTTCTTGGCGGCAAAGAAAAACTTGATGCCAAACTTGCGCGATATCGCGAGGGCACGTCAAGCGGCAAGCAACCAGCAATGGCAACGTTTGAAGCAACACGTCCAGCTGTTGGTGCTCAAGCACTTGGTGTTGCACGTGCTGCATACGAATACGCACTCGACTATGCCAAAGAGCGCAAAGCATTCGGCAAGCCAATCATCATGCACCAAGCCATTGCGTTCAAGCTCGCCAACATGATCACCCAGATCGACGCGGCACGCTTACTCATCTGGCGAGCATCATGGCTTGCAAAAAATGGCGGCTACAAAAATGCAGAAGGATCACAGAGCAAGTATTTCGCTTCTGAAATGTCTGTCAAAGTCACCGAAGATGCAATTCAGATTTTGGGTGGCTACGGCTACACACGCGAGTATCCAGTAGAGCGTTGGCACCGTGACGCCAAGATTCACACCATCTTTGAGGGCACCTCAGAGATTCAGCAGCTGGTTATTGCTCGTGCAATTTCCGGCTTGCGCGTGGAGTAATAGAGCGTCGACACGGATAATGTCCCGTCGTTAAACGGGTAGAATTGTCGTGTGCGTGAATCGATTGCAATCGTTGATGAAATGTACCTTGAAGGTCTTGCAATGAAGCGTGCCCAAATTCAGCGTGATCACCCCGGATTTGATGTCGAAGCAGTGGAGCAAGCGTTGCAGCAATGGATCAATGACCGCCCAATGGATGCGCCAGGTCGAGTGCGGTTGACGTGACGCTTATTTCTGCGGCATCGCAAGTGTTGTCTGCGCTTCGCCACGAAAATGTCAAAGGCTGCATTGTCGGAGGACTCGCTGTATCTACGCGATGCGATCCTCGGTTCACGCGAGATGTTGATATCGCCGTTGTAGTGGACACCGACGAACATGCTGAAGCCCTGATTCAAGCATTGGCCGCCCATGGTTTGCGAGTAAATGGACTTGTTGAACAAGAGGCTATGGGACGGATGGCTATGGCTCGACTCTCAAACGAAGAGGGGCTGAGTGTTGATCTTTTGATTGCATCATCGGGTATTGAAAGAGAAGTCGTCACGAGCGCTGAAACACTCGAAGTAATTCGTGGAGTTCGGTTGCCTGTCGCGCGCACGGGCCACCTCATCGCACTGAAATTATTGTCTGTAGCGCCCGGTCGCGAGACAGATACGGCTGACTTGAGGAATCTTGCTTCAGTTGCAACTGAAGACGAGTGGAAACTGGCAGGCGAAGCAGTCACGCAGATCCAAGACCGAGGATTTGCGAGAGGACGCCAACTTGATGCCGAATTGCTTTTACTTCGCAATCAAATACGCTGACGCAAAGATTCACACCTTCTTTGAGAGCCATTTTGGGGGAGGTTCCGTAGTTTGGGGAATGCGAAGTCCGTAGCGTGGAGGGTCATATGACGACTCTCCCCAACGCTGCATTTTCCATCGCTCTTGATTGTCAACTCGACAATGTGCCCGGCACCCTTGGGCGGTTGTGTGCCGCCATTGGCGAAGCAGGTGGCAACATCGGCGCACTCGATGGGTTTGATGTTCGTGGTCCGGTTCTTCGTCGCAGCCTTGTTGTGCACTGTCGAAATGAAGAGCATCAACTTGCAATCGTTGCTGCAGTACAAAAACTCGATGGCGTGATAGTTCTTGATTGGTGGGACCGAACATTTCGGATGCATGAGTCAGGAAAGATTGAAGTTCTCAGTACTGCACCAGTAAATGATCGCGATGATTTGTCAATGGCGTACACGCCGGGTGTTGCTCGTGTCTGTACTGCAATTGAAAAAGATCCGTTGCTCTCACACAAGTACACCATTCGCAAAAACACTGTTGCCATTGTGAGCAATGGAACTGCCGTGCTCGGACTTGGCGACATCGGTCCAGAGGGCGCAATGCCGGTTATGGAGGGCAAGGCGCTGTTGTTTAAAGAGTTTGGTGGAGTTAATGGTTTCCCCATTTGCATAAATGCTCGCACTGCTGATGAAGTCGTTGACTTTGTGCAACGCATTGCGCCAACATTTGGTGGAATCAATTTGGAAGACATCAAAGCACCTGAGTGTTTTGAAATCGAAGAACGCCTACGCGCAAGTCTTGACATTCCTGTATTTCACGACGACCAACATGGCACTGCAGTGGTCACATTGGCGGCGTTGTGGAACTCATTGAAAATCACAGGCAAGAAAATGGAAGACCTCACAGTTGTCATCTCTGGCGTTGGCGCTGCAGGTGTCGCTATCGGCAAGATTCTGCTCAATGCTGGTATTGGCGATGTCATTGGTTGTGATCGGGTGGGTGCAATTTATACCGGTCGAGGTGAAATGAATTCTGCAAAAGAATGGTTTGCAGCAAACACAAATTCGTCGCGAAAGATGGGAACTATCAGTGACGTCATGAAAGGCGCAGACGTTTTTGTTGGAGTGAGTGGTCCAGATCTCATTACTGCAGCCGATGTGCGCTCGATGGCAAAGAACCCCATTGTGTTTGCAATGGCAAACCCAAACCCAGAAATTCGACCAGAGCAGGTAGACGGTTTAGCTGCTGTTATGGCAACGGGTCGCAGTGACTATCCGAACCAAATCAATAACGTGCTTGCATTCCCCGGCATCTTCCGTGGCGCTCTTGACGCAAATGCAACGGACATCACTGAGGGCATGAAATTGGCAGCCGCAATCGCTATTGCTGAGTCGGTAACCGATGCCCAATTATCGCCAGATTTTGTTGTGCCGTCGGTGTTTGACAGGACAATTGTTCAACGTGTTGCCCCAGCGGTCGCTGCAGCTGCTGTGAAAGATGGAGTTATCCGCAAGTCGTAAAACAATCACGCGTCGCGCGCAGTGACGAATGCAGCAACGCAAGTATCAATATCGGCTTTGGTGTGCGTTGCGCACACTTGTACACGAATGCGTGCCTTGCCCATCGGCACCACAGGGTAGGAAAAGGCAACGACGTAGATGCCGAGTTCGAAAAGCTTGGCAGCCATACGAACCGCTTCGTGTTCATCAGCAAACATCACAGGAACGATTGGATGTTCGCCAGGCAGCAATGTAAAGCCAGCGGAGGCCATCTGATCTCGGAAATATTTGGCGTTGCCACGAAGTGTCTCTCGCATCGATTTGCCTTGTGAAACTAAGTCGAGCGCAACAAGCGAACCTGCAACCACGGTTGGCGGTATGGAGTTAGAAAACAAATATGGTCTTGCACGTTGGCGCAACAAGTCAACAATCTCTTGGTGGGCAGCGATGTAACCGCCCGAGGCTCCGCCAAGCGCCTTGCCGAGCGTGCCAGAAATGATGTCGACACGATCGCGAACTCCAAACATTTCTGGAGTGCCGGCGCCAGTTGCACCGATGAAGCCAACTGCATGCGAATCGTCCACCATGACCATCGCTTCATATTTGTCGGCGAGGTCACAGATTTCATTGAGAGGGGCAAACGAACCATCCATCGAGAACACGCCGTCGGTCACGATGAGTGTTCGTCGTGCGCCACGGGCTGCAACAAGTTGGGCCTCAAGGTCGGCCATATCGCGGTTTTTGTAGCGGTAGCGCGTTGCCTTGCACAACCTGATGCCATCGATGATTGAGGCGTGGTTCAATTCATCAGAAATAACTGCATCGTCTTGGTCGAGCAGCACTTCAAAGACCCCACCGTTTGCATCGAAGCACGAGGGAAACAAAATTGTTGCATCAGTACCCAACAATGTAGAAAGTCGCACTTCAAGAACGTCGTGTTGTGACTGGGTTCCACAAATAAATCGCACGCTTGCCATGCCAAAGCCATTGATGTCGAGGGATTCTTTTGCTGCAGCAATCACCGCAGGGTTATTTGCAAGTCCGATGTAGTTGTTGGAACAAAAGTTGATCAGATCTTTGCTGCTGCTCGAGACATGCGATGCTTGGGGTGAGTCGAGTAGCCGCTCGCGTTTGTAGAGTCCTGCCGATTGGATTTCGTCGAGAGTCTTTTTTAGTTCCTGTCGAACGCGCGCATACATGGCTTCGTCCTACGACCAATCCATCACGACTTTGCCAGAGTTTGACGAACGGGCGGCCGCAAAAGCCTTCTCCCAGTCGTTGGCTGCAAAGCGATCGGTGATGACGTCACGAATATCGAGACCGGTTTGAATCAATGAGTTCATGGCATACCAAGTCTCGAACATCTCTCGTCCATAAATGCCCTTGATGGTGATCATGTGCGTGACGAGCTTTGCCCAATTGATCGAGATCTCTTTGCTTGGCAAGCCGAGCACCGCAACACGGCCACCGTGACTCAAGTTGTCCAAGATGTCGGGCAGGGCAGTGGGTGCTCCGCTCATCTCGAATGCAACGTCGAAGCCCTCGACCATGCCGAGTGTCTGCTGCGTCGCTGCGATTGACGAAGTCAACGGGTTTACTGCAACGTCAACACCCATAGAGCGAGCAAGAGCAAGCCTCGATTCGTTGATGTCGCTGACCACTACGTACCTGGCACCAACATGTCGCGCAACTTTTGCGGCCATCAAGCCAATCGGGCCAGCACCGGTAATGAGCACGTCTTCTCCTGCTACAGAGAAGGTGAGAGCAGTGTGCACTGCATTGCCGAACGGGTCGAATATCGCTCCGAGCTCGGCATCGACTGCGTCGGAGTGCACCCACACATTGCTTGCAGGGATGACCACGTATTCGGCGAACGCACCATCACGATTGACTCCGATACCCAAGGTGTTTTTGCACATGTGGCGCCGACCTGCGCGACAGTTGCGACAGGTGCCGCAAATGATGTGTCCTTCTCCAGATACAAGTGCACCCAACTCGAGAGCCTTTACTTCGGAGCCCATTTCAACAATGCGGCCAGAAAATTCGTGACCGATGATGAGCGGTGCATTGACGGCTGATGCAGCCCAAGCATCCCAAGACTCGATGTGTAAGTCGGTGCCACAGATACCTGTTTTTTCAACACGAATCTTGACGTCGTACGGACCAGGGGTTGGTTCGGCACACTCGATCATCTCGAGGCCGGGTGCTGCAGACGGCTTGAATAATGCGCGCATAGTGTTAATAATCGTACTGCGATGCGCAGTTTTTTGAATGATTACGACTTCGGATGGGATGCAAAAAAGTCGTAAATCTTGCTGGCAAATGTCGTGCTGAGGGCTGGAACATGTGCGCCCTGATCGGCTGTCCAGAGCTCAACCTCGGTTCCGTTGCGACAATTATTCCATGACGTGATGGATGTTTCGCTACCTGCAATGGTGGTGACAAGATCAAGTTTGTCTGCGCGTGGCACGGCGTTGTTGGAGCACCGATCAAAGGTTGCCCATTGGGTGGCTGAAGCAGTTGCACTCGGGTACTGCCTGCCGAGGATTGAACCGCCGTCGTAAAGAATTGTTGTGTCACTTGTGCCGTGAATTTGTAGCACACTGACCGGGTCTTTGGCAGCACAGTCACTTGAGTTGAGGAATGTTGCACCCGCGAGACTGGCGATGGCTGCAATGCGGTCAGAGTGTTTGCAAGCCATGCGATACGACATGAAGCCGCCGTTTGAATGTCCAACAAAATAAATCCGTTTCCGATCAATTGGGTATTTGGATTCGATGTCGTCCAACATCGAGATCAGATATGCGTCATCGTCAACTGCGGAAAAGAAAGCGCAGCACACCTCGGTTGCATTCCAAAATTGCTTTCCAGCTGCATCAACAGTTCCATCGGGATAAGCCAAAATGAATCCTCGTTGCTCGGCAACAGCCTTAAAGTTCATATAAGTTTCTTGCTGATTTCCAGACGAGCCGTAGCCGTGTAAGAGAACGACAAGTGGTACTGGAGATTTTGAAGAATACGACGAAGGAACAAACTCGCTATATGGGCGAGCAGCGACTCCGGTTGCGGTCGATGGTGTCTGGGAAGCAATCGTCCAAGAACTTGAACCAACTAAATAGCGCACGGTAGAACTCGGCAATCCATACCCACCTGCATTTTTGGATTTTGCACTGACATTGACTGTCGCAATCTTGGAAATTCCTCGAATTGTGCAGGATTGCTTTCCGACATTTGCGTTGCATGTCTTGCCCGAGGCCGAAACAAGAGTGGAAATGAGCGGCGCCTTACTAGTGCTGTTGTTGTTACTTACGACAGAAAAATAGATCTGCAGGTCAAACGTTGTTTTGCTCTTTTGAATTGTGTCGATGCGCGTGATTTGTGGCGGCGACGGTGGTGGGATCTTTGCTGCCCCGGAGTAGGAATGGCCAGCGAGTACGGAAGCGACTATCGAGAACACCACTGAGAACACCGCAACCACCCAGTATCGAATGTGCGTCTGGCGTTTCACAATGGGTCTAGATTACGGAAATCAAGAAGTGGCTTCAATGGAATCAAGTGCACGATTTGCATCGTGAACAAAGTTTTCGACAATTGAAGTAGTGAGTACGATCACGCCACTCGTGATGGCAAAGCGACCCGTCTCGTCTTGAGTAAATACTGGTCGGGTGCGCGGGCCGCTGCCAAGTGTGCGCTCTGGTGTCTGGAGCCATTGACGCAGATTGAGTAGCGGTAAAGCAATACGCGTGAGATCGGAAGCGAGAGAACCGGATGCAATGCTGTCCATCACGTCGTATGCAGCCAAACAAATGCGGGCACCTGCACGCGCTGATTCGACCCATGGCGAGATGTCTGGATCGGTGCACGGCGGTAGTGCCACTACTTGCTCAAACCATTGACGTGACGGTCGATCTCCTGGCCAATGTAGTTCGCCTGGATATGCAGTTGCTTCGGCAACGATTCTCCAATCATCTCGATCAACACACTGACTCCATGCATCAATGGAATTCTCGCCGCGCCACCAGGCACAAGCCGATTCGATCATGGGAAGCGACGCATGCAGAGAGATCATTGGATTGAGTAGCACTCCTGACACCACATCACGAAGTTTCGGATCGCGACCCACATAGGGGCCAAGATGCAAGTGTGAGCTCATCATTGCATCGTTCACGGGGACGTTGTCCCAGATCAGCGGCGCTCTGGTGCCCATTACCTGCGTGCGAGTATTGGCCTGCGCAACGCTGATCTCATCGGTGACCACGCTATTACCTGTCCACATCACGGTGATTCGAGCGTCCAACCCATCGCAGAGGGCTTCGAGATATGGGGAAGATGTAGTGCCTGCGTAATGCGTGGGAACGAGCAGCACTTCAACGCCGAGTTGATCGCAAATGCCGTGCGACAATTCGCGATGTCGGCGACCTGCGTCGAGCACCGGAAGATCGTCAAAGCACAGTGTGATGATGCGACAACCAGCGTCAACAACCGGTTTCATCTTGATGATGATGTCGTCAATGGTTGCAGTGCTGCCGGGAGTGAGTCCGATTGAAACTGTGATTCGATCATCGTGATGAATCAATGTTGCAAAATTTGCGAGCTCTTCTGCGGTAAATGGATCTTGCCAGGCATCGCGATGACGTGGTTCGGCTTTTGGCGCCCAAACATAGGTGTTTGCCCCCCACCCGGCGAGAGCATCAATACACGCAAGACGCTCAAGTTGTGACCAGGGGTCACCATAAAAACCCTCGATCACTCCAAAGAGTTGATGCTCCATCTGCTCAATGCTAGATGAGATCAGCGCTCCAATATTTTGCTACGGTCGGGCGATGACTTACAACGTTGCTGTAGTACGAGAAGTTTCAGCCTCTCCAGAAAAAGTGTGGTCGCTTGTTACCGACTTGCCTCGCATGGGTGAGTGGTCACCCGAGAACCTAGGTGGCGAGTGGCTCGATGGTGCTACGGGTGCCGCGGTTGGAGCAAAATTTAGAGGAAACAACAAGAATGGCGACAAGTCATGGCAGGCAACCGTGATAGTTGACGTTTGTGATGCACCAAAGAAGTTTGTGTTCGTTCTCAATTACAAAGAAAATCATTTATGTGATTGGGTGTTTGAAATTGAACCAACATCAAGCGGCTGTCGTGTGACGCATGCATGGGTTGCCGGAACACATTGGGAACAATTTGCACCATTTGGCAAGGACATCAGTGGAGTTGAAGACCGTGCTACTCACAACCTTCGCAATATGGGCGTCACGCTCGACAATTTAGTAAATGCATTGAAGTAACTTCATTAATAACTGGTAGCTATTTGCTTGATGCACCAGTTTGCGCAGTTGAAGATGTCTGGTTTTCGACGTTTAGAGTTAGTTGATCAATCACTCGCTTGAAGACTGCAAGATCTGCCGGCTTTACTCCATCCAAAATGTCGGTTGAATTTTGAGCGGCGAACTCAATTCCAAGATCGGCAATTCTGCGACCTTTGGTGGTGATGCGAACAAGTGAAATTCTGCGATCATTTGGGTCACTCAGTCTCACGATATGCCCCATTTTTTCTAAGCGAGAAAGCCGATTGGTTAAACCACTCGGTGTGATCATTGCAAACACGGCTATTTCAGTTGGCATCAAGACGCCATTTTTTCCATGACGACGCAGAGTCGCGAGCACATCAAATTCGCCAAGTGTGACACCAAGTTCCAACATGTACTGATTTGTTAATTCAAGTTGCTTTGTCACGAGCAGGTTCACTTTCAATGCAGTTGACATTGCTGTGAAATCGAGGTCGGGTCGTTCGACTGACCATGTAGCGATTGTCTGTTCAACTAGGTCTGCAATTTCCATACCCAGCAACATAGCATTTAGTTTGACATCAAATATTTTGATGTCGTAGTATCTCGGTATGTCATTTATCTTGGGGAATATTGGCGACCGAGCAGTCTTGGTCGAAGGCGATTCATATTTTGATGTGGAGACTTTGAGCAATGGATCGCTTTCAAGTGATCCGATGAAGTCAATTGCATCTTTTTCATCTCTGCACCTGCTTTCTGCATCATTGAAAGACTCGGTACCAACTGGAAAGGTTTCAAGTGTCACGCTCGGTCCACCAGTTCCACGGCCCCAAAAGAGTTTCGCTGTTGGTCTCAACTTCAAGAGTCATGCAGATGAGGCAAATATGCAACTTCCAACCAATCCGTTGGTGTTCACGAAGTTTCCTTCTTGTTTGGTTGGTGCGAATTCCGATATTGAGATGCGCTCAGATGGTGTTGATTACGAAGCTGAATTAGTTGTGGTCATCGGGGTCGGTGGGAAAGACATTGACAAGAAAGATGCTTGGAGTCATGTTGCCGGTGTGACGATTGGTCAGGACATATCTGACCGGTTTGCACAATTTGCTGCACAACCCCCACATTTTGATTTAGGCAAATCATTTGACACATTTGGGCCGATTGGGCCATTTGTTTATTCAACCGATCACTTCTCGAATCTTGATGACTTTGAAATATCAACTGATGTCAATGGCGAAGTACGCCAAAGTGATAGCACCAAAAATTTGATCTTTGATGTACCAACTCTGATTGAGTACTTGTCTCGGATCACGACTCTGGTGCCAGGTGACATTATTTTCACTGGAACTCCAGATGGCATTGGTGCCGCTCAAGGCAAGTTTCTCAAAGATGGCGACATCATTACAACGACTATCGCTGGCATCGGCACGATGATTAATCACTGTCGCCGAGTGAGCGACTATGTGAAGGGGGCTTAATTATGGCACTGAATGGATTACTCGACATTGACTTGGCGGTAAAGAATCCACAAGAACTTTGCGATTTCTGGAGCCGAAATGGACTCAACAGTCCAACAGCCGGCGTGCTTGGAACCGACGAGCGTAAGAAACAAATAACTGTTGTTGAGGATGATTACCGCCACCTTGACGCGCTGCACTTAAGTTGTGAATTTGAAAGCGACTTAGCAGCGATTGCTCAACGTATTGGAGAGATGGGCGTAGAGTCAAAAATTAGTGGAACCAATTTGAGTTGCGTAGATCCAATTTTTGGTCATCGAATTTCGATTGATGTTGGAGTTGCGCCATCTTTACAGCAAAATCCTGAGCGAGTCTTTAACTCGCCAGGACGCAATCAACGAGTTGGTACGCGTGCAGAGGCACTGCTTGAAACTGCACCTCGTCGGCCCCGTCGACTTGGACACGTTGTGCTCGCAACACCCCATTTTGAGAAAGCCACAGCGTTTTATGTTGATGGAATTGGATTTCGGGTTTCGGATCAAGTTTTGAATGGAATAGCAACATTTATGCGTTGCGAGTCTGATCATCACAACTTCTTCATTCATCCTGGGTTTACCAGTCACCTCAATCACTACGCACTTGAGGTAGATGATGTCGATGCAATTGGCAAGTTGGGTATGGCGGTGCTGGCCGAACGACCAGATGCCAATGTGGTTGGAATTGGTCGACATAACTTGGGCGCCAATATCTTTTGGTATCTCACCGATCCTTCAGGGAACATGTTTGAGTTTTTCTCCGACATGGATCAGATCACTGATGACGAAGCATGGGAAAGAGATTTTTGTAAGCGGGATTGGGAGGGTGCTGATGGACCGGCCGGATTTTCGGTGTGGGGGCCAAAGGAACCAGAAAGTTTTATTAATCAACCTGACCTTTTCGAAATTGCAGCAGCTCGTGAAGCTCGTGGATTGATTTAGGGAACTGATATGGACCTCGGAATAGCAAAACGCCACGCAATATTGCTCGCTTCAAGCAGGGGACTCGGTCGTGCATGTGCCGAAAGCCTTGCCCGAGAAGGAGTGAATGTGGTGATCAACGGTCGCACGGCTGACGATGTGCACCGTGCCGTTGACGAAATTGCGAGTAGGTACAAAGTAGATGCCAAGGGAGTTGTCGGTGATTCTTCGACAATTGAAGTTCAGGAGCAGCTGATTGCAGCATGTGATTCTCCAGACATTGTCCTGCTGAACGGTGAAGGACCATCACCCAAAATGTTTCAGGACATTACAGAAAACGATTTACATGAATCTATTGAGCGTGCCCTGACTGCACCACTCATGTTTTTGCAGCGCGTTGTTCCCGGTATGTGCGAGCGAAAATTCGGTCGAATCGTTGCGATTAGTTCTGCAATGGTTAAATCACCGAACTCGGCAATGTCGCTTTCGCACGGCCCACGTCTTGGACTAACTGGAGTCTTAAAAGGGCTTTCAAAAGACCTTGCAAAATTCAATGTCACGATCAATCAATTGCTGCCAGAACGATTTGATACCTACCGTCAGGAACAAATGGCTCAGATAGTGATGCAAATACGTGGTGTTACTTATGAGGAAGCCCGTGCAGATCAAATTAAGTCAATAAAGGCTGGCAGGTTGGGAAAGCCCGAAGAATTTGGTGATGCATGTGCATTTTTGTGTTCTGCTCAGGCTGGCTATATCAGCGGACAGAATCTGCAACTTGATGGTGGCAGTTACGAAGGTGTTTTCTAGACACTGGTCTGGCTCATGGTCAATAACACAACAGACATTCTTATCGTTGGTGCCGGACCTGTAGGGCTTACCGGCGCATTAATTGCACACGAACTTGGACTATCGGTTCGGATCGTTGAACGTCGACCAACGGCGCAAAGTGCCCCTGCAGCCCACGTGATTAATGCACGTACTTTTGAGATCTGGAGGCAAATTGGACTCGATGTGGAAAAGATTCGTAGTTCAGCCCAGTCACCTGAAAAAGCAGGTCTTGTTCACTGGGTGACTCGTCTAGGAGAAAAAGTATTGGGAACATTGCAATACGAACAACAAGGTGATGACAATTTGAGCGTTACACCAACACCGCTTCGAAACCTTTCCCAGCATCTGCTTGAGCCATTGCTTGTCTCTGAATTGAAAAATCGTGGAATTGATGTTGAATATGCATCGACTTGGGATTCATTCAGTGAAAGTAGTGATGGCATTACCTCGACCGTTTCTAAAGATGGTCAGAGCGAAAATATTTCTTCCAAGTGGCTTATCGCATGTGATGGCGCGTCGAGCAGTGTCCGCAATGCGTGCGGTATTTCAATGGTCGGCCCCGACAATTTGCAAAAGTTTTTCACGGTGCATTTCAAAGCCGATCTCAACTCATTAACCGCATCCAACCCTGGGATTCTCTATTGGATCTGTGATCCACGAGCGGGTGGGACTTTGATTTCGCACGGAGGCGACAACGAGTGGGTCTATATGTATCCAATTGCGGAAGACGATGAAGCACAGATGTCTCCTTCCGAATGCGATCAATTGATTCGCAATGCAATTGTGCCTACAAGTGCAACGATCACCGTGCTTCGACAATCTTCGTGGACAATGACGTCTCAAATTGCCGACTCATATCGATTGAGGCGTGTATTGCTTGCGGGAGACGCGGCGCATCGGTTTCCACCGTCCGGAGGAATGGGTCTCAACACTGGAGTTGGCGATATTCACAATTTGATGTGGAAGATAAACCGAATAGAAGAAGGATCTGCGGATTCATCGCTACTGGATACTTATGACAAAGAGCGCCGACCTATTTCAGAACGAAATGCGCAAGCCAGCATGGACAATGCATTCAAAATGTTTGACGTATTTATGGCTCTTGGAATTGACGCAGATAAGGAAATTGCGTACAGCAACCTCAATAAGGTGTTGCAAGATTCAGAAGCATTAGAAGTGCTTGACCGTGCGATTCAAAATCAAGCGACACACTTCGACATGCTTGGATTACAAATTGGTTATAGATATATTCTTCCAACAACCACAACGGATCTTGAGCCACTCACTGATGAAATCATTCGCAATTACAGGCCGTCAATCGAGGTGGGCAATCGACTTCCACATGGTTGGCTCGAGCGAAACGGTGAGAAGATATCGTCGTTGGATCTTGTCAGTTTGGATGACTACTTGACCATTGGAGGTTCGGATTTTTCGAGCGATTTGCCACACATCAAAATCGGCCGAGATGTTCAAGATACCGAAAACTGGTGGTCACAGATTCTTGGTCTGTCATCCAATGAAGGGTTACTTGTTCGCCCGGACCAACACATTGAATTGCGCCTTTCAAGTATTTAATTGTTTTGCTATGGTTGCGAAATGACACAACCTGCACCAGTTTCAGTAACACGAGAATTTTCTGCGTCACCCGACAAAGTTTGGGCACTCGTCACCGACTTGCCTCGCATGGGTGAATGGTCGCCAGAAAACCAGGGCGGCAAGTGGGCCAAGGGAGCAACCGGACCAGCTGTTGGAGCAACGTTTAAAGGCCGAAACAAAAATGGCAAGAAGTCTTGGGGCACAAACGTCAAAGTCAATGCATGCGATGCTCCAAAGAAATTTTCTTTCGGACTGATGGTCTTCGGAAACAACTGGTGTGATTGGGTGTACGAGATTGAGCCAACT
>QYPH01000045.1 GCA_007279905.1 Actinomycetota bacterium | reverse complement strand
GCTTGCTGTCATTGGCATTCTCTATGGCGCAATCGCCGCGACGATGCAAAAAGATCTCAAGCGTCTCGTTGCGTATTCGTCAGTTGCCCACCTCGGTTTCATCGTGCTCGGCACATTTGTTATGACCACACAGGCCATTACGGGTGGCGTGATGCAGATGGTCAACCACGGTGTTTCAACGGGCGCGTTGTTTTTGCTCGTCGGCATGATCTACGAGCGTCGCCACACCCGACAGATTTCAGACCTCGGTGGCATCCAGGCCGTCGCGCCTATTTTCGCTGGCTTTTTCATGATCGTGATGCTGTCATCGATTGGTTTGCCAGGGCTCAACGGCTTCGTCGGCGAATTCCTCGTGCTCATCGGTTCATTTGAAACTGCACGTTGGTGGGTTGTTGTCGCCACTATCGGCGTGATTCTTGCCGCGCTCTATCTGCTCTGGGCATACCAACGAGTGTTTCATGGCGAGCCCAACGATGACAATAAGTCGTTTCCCGAAATCACGTTGCGTGAAGGTTTGTTGCTTTCGGTGTTTGTCGCAGCAATCGTATTTGCGGGTGTGTATCCAAAACCGATGCTCGATCGCATCGAGCCAAGTGTCAAGGCACTGATCGAGCATGTTGAGGCAAGCAAATGATGAGCAAAATGATTGCAGCAACTTCTACATTTGATGGCCCTGCCATTCAGTGGTTCAAGATCAGCCCGATCCTTGCACTGCTCGGTGGCGCATTGTTCTTGATCCTTGTTGGTTCGCTCACACCACAGTGGAAGCGTGGTTGGTATGCAACAGCCTCGGTCGTCACTGCAACTGCAGCAGCAATTTTTGCAGGAGTGTTGTGGAATCAGATGGGCGACGATAAGCCATCGACGCTGATTGGTGGCGCGCTTGCGTTCGATCACTTTGCACTCTTTGCTACGTTCACTATTTGCGTTGCGGTTGCTCTCGTCTCACTCGTTGCCAACGACTATCTCACTCGCGAAGGCGAAGATGGTCCAGAGGTGTATGGCCTGACGCTCACTGCTGCAATTGGTGGGGTAGTGATGGTCTCGGCAAATGATCTGTTGGTGTTGTTCCTCGGCCTCGAGACCTTAAGCCTGTCGTTTTATTTGCTCACTGCGTCTAGTCGTAGCCGCGCACAAAGCGGCGAGGCAGGTCTCAAATATTTCATCCTCGGCGGCTTTGCCTCGGCATTCTTCTTATACGGAGTTGCGTTGTTGTTTGGAGCATCGGGCACCACAAACTTGCAGTCGATGGCCAAAGTGTTTGCTGGCGAGGTCACGGTGCCGTCCAACAATGGTCTGTTGCTCGCTGGCATTGCGTTGCTGCTCGTTGGGTTTGCGTTCAAGGTCTCTCTCGTTCCATTCCATGTGTGGACACCCGACGTGTATCAGGGTGCACCTACGCCAGTGACTGCACTGATGGGCTCGGTCGGCAAGGTTGCGGCATTCTCGGCGCTTATTCGAGTGTTCATGATTGCCTTGCCAAGTCGCATCGACGACTGGCGACCGGCCATTCTTGTGTTGGCGTTGCTCACGCTCGTTGTTGGTTCGGTGTTGGCAGTTGTGCAGACCGATGTCAAGCGCATGCTTGCGTACTCATCCATCAGTCACGCTGGTTTTATCTTGGTCGGTCTTGAGGCTGCTGCGCACATCGGTAATACCGATTCGCATCTCGGCGTCTCATCTGCAATGGGCTACTTGTTCATCTATTCAATTTTGGTTATTGGCACGTTTGCTGTGGTCTCGGTTGTTGCAGGCCAAGGCGACAACGCGACAACGCTCGACGCATTCAAAGGACTTGGCAAGAAGCGCCCTGTGCTGGCGCTTGGTATGACGGTGTTGTTGTTGGCCCAGGCGGGTGTGCCGCTCACATCGGGTTTTGTTGCCAAGTTTGGCATCATCCGCGCCGCAGTTTCGGTCGAGAGTTATGCCCTTGCAGTTGCAGCGATGCTTGCTGCAGTGATCGCTGCGTTCTTGTATTTGCGGATTATGGTCAGCATGTGGCTGAGCGATCCGGCGGATGACTCTCCATTGATAATTTCAAAATCTGCTGGCATTGCCATCGCATTGGCTGTTGCCATCACGCTTCTCATCGGCATCCTGCCAAGTTCACTGCTCGATTATTGTAAGTTGTTACTTTCTTGATGTGATCAACGTCTTGGATCTAGGTTCAAAGCAGGTTGACAGAATAAAGCGTCGAAGTGATGTACAAGGACTACGTGGACTTGCGGTCCTGTCTATTGTTGCGGATCACTCAGGTCTATCTGTACACGGTGGTTTTCTTGGCGTTGATGTATTTTTCGTAATTTTAGGCTATGTAATCAGCTGTCCTGACCCCCTGAAATAGGTCAAGTTGACCGACAAACGGGGTCCAGGATAGATCAGGCAAGTCTGAGAACTGTGTAGTCATCATTTTTGAAATCGATAACACCAAAGTTGCTCCAATTGGTTATTGGAGTCCAATCGTTCTTGAAGACAAACCAAGAAACTCCATATGACTTCAACTTGGTTAACAGCTGATTGTTTGGGTGTTGCGCAAAATCAAGGGAAAGGTTATAGCGATCGGAATCAATTTTGCTTAGTGGGGAACCTGGACCGAGAACACTTATTATTGGAGCTTCTAGAAGCATTCGACGATGTGCAATAGCGGAAATCCATGCAATCATATTTTGCTGGCGGCACTCTTCAGGTTCAATTGGGGTTCTATGACCAGCTTGAACTCTAATTTGACAATAGTGATTCGTCGCGATTATCTCTTCAGCATCCGTGTTTTGATTTAGCCAGATTCCAACCTGTATCTCGTTGTCGGAGAGCTTAGGTACAACTTCTCCGTTGCCATACATATGGATGGTAATATAGGGGCGCAGTGTTTGGGATATAAAGATTGCACAATTAGCAGTAAAGCAAAGCACAACCAGGATCGCAATTGCGGATCGTTTTGTCAACGGATTTACAGTAGAAGTATTTCTCAAACTCAGAAAACAAGTTACGAAAAAAACGAAAAAGACGAGAATTAATACAACTAAATCCGCAGGAATAGTAACTATAACAAATTTCAATAATGGAAATTTGGTTGAACTTTGAATTCGCAAAAAAAATACAAATCTCAAAAGTGAGAAAAATAAAACCAAAATAAAAACCATTGGAACGACAAAGCGGCTAATTAGCCGAGCGTGAGGTAATTCCCTCCATGCAATTTCCAGGTTTGCTCCTTGGTAGATAGAAATAAGTACCAGAGAGCAAATAAAGAAATAACCTTCCATATTGTTTCCACCGGTAATGGAAATGAGTGAAACAAATACAAGCGACCCAAATATGGTGGCTTGTTTTATTGTTCTGGAGCTCTCGTTGGGTTGATAATCAGTGAATGCAAAGCCACGGAGAAGGACAACTGCGACATGCCCAAAGAAGATATAGGGAAAGAATTTAAAAACTGGGTCAGAATACGCATTCATGCCTCTCATGAAGACTAGATAAACGATTGAAAACATGAATGCAGTTAATAAAATTAGTGGAATAAACTGTTGTGACTTTGTTTTTATTAAATCAACAATTGAAATAATCCCAATTGTCACAAGGATGTAAATTATCCAGTGAAATTTCCCAAATCCGACTGCGGCGAGCAACACAGGGAGAAAAATCATCGGTTGTCGAATTCGATTTTCTCGAAATTCAATCAGTAAAAACCATCCAAAGGCAAACCATAAGAGAGAAATAGAATTCGACATGCGCGGATTAGCGGCAACGTGGTATTGATCGATCAGGCTTGCTTGAAATGTCCAAATCAAAAGAGAGGCAATAACCACTGATATTTTTTCAGTCCAACGATAGACAATGCCACCGATAAGAGCGCTTACACCCAAATTTCCAAACAGAACTCCAGCGGCCCCTGAAATCATAAAGACTGGGCTGTCAGTAATAATTTGAGCGATGCCTGCCCATGCATGGGTGAGTGTATGTCCAGGCATGCGAGCACCTGCAACAAAAAGATTGTCTGTTATGCCATACCTAGCGATGCTTGCTGCCTGTGATTCATCAAATATTTGATCTATGAAGACAATGGTTCGCCATGATGGAATCTGAAATTGGTTATCCACGAGCCTGGTTATAGATGCAGAAATTGAAAATATCAAAAAGTATTTGATCTTAATTGACATGGCATGGAATGAAACCAACCAATTTTCAAATTTCTTATAAAAAAATAATCCGCCGCCACTAATTAGTACGAATAGATAGGTTATGTGATTGAATTCCGCGAATGCTGCTGCCGCAGAAATTGGTAAAATTAATGCTAGTAATTCGGGAGATGGAACAACGGCGACTGTGCGGTTTCGGCGCGATCGAATAACAGTAGATAGCGCTAACGCAATGAGAATTACGTAACCATAAATAGATGGAATATTAAAAAATGTGCGGAGTAGGAAACCACTAATGGCTGGGACAATCGTTCCAAAACTAATTCCTACTCCAAATAGCTCCAAAGTTGAATAAGTCTCTCTCTTTCCTAATTGAACATACGCCAGTGCACCAAGAATTGATGTTATTAAGAAAAATAATGAGACAGTTAATGTATCCTTCAAACCGAATCCAACTGAAAAAAGCATTCCACAGAGACCGAACATTGATTGAAAAAAAAATAAACGAGTTTGTTTGTCTAACCAAAATGGTTTAATTATTGAGTTATATTCTGTATAAGACACCAAATCAGTTTAGTGAGAAATTTTGCGTGGAATAGACGTGTAAATGAAAAATAGAAGCTGAAAGGTTTCCTAAGTTTCGTTAAAACGTAATCTGTCCTGACCCCCTGAAATAGGTCTGACCTGGTCCTTAAAATTTGGTCCGCTTATGTGGGAGTTTGGTCGTGTACCACCTGGAGGTAGACATGCCATTCCATGTATGGACGCCCGATGTGTATCAGGGTGAGCCAACACCGATAACTGCGCTGATGGGTTCGGTCGGCAAAGTTGCAGCGTTCGCGGCACTCATTCGCGTATTCATGATTGCGTTGCCAAGCCGCATCGACGATTGGCGTCCAGCAATTCTTGTGTTGCCATTGCTCACACTTGTTGTTGGATCGGTGCTGGCGGTTGTGCAGACAGATGTCAAGCGCATACTTGCGTATTCATCCATCAGCCATGCTGGTTTTATCTTGGTTGGTCTTGAGGCTGCCGCTCATATCGGTCATGTCGATTCGCATCTTGGCATCTCGTCGTCAATGGGTTATTTATTTGTCTATTCAATTCTGGTGGTCGGCACGTTTGCTGTGGTTTCAGTTGTTGCCGGCGCGGGTGACAACGCCACGTCCCTCAGCACATTTAATGGTCTCGGCAAAACCAATCCTGTGCTTGCGCTCGGTATTACCGTCTTGTTGTTGGCCCAAGCCGGCGTGCCACTCACATCGGGTTTCGTCGCCAAGTTTGGGATTATTCGCGCAGCAGTTTCGGTCGAGAGTTGTGCACTGGCAGTTGCGGCGATGCTTGCTGCGGTCATCGCAGCGTTCTTATATTTGCGCATCATGGTCAGCATGTGGCTCAGTGATCCGGCTGACGATGCTCCGGTTTCAGTCTCGCGGTCTGCAGGCCTAGCAATCACATCGGCAGTCGCTGCTACT
>QYPH01000028.1 GCA_007279905.1 Actinomycetota bacterium | reverse complement strand
TTGGGCAATATGAACACGTCAAGAAATGGAACGCGAAAGAAAAACATAGTGACACCGAATGCAACAAGCACCAGTGCTGCCACCACTACCCCGGTCACTTTCATAGGTGCCGAGACTTCATGAATGTCGTCAACAATTCCTAAAACAAAAATGACGACTGCGGCAATGAGTACGCCAATGAGTTCGGAGTTATTCTCAAACAATGTCGAAAAGCGATCCATCTGCGAAGCAAGTAGCAGCGAGGCGAGCAACCCAATAAAAAATGCAATGCCACCAACGTCTGGTGTCGCAACAGGATGTGAGCGTCGCTCATCTGGCTGTGCCATCCAGCCTTGTTTGCGAGCGACAATTGCTACAACAGGGGTCGTTACTGCGGTGACAACAGCGGCACACCCTCCAACAATGAGGTAGCCGGTGAGGTCAATCACAAATTATTTCTTGACGGTTGGATACACCGGAAACTTGGCACAGAGAGCAGCAACTTTCGCTCGCACCTCAGCAACAATGGCGGGGTCGTTGCGACCGCGCAACGTCGTTGCAATGTATTGCGCAATCAACGGCATCTCGGCCTCGGTCATGCCCTGCGTTGTTACCGACGGAACACCAATGCGCACACCAGATGTAACGAACGGACTGCGCGGATCATTTGGAATGTTGTTTTTATTGAGAGTGATGCCGGCTTGATCGAGTACCAACTGCGCTTCTTTGCCGGTGAGCTCACTGTCAAATGGCCGCAAGTCAACGACCATCATGTGCGTATCAGTGCCACCAGAGACAAGGCGAAAGCCCTGATGGGCAAGTGCTTGCGCAAGCGCCGATGCGTTGGTGACGATTTGTTGTGCATAGATCTTGAAACTTGGTTGTGCTGCCTCATGAAAAGCAACGGCTTTTGCGGCAATCGCATGCTCAAGTGGGCCGCCTTGGCTGCCAGGAAACACTGCTTTGTCGATGGCTGCTGCATGTGCTGACGTAGTCAAAATGCATCCGCCGCGAGGGCCGCGCAATGTTTTGTGAGTCGTAAACGTCACGACATCGGCGAATGGCACTGGGTTTGGATGCACTCCACCGGCCACGAGCCCTGCGATGTGCGCAATGTCAAACATCATCAACGCACCAACTTCATCGGCGATTGCTTTAAACGGCTGCGGCTCGAGTCGGCGCGGATACGACGTTGTGCCGGCAACAATCATCTTCGGACGATGCTCGAGTGCCAACTCACGAATCTGATCAAAATCCAAGCGCTCATCGGTATCGCTGACGCGAAACGATTTGAAGTTATACAAAATTCCGCTTGCGTTGACTGGCGAACCGTGCGTGAGGTGACCACCGTGGTCGAGGCTCAAGCCGAGAATGGTGTCTCCGGGCTTCAGTAGACCCAAATACACAGCCATGTTGGCACTTGCACCAGAGTGCGGTTGCACGTTTGCATGATCGGCGCCGAAGAGTTTTTTAACGCGCTCGATCGCAAGTGCCTCGATCTTGTCGACAACCGCGTTGCCGCCGTAGTAACGCTTTGTTGGGTAGCCCTCAGCATATTTATTTGTGAGCACCGAGCCAGTTGCGGCCATCACATCTGGCGACGTGAAGTTTTCACTGGCGATCAATTGCAAGCCCGTGTTTTGACGCTCGCGCTCTTCGTCGATGTATCCAAAAATTTCGGTATCTCGGGATGTTTCAGATGGCCAAGGCATTATCGGTTTCCTTCTTGCTCTTCGATTTCGGTTAATTGTGCGACACGTCGTTCGTGTCGACCACCTTCAAAAGGTGTCGTGAGAAATGTGTGCAAAATTTGCTCTGCAAGTTCAAACGTAACTACTCGCCCGCCCATTGACAACACATTTGCGTTGTTGTGCGAGCGCGCCATTTCTGCCAGGTACATGTCATTGCACAGCGCGGCACGCACTCCGCGCACTTTGTTGGCTGCAATTTGCTCGCCTTGTCCGCTTCCACCCAACACAATGCCCATGTCGGCTTTGCCGTCTCGCACAGCGCGACCAACCGCTGCACAAATAGGTGGATAGTCAACCGAATCGGTGGAATGTGTGCCGTGATCGTCTACTTTGTGACCGGCCTTTGTCAAAAACTCAATCAGGTGTGCTTTGAGTTCGAAACCCGCATGGTCTGAACCAATTGCGATCGTGCGTATCTGTGGGCTATTCACTGCGCACGATCCTAGATCACAAGCAACCCAGCCAATACTTCGCTTTTTTAGTTGGATATATACAGTTGACCGAGTGACATCTGGCCCGAACACGATCGACCCCCGCACCCCGATCCTTGTTGGACAAGCACAAGTTGCACAACATATTGATGATCTCAACAATGCTGCTGGCCCACTTGAGTTGATGTCGCGAGCAGTGACCCAGGCATTTGATGATGCCGGAGTAATCAATGTGGGCACGAAAAATGGATCCCATATTGATGCACTGCGCGTGGTGCGCTCGTTGTCGACAAAAAGTGTCAATCCTGCGCAAGACATTGCGGCCATGCTCGGCATCAGTGCGAACGAATATGGACTGACGCCTCACGGCGGCAACATGCCGCAATATTTGGTCAACGCTGCAGCACTGCAGATACGCGACGGGGGCGCGCAACTAATTGTGCTGACAGGCGGCGAATCGTTTCGATCACGGCGTCGTGCACGGGCTGCACAAGTGACGTTGCCGTGGATGCAAGAGCAAGTTGGACAAGCAGGGCAAGTAGGACAAGCACCAACCGCAGTTGGCGAAGACTTGGCGATGTGGCACGAAATTGAATTGGCGCACAAAATCATGTTGCCCATCGAGATTTATCCGATGTTTGAAACCGCACTGCGTCATCGCGACAAGCGATCGGTTGCAGATCACCAAAAATACATCAGCGAATTATGGTCACGCTTGAGCGATGTAGCAAAAGCAAACCCTCATGCGTGGATTCAACAGAGTTACACAGCCCAAGCAATACGCACACCAACGCCCGACAACCGCATGATCGGTTTTCCGTATACAAAGTTGATGAATTCAAACAATGATGTCGACATGGCAGCAGCACTAGTGATGTGCTCGGTTGAGCGTGCCGAGTCATTGGGCATCGCGCGTGACAAATGGATTTTTTTGCATGCCGCAACCGACTGTCATGAACACAACTTTGTTTCGCATCGCCACACATTTACCGACACACCGGCAATACGCATTGGTGGCCAACGGGTGCTGGCGCTTGCCGAAAAATCGATCGATGAAATTGAGAATCTTGATCTCTATTCATGCTTCCCATCTGCAGTGCAACTTGGCGCAGAGTCACTTGGTGTTTCGCTCGACAGACAACTCACCTGCACAGGTGGACTTTCGTTTGCTGGCGGACCATTTAATAACTATGTAATGCACGCGATTGCTACCACAATGACAACGCTGCGCGAAAACCCCACAGAGACTGGTTTGGTGTGGGCCAATGGAGGTTTTGCAACGAAGCATTCGTTTGGCGTGTACGCAACAACTCCACCCCGTCATGGCTTTAGGCACGAGTCGCCACAGAACGAAGTGGATGCACTTCCTCGACGCGCCGTAGCAACAGCACTTGAAGCCAAAGGTGCAGCGACCGTAGAGGCATACAGCGTGATGCACGATCGTGATGGCGCTGCCGAGAAAGTGCGTGCAGCAGTACTTCTGGCCGATGGTCGCAGAGCATGGGCAACGAGCGACAACACACAACTGGGCACCGACATGTGCGATAACGAGTGGGTGGGCAAAACGGTCACACTCGATGAAACCGGCGACATCAGTGTCTAAAACAGTGTCCGAAACAGTGTCTGACACGTTTCCGCGGCAGTTTGCTCGCACACAGCGACTCACCCTTGGAGAACCACGCAACATCGTTGTGTCGCCCGATGGCGCTCGCGTTGTTTTTTGCAGGTCGCTCGGTGGGTCTGATGCCGTGAACTCGCTGTATGTACTTGACGTAAATACATCGGTTGAAACATGTGTTGCCGACATGCACGCACAGCACTCGGGCGCCGGCGACCAAAATTTGGAAACGTCGGCCGAGCAATCTCGACGTGAGCGCGCCCGCGAAGGCGCATCGGGCATCGTGAGTTACTCGTGCGACGACCAGGTGCTCAATGCTGCATACTGCGTTGCAGGGCAACTCTTTGTTACCAACCTCGTTACGGCTGTCACTCACAAGATAAAAACTTCAGATGCAATCTTTGACCCGCGACTGAGCCCAAACGGAAAACTTGTTGCCTATGTGCGAGACAGCAAATTGTGTGTCTGCGACATTGCTGGCGCCGAAACAATTATCGCTGCAGAGGCCGAGCCCAATAACGACATCACTTGGGGTCAAGCCGAGTTTGTTGCAGGAGAAGAAATGGGCCGACAGCGCGGTTATTGGTGGTCTCCCAGCAGCACTGCAATAGCGGCGTGTCGGGTAGACAACTCGCCCGTTGCCATGACATGGATTGGTGATCCGGCCAGCCCGATGACCCAACCACGACCCCATCGTTACCCATTTGCCGGCACCGACAATGCAAATGTTTCATTGCATCTTTTCAGCGTCGATCACGCAGATAACAACTCTTCACATGTTGATGTGCAGTGGGAGCAATCTCAATTTGAATACCTCACCAATGTTCAATGGTCACGCAACGGATTGATAGTTTCTTTGCAAAATCGTGAGCAAACGCAACTTGAGATCTGTTCGGTCGACACAGGCACGGGCGCGTTACGCGCGATTCGCACCGAAACCGATGAGCACTGGATAGATCTAGTGGCCGGAAGCCCGACATTGCTTGCAGACGGTCGACTCGCGATGTGCTGTGAACGCAATGGTGTGAGGGCGCTCACCATTGACGATCAAGTCGTTACAAGTAGTGACATTCAGGTGCGAAACATCATTGCCACTACGCCGACAGCAATCTATTTTGGAGCAAATCCAATTGCGGATTCAACAGTGCTGCACATATTGCAGTGCAACCTCGCCGACTTGACGGTCAGTTGGCTCACCACCGACACTGGCGTGCACACGGCTGCGGTTGGTGGCGACACCGTCGTTATTCGCAGCGCAACATTGAACGAAGTGCGCACCACCACACGCGTAAACGGCAAACATCAGCTTGCAAACAATGCAGAGACATGCCTGCTCACGCCAAATGTGACAATGCACCGTGTTGGAGCAAACAAAATCGCAACAGCGATTGTGATGCCGCACAATCACGACGGCTCACCATTGCCTATTTTGTTTGACCCATACGGCGGGCCACACGCGCAGCGAGTGATCTGCGCATCCAGCGCATATTTTGCTTCGCAGTGGTTTGCCAATCAAGGCTTCTGCGTTGTTATTGCCGACGGGCGTGGCACACCGGGGCGTGGCACACAATGGGAACGCGACGTACACCATGACCTTGCTACCGAGATCCTTGACGATCAAATTGCAGTGCTGCGCGAACTTCCATCACTGGTGCCGTGCGCCGACACATCTCGCGTAGGTATTCGTGGTTGGAGTTTTGGTGGCTACTTGGCCGCGCTTGCGGTGCTTCGAGCCCCTGCGTTGTTTCATTGCGCCGTTGCTGGTGCGCCTGTTACCAAATGGGATCTGTATGACACGCATTACACCGAGCGTTACATGGGCAACCCATACACGCACCATGTCGACTACGAAGCAACTTCACTTGTCGCCCACGCACCTTTGTTGGAGCGTCCGCTACTACTTATTCACGGATTAGCAGATGACAATGTGCTCGCCGCGCACACATTGCAGTTTTCGACTGCGCTTCTCCATCACGGCAAAGTGCATGAACTGCTTGCCCTCAGTGGTGTTACACACATGACACCACAGGAAGTGGTTGCCGAAAACTTGTTGCTCCACCAACTCGAATTTTTGCAACGGCACTTGTTGTGCTCACCAAAAAGCAATTAGCCATGTAGTTGTCCGACCGCAATGCGGTCGCGACCGGACAAATCTTGTTTGATTTCTGCACCAACAAAACCAGATGCGGCCATGATTGCGAGCACATCTGCACCCTGTTGATACCCAATCTCGAGCACGAGCCACCCCGATTGCTTCAGCCATGCAGACGCACCCTCAATGACTGTGCGCAAATCTGCAAGCCCATTGTCGTGCACATACAAAGCCGAATGCGGCTCATACATATGAACGTCTGGTGCAACTTCGCTATCGGCTTCGGCAATATATGGCGGATTACAAATTGCAATATCGATCATGCCTGCCAAGTCTTGAGGCAACGCATTCCACCAACCGCCATGTGCAATGCGCACATTTGCTGCTGCCCTACCAATACCAATCATGTTTGCGCGAGCAACATCGAGTGCATCAACTGATGCATCGGTGAGCCACACATGCGCTGCTTCTGCGCCAAGCTCGAATGCCATCGAGAGACCAATCACGCCACTGCCCGTGCCCAAGTCGACAACCTGTAAAGGAGTGTTGCCCAACCGAGTTCGTGCAATATCAAGAGCGACCTGCACAACCTGCTCGGTCTCTGGGCGAGGAATCAATACTCGCTCGTCAACCATGATGTCGAGATGCCTAAAGGCCCAGCGCTTCATCACATATTGCAGCGGCATTCCACTCAGTCGATCTTGCACCATTGCCTGCAAACTTTTTGCGCACGCCACTGTCACAAACTGATCTTGCTCTAAAGAAAACTCTGTTGCATCCATGCCACTCGCGTGCTCGCACAGCCAACGCGCCTCTTGAGCATTACTCAACTGTTGTGTCGTTGACGCAAGCATCTCGCGCCAAGAAACGTTGTCTAGAGCGTCGGCCACTGATGCCTGCTCGTTTAGTGAACTTCGACAGAAGCGCCAGCCAACTGTTCGATCTCGAACTGCGCGGTGAGCGCATCGATCACTGGATCAAGATTGCCCATCAACACATCTTGCAATTGATACAACGTAAAGCCGATGCGATGGTCGGTGATGCGATTTTCTTTGAAGTTGTAGGTGCGAATCTTTTCGCCTCGCCCACCCTTGCCAACCTGGGCCTTGCGTTGTGCCGACATCTTTTCGGCTTGCTCGTCTTCGCGCAGCTTGAGCAAGCGCGAACGCAATACCGTCATGGCGCGCAGGCGGTTTTGCAACTGGCTGCGCTCGTCTTGCATTGCAACAACCAAACCAGATGGTTTGTGCGTGATGCGCACCGCAGAGTCGGTGGTGTTGACGCCCTGACCGCCAGGGCCGCTTGCGCGATACACGTCAATATGTAAATCTTTTTCGTCGATCTCGACGTCGACTTCTTCTGCTTCGGGCAACACCATCACGGTTGCAGATGAAGTGTGAATGCGACCTTGTGCTTCGGTGACTGGCACGCGTTGCACTCGATGTGGCCCGGCCTCAAAGCGCATCTTTGTCCACACTGAGTCGCCTTTGGCCGACACAGTGATCTGATTGATGCCTCCCATTGGCGAGTTGTCGCGCGACAACACTTCCCACGCCCAACCCTGTCGTGCCGCATATGCGGCGTACATCTCAAACAAGTCGCCCGCAAAAAGGTTTGCTTCTTCGCCGCCTTCTGCGCCACGAATTTCGATGATGATGTTTTTTCCGTCATTGGGATCGGATGGCAGCAACAACACCTTGAGTCGTTCTTCCAACTCGGACAATTTGATTACACCAGCATCGATCTCGGCTTGCAGTTGCTCGCGCTCTTGGCCGTCTGCATCGGCCAACAACTCGCGTGCAGCCTCGTTATTGCCCTGCGTATTGAGATATTCGCGAATGCACGACACCAACGGTGTTTGCTGCTTGTAGCGACGCGATGCATCACGCAATTTTGCTTGATCACTCAACACTTCTTGGCTAGCCAAACTCTCTTCAAGTGCCCTGTAATCGGCATCAATTTGAACCAGTCGGTCTAACACGACTCTTAGGCTACGACTTTATTAGCGAACAACGGGTGCGACTTGCACGAATCGTGCAGGAATACGCAGTGATTTTGCCAACTTTTCCAACGATGGAGTGACGTTGTTGGTGTGGGTTGCGATCACGAGTTGCGCATCGGGTGCAATACGAGCGCGCGCATCAGCCGCAAACGAAACAACATCTACATCGACAGATGCTGTGCACACAACAACAATCTGCGCACCGTCTTCGGTCATGCCAGATGCGCAGCAAGGCACCGCATCCTTGACATTGAGGCGTTGTACTGGTGGCTCGACAGCATGTAGCGACGAAGCACCAACCAACTGTGGCTCAACGATCAAGCGATGTCGTAGCAAGCGTTCGGCAGCGAGTCTGTTGAGTGGGTGATGTTCTGCCCCGCTTTGACGATGCCCGCGCACGATGTTGACAACCTTGATCAGCGACTCGAGTGTGGCAACTTTGCCATGCAGCATCTGGAATGTCTCGCGGTCGTGAGCCCCAACACCGATCTCGAGACGAGGAGTGTTGTCATTGCCATCGATAACGACTCTGCACACTTCAAGGCCCATCACTTCGCCGCTCAGCACACCATGCTCGCGCACAACATCGGCACCAGACTCGCCAATAATCGGTGCAAATTGCTCGTGCGTGTTGGGTACTGCCAAAGACGGCATCACAGGCTCGGATTCAGCGCGAGCAACTTGTTTGTCGGCAACAAGCCACACACGAATGTCTCGATCAAACAACTGCGCGCGACGTGACACGATGCCAGCATCGGAGACCACAAAAATATCGATTGACGTGGCGTCAAACTTTTGTGCCCACAACAACACCGGGCCAAGCGAGCGCTCGCATTGTTCGAGCACCACAACCCATGCATGGTTTGCGCTTACGGCACCTGCGCCGAGAGCAAACTCCACAAACTCTGGCTGCTCGACAGCACCGATGCCCGACATTGCGCTACGCAGAGCAAGCTGCGCCACACGACTTTTCTGATTGTTGTTTTCACTCATGCGAGAGAAAGCCAAAAAAACATGACGAAAAAGCGGACGAAATAGTTATCGATTAGGCGTTTGGTTGCTTAGCGATTTCGGACAAGAACTCATCGTTGTTCTTAAATGTCTTCAATCGATCGATCAACAACTCGAGACCAGGAGCAGCGTTGCCACCCTCGGCCAAACCGCTCAATACTCGGCGAAGTTTCCAGACCATCTGCAATTGCTTGCGATCAAACAACAACTCTTCGTGTCGAGTACTTGATGCATCAACGTCAATGGCTGGGTAAATACGGCGCTCCGAGATCTTGCGATCGAGACGAAGCTCCATGTTGCCCGTGCCCTTGAACTCTTCGAAAATTGCATCGTCCATGCGGCTGTTTGTCTCGACCAATGCTGTTGCAAGGATCGTGAGACTGCCGCCTTCTTCAACGTTGCGAGCCGAACCAAAGAATTTCTTTGGTGGATACAGAGCACCAGCGTCGATACCACCGGACATGATTTTTCCGGTTGCAGGCGCCGACAAGTTGTATGCGCGCGACAATCGAGTGATGCCGTCAAGAATGATGACAATGTCTTCGCCCATCTCGACCATGCGCTTAGCCTTTTCCAGCACCATTTCGGCCACTTGTGTGTGCTCTTCCGACGGTCTGTCAAAGGTAGAAGCAATTACTTCGCCCTTCACTGTGCGCCGCATATCGGTCACTTCTTCAGGACGTTCGTCGATCAACAGCACAATCAGTTTTACTTCCGGGTGATTGCGTTCGATTGAAGTTGCAATCGTCTTCATCACCGTTGTTTTGCCGGCCTTTGGAGGCGACACGATCATTCCACGTTGACCTTTACCAATTGGTGAGATCAAGTCGATAATGCGTGCGGTCATGTTGTTTGGGTCTGCAGAGTTTTCGAGTCCAAGTTTGGAGTCGGGAAACAATGCGGTGAGGTCTTCGAAACGAGGACGCACCTTCACTTGGTCTGCTGCAACACCATTGATCGTTGCAACATCAAGCATTGCTGGATTCTTTTCATTGCGCCCAGCTGGCTTGCACATACCGGTGACGTGATCGCCCTTGCGCAGACCATATTGACGTGTCAAACGTACGGCCACATATGCGTCGCCTGCGCTTGCCAAGTACCCATTGACGCGCAGAAAGCCGTAGCCCTCGTCGCGCAGATCGAGATAACCAGAGACCAAAACTGGCTCGGTCGAGATTGGCTCGTTATTTACCTCTTGCTCGAATGACTCGTAGCGATCGTTGCCCTGTGGGCCTTCGTCGCGCGGACCTTTTCCACGTCGTCGACGGTTGCGGTTGCGATTGCGGTTTGGACCACCCTCGGCTCCATTTTCTTGAAAACTATTTTGGCGATCTTGATTGCGATTGTTGTTTGGATTGCGGTTTGGGCCACGATCATTATTGCGATTTGGGCCACGCTCGCTATTTCGATCGGAGCCGCGATCAGAACCCGCTGGTCGCTCGCTTGCGCGACGTGCATCGGGTGCAACTGGCGTTCCTTCGTGTTCGGCTAATTCAATTTCCCAATCGGCAAGTGGTTCGCCACCAGCACCAAGTGCTGCTTGCGCAACGGCTGGGGCTGGGGTTTTTGCAGCAACTCGCGATGCTGGCTTTGCAGCAACCGGTGTTGGTGCTGCAGGCTTTGTTTGCTCAAGGATCATGTCGATGAGTTCTGACTTTTTTGCACGCGATGCCGACTTGACGCCGAGTGCTGACGCAATTGCTGTCAGTTGCTCGCGGTCTTTGGCTTCTAATGCGGTTTTTTCAAGGGCTCCACTGGCCATTGGTCCTACTTTCAAGGGCGTTCACACAAATGTGAGTTGCCCATCTGACCGCAGTTGCGTCACGCGAAAATCAACGTCGCAGGTTTGCGGGGGCTTCACTCGGGAATCCGAGCCATATTCAGAGTAGCCCCACTCGCTCACTAATTACAACATGCATTGTCGATGGGGGGTCATTAATTGGCTTGCTAGCCACGCTGGCGTGCAGCGACGAAGGCCTCAACTGCTTGCAAGTCATTGGGCAAATCAATAATTTGCTCGGCTCTTTGCATGAGATCTAGAAGATGCTCTGGCAACGGTGGTTCGACCCCAGTTGCCAACTTGACTGCATCAGGAAACTTGGCTGGATGCGCGGTTGCCAAGGTAATTGTGGGCACACCGGGCTCGGCGCAATGCTCTGCTGATGCAATACCAACAGCAGTGTGCGGATCAACAAACATGCCGTGGTCGTGGTGCATGCGTTTCATCACCGACAACGTTTGGGCATCATCACATCGATGTGCACGGAATATCGGTGCAATCCACGATGCGTATTGATCTGGTTCAACCGACAACTTGCCCCTGGCACGAAACGCGTCGAGTTGTTGTGAGGTTGCTCCCCCATCGCGATCATTCATCTCAAACAACAAACGCTCAAAGTTGGACGAAACCTGAATGTCCATGCTTGGGCTCAGTGTCGGCACAACGGATGCCATTTGCATCGCATGTGTATCAAAGAATCGGGTGAGAATGTCGTTGCTGTTAGACCCGACAATCAGTTTTTCGATCGGTGCACCCATCTGTTTTGCAATCCATCCAGCAAGCACGTTGCCGAAGTTGCCAGTTGGCACGCTAAATGAAGCACTTCGACCGAGTGACTGCAGCGCGGTGAAATAGTAAACAGTTTGTGCCATGACGCGCGCCCAGTTGATGGAATTGACGGCGGACAAATTGTTGGCCTCACGAAAGGGTGCGTCGTTAAACATGGCCTTGACCAAATCTTGGCAATCATCAAACGTGCCGTCGATAGCAACGGTGTGCACATTTGGAGCGTCAACTGTGGTCATTTGCCTACGTTGCACGTCGCTGACCCGACCACGCGGATACAAAATCACAATGTCGACGTTGTTGCAC
>QYPH01000046.1 GCA_007279905.1 Actinomycetota bacterium | reverse complement strand
GGCAGCGTTAATTCCAATCTCGCCAAGAATATTGAGACCTTCAAGCCAGCGTGGTTCCTCGCCAACTTTGTAAATCTCGTAGACCGGCAACGTGAAGCGACCGAGCGTCAGTGCAGCAGCCGATGCAAAAGTGACGATGCCACCATCGCGGAGTTTTTTTGTGAGCAAGCCTGCAAGCGGAGTGCCCGCCCATTGACGCAATGCATATGTTGGCGAGCCAGGACCTGCAAAAACATATTGTGCATCAGAGACCAATTGAAGTCCGCGCTCAACTGCAAGTGCGTCGGCACCGATCATTTGTGTAAGGCCAGCAACATCAAGAGTGATGTTGATGCTTGTTGAAAAATACTCAACTGCCTTCGTTGCAAGTTCTGGAGCATTTTCTTGAAATCCATACGGAGTGTCAAGCAACGTTGCCCGCGCAGGTTTTGGCAACTTTGCTGCCAACATGCGATGAGTAGTCACCATGGTTGGTGCTGTTTCGCCAGAACCCATAATGGCCAAGATGCGAGGAAGTGTCATGAAAAGAATCCGTCTGTTATTGCTGCATGCACAACTTCGGCAAAGCGCGAAGGGTATTGAGCATGCAGATCGTGGTCGGCTGGGCTAAACCATTCAACCCGCACATTCGGCACTAACTGCACAGCGTGCTCAATGGCACTTCGCTTTGTTTCAGCAAACACACCACCTGGCCCTTCGGCTGGCACAAACAACACAGGTACTTTCAGGTCGCTATATAAATGAGTCGGCTTGTGCTCCCACAATCCGCGCAACACCATCATGTGGCGCTCGAGCGTGAGCCATGGCTTTATCGTGCCATCCGGCAGGTGCTCCATGTTTGCCATCGCGCCGTCGATTCCAGTCTGGGGCCAATCGGCATGTGCTGATTGCATGTATGCACGCATCTGTTTTGCTGGTGTTCCAATCAAATTTGGTGGACGCAATGCAACAGCACACGAATCCCAATCAGCAAAATTATTTTGCAATTCCAAAAATCCACCGTCGACCGGCACCACTCCGCTCACAAGTTGCGCATATTTATGAGCGAGTTCAATAACGACGTTTCCACCCCACGATTGCCCGCATACAACAGGCATCGCGTAGCCACGAGGCGCGATTGCGACCAACAATCCAGCCAGATCCTCTGTCACCGAACTCATGTCGTAACCATCTTCGGGTTTGTCGCTCAAGCCGTGCCCGCGCAAATCAACTGCAATAACAGGATGCCCAAGTTGCACGAGTGCAAGCGCGGCGCCTTCCCACAACATGGCATTGGATGCCAGACCATGCACCAACACAAGTGGCTTGCCCGAAAGAGTTACTGGGTCTCCCCACCTCACTGCCCTCAAACGCACTCCCGTACCAGTGGCAATAAGTTCACTCATAGGTAATCCGTCATTCACGCCACTCACACTACGCTTCACAATTGATGACACTCAATGTTCTTCTCATCACATTGGATCAATTTCGCGCAGACTGTCTGTCTGTTGCAGGACACCCACTCGTCAAGACGCCCAATTTGGATCGCCTTGCCAAACAGGGTGTGCGACTGACCAAGCACTACAGCCAGTGCGCACCATGTTCGCCTGGACGCGCCAGTTTGTACACGGGCATGTACCAGATGAATCATCGTGTTGTTGCCAATGGCACGCCACTCAATCGAAGTTTTGACAATGTTGCGTTGCTCGCACAACGTGCGGGGTATGCGCCAGCCTTATTTGGTTATACCGATCAGTCAGTCGACCCACGCGCAGCAACTGGCCCCGACGACTGGCGTCTCACATCGTATGAAGGCGTGCTTCCTGGGTTTGATTGCAAACTCTTTATTCCCGAAAATCACGTGCTCTGGATTGAGCACTTGCGGGCAAATGGTTTTGATGTTCCGATGGATGCTCAACATGTTTTGAAGACCGAACCAGAGCGCCCTGCCGAGTTTGGCATCTCTGCATTTCTTACCGACCACTTGCTCACATGGCTTGACCAGCAAAATGGTCCTTGGTTTGCACACGCGAGTTACTTGCGACCACACCCGCCTTACGCTGCTGCAGGTAAATGGTCAACTGCATACGACCCTGCCGATGTTGAACTTCCAATTCCACACGGTGACGACCTACATCCTTCGCACGAAATGTTTTTGCAACTTCCCGATGCGTCTGCGCCGCTAGACGACGCGGGAAAGCGACACATGCGTGCGCAGTATTACGGAATGATCAGTGATGTTGATGAACAACTCGGTCGCGTGTGGGACAAACTTGCCGAGTTGGGCATGTGGGAAAACACCATGATCATCATCACGGCCGACCACGGCGAGCAACTTGGTGATCACGGCCTCAAAGAAAAACTCGGCTTTTTCCCGCAGAGTTATCACATTCTCGGACTCGTTCGTGACCCACGCAATGCACAACAGCATGGAACTGTTGTCGATAGGTTCACAGAAAATATCGACATACTTCCGACAATTGCCGATGCACTCAAACAACCTGTTCCGTTGCAATGCGATGGACTTCCCCTCACACCATTCCTCACTGGCACGACTCCGTCAATCTGGCGCGACGCAGCGACATACGAATACGACTGGCGATCAGTGTTTATTCGCATGGGCAAGCGCGATTGGCCGTGGGATCAGCGACTTGAGCAACAGCATCTCGCCACCCGTTGCTATGACGATCGCGCATACGTGCAATTTGGCAACGGTTCATCGTTGTCGTTTGACCTCGCAGCCGACAAGACCTGGCGAACATATCTCAATGACCCTGCAACAACACTGGCGATGGCACAAGATATGTTGGTCTGGAGATCGCGCCGTACCAATCGTGAACTTTCAGGAATGCTGGTAGAGAATGGTGGTATTGGCGAGTGGCCCACCGATGTCTCGTGGCGCAAATAACTTTCTTGCTTTCAATTGCTAGTGAACAATGCCACGGGTTTGTGGCCCGTCAGAATAGGTATGCCTGACTAACCTCTAAGAAGTTCATACGCAAGGCCAGCTTGCATCACCCCCGAAAGAATCCCCACATGTTGATTCGTCTTGCCCGTTTTTCCGTTCGTCACCGTCGAATGATGATCGGTTTATGGCTCTTACTCGTCATCGCTTTGGGTGCAATCTCGAATTCGGTTGGACCAAACTTTGCGACGCAATTTGAGCTTCCAAAGAGCGAATCGAATGACGTTCGCGAACTACTCAAGGCCAGTAGCCCTGATCTCGCTGGTTTTGGTGGACAAATTGTTTTCACTTCACCATCTGGCGTAGTCACCGACGAAACAAAATCTGCAATGACCGACATGTTTGCCAAGGTTGCACAGATTCCCGGCGTCTCTATTTCGAGCCCATACGACGCACCAGGAAAGATCAACCAATCTGGCACAACAGCATTCGCATCAGTTGATGTCACTTTGCGTTCGCAAACAGAACTGATGAAACTTGGTACCGATATTCAAGACATCGGCGACTCTGTCAACATCAAAGGTTTGCAAATTGAATACGGTGGCGAAATTTTTGCAGGCTTCGAAATGCCAGCCAGCGAAGTGTACGGATTGCTCGCAGCGGTGATCATTCTTGTTCTTGCATTTGGATCAGTGCTCGCGATGGGTCTCCCAATCGGCACTGCACTGCTCGGCCTTGGTGCCGGCACTTCACTCGTAACAATTCTTAGTCACGTTGTTGGCATGCCCGACTTCACTACATCGCTCGTAGCAATGATTGGACTCGGAGTAGGTATTGACTACGCACTCTTCATAGTTACGCGCTACCGAGAAGGTCTTGATAACGGACTCAGCGTCGAAGACGCAGTCGTTGATGCAGTAAATACTTCTGGTCGCGCTGTTATTTTTGCCGGCATCACCGTGATTATCTCGTTACTGGGGCTGTTTTTGATGGGACTCGCATTCGCGCGTGGACTCGCAATTGGTGCGGTGATTGGCGTGTTACTCATGATCGTCGCATCGATCACATTCCTTCCTGCCTTGCTTGCAGTTGTCAAACACCGCATTGGTGTAACCACCCGAGCAGCCATGATTTCGCTTGTCGTCTTTATCCTCTCTGCTTTCATCGCTGTCGTTTCTGGCTCGTTCCCCGTATTTTTGGTCGGATTGGTATTGACAGTTGCAATTAATGCATTGAGCTTCATTGTGAAATCGTTGCGTAAGCCAATTCCACACAGAGTTGCCAAAGCAAAAGAACTTACGTTCTGGTATCGCTGGAGTCGCTTTATTCAGCGTCGACCATGGACAGCAGCCTTAAGTGCAACGGCTATTTTGTTGCTCCTTGCATCACCACTTGCTTCGATTCGCCTCGGCTTTGGCGACAACGGCAACGCGCCAAGTAATACGACAGTGCGCAAGGCATTCGACATGCTGGCCGATGGTTTTGGTCCTGGCTTCAACGGCCCACTGTTCATCACCGTGCAGGGTGACACCGCAGCAAACCCAGATGCACTTGCAACTTTCGTAGGCACGCTGCAGTCAACTGAAGGAATCGCATTTGCACAAAGCACACCTGCTTCAGCCGACGGGTCGCTCTCACTTGTTATTGCGTACCCAACAACCGCCCCGCAAGACGCTGCCACATACGATCTCGTCAAGTTCTTGCGCAGCGACGTCATTCCGCCAACTGGTGTCGACGCAAAGGTCGGTGGCTTCACAGCTGCTGGCGCAGACTTTGCAACCGCCATCGGTAGTCGCATGCCATACCTCTTCATCGGTGTGCTTTCGCTCTCATTCTTGCTGCTCATGTCGGTGTTTCGCAGTGTGCTCGTGCCGCTCAAAGCAGTGATCATGAACTTGCTTTCAATCGGTGCTGCATACGGTGTCATCGTTGCAATCTTCCAGTGGGGCTGGGGCATCTCGCTCATCGGAATCGGCAAAGCCGGCCCAATTGAGTCATGGGCGCCAATGATGCTGTTTGCAATTGTCTTCGGTTTATCTATGGACTACGAAGTGTTTTTGCTCTCACGAGTGAAAGAAGAATATGACCGCACCGGCGACAACGCTTCGGCAGTAGCCGATGGACTTGCGGCAACCGCTCGAGTGATTACCGCAGCTGCACTGATCATGGTCTTCGTGTTCTCGGCATTCGTGCTTGGCTACGACCGCAACCTCAAACTGTTCGGTCTTGGTCTTGCAGTTGCTGTACTCATTGACGCAACGATCGTGCGTATGGTGTTAGTGCCAGCAACAATGGAACTCTTAGGTGATCGAAACTGGTGGATTCCAGCGTGGATGAACCGTGTCTTGCCAAAGATAAATGTTGAAGGCAAAAACTAGCTAGAACTTCACTAAACACTTGCGCGGGCCGTGCACCTGGCCACCCGCCCATGTCACGTCGGTTTTGTCAACGAGTTCAAATTCGGGAATTCTCTCGAGCCACGTCTGCAGCGCAACGCGCACTTCTAGTCGCGCCAAGTTGCTACCGGCACAACGATGAATGCCGGAACCAAATGCAACGTGGCGATTGTGCTCTCGATCCAAAATCACTTCGTCAGGGTTTTCAAATTGTCGTGGATCACGGTTTGCGGCTGGGAAAGCCATCAACACTCGATCCCCCGCTTTCATCGGGCAACCTTGAAACTCAACGTCGTGATCAACAATGCGAGCCATCGTTACTGGCGCGTACATACGCAATAACTCTTCAATAGCTGTTGGCCACAATTCTGGATTGTCGCGCAATTGTTTGCGGTGCTCTGGATGCTGGGCCATGTGCCACATGCATGAACCAATTGCAGACCACGTGGTGTCAACACCGGCAACGAGCATCAAGTTGCATACTCCAAGCACGTACTCAATAGGCACAACCTTGCCTTCAACTTCGGTGTTCATCAACTCGGTAATGAAGTCGTCTTCGCGAGGATTCTGTTTGCGCTCTGCAACTTGCGCCAAAAAGAACTCAATGATGTTCTTGCGAGCCCATTTACGTCCTTCTGCATCCAAGATGTTTTCAAGTGCCGCACGCACCCACGCAGTGAAGTCAGATTCCATCTCGAGTGGCACGCCGAGCAAAGTTGCGATCACGCGCACAGGAATGTGTTGCGCATAATCAGCCGCCGCGTCGGCAGTACCTTTATCAATCACTTCATCAATCAGTTTGTTGCACAAGTCGCGCGTTCCCTGCTCAAACTTTGCAACTGACTGCGGAGAAAACACTGGCAAGATGAGTCGTCGATGCCAGTGATGATCTGGTGGATCAGAAGTGATTGGTGGAGCTGTAACGCCGCCGTATGCACCCTCGCCCTGTCCGGGAAATGGCGGCACCACCAAAATGCCGCGAGAAGTAAAGGTCTCATACTCCTGCGCAATGGCAACAACATCTTCGTAGCGAGTTGGCAACCACGAACCTTCATAACGCTCGGTGCGCGCAATCGGGCATTTCGATTCGCGTATTTCGGAAAAACTTGGATACGGATCTTTGACAAACTCTGGCTCAAATATGTCGTAGTCGGTCAGCAGATCTTCTACAGGTTTGCGAACTTCAGTCATGAAATAACCCCCCAGTTATTTGTGAACTTCAACTAATCAGTGATAACGATTGCGCGTTCTGGACAATTTGATTCTGCTCGTCGAGTTTTGGCCTGCAACTCTGCAGGGATATCACCGTCTATGAGCACAATGGCATTACCCATCTCGTCACTTCCAAACACTTCCGGTGCTGCTATCGCGCACATTTGGTGTCCATGGCATGCATCGTCAATTACAGAAACTCTCATGTTCTACAGACTAATGAATCGCGCCCAGCCCGTAAGAGTTGGGGATCTGGTTTCGCCTATGCAACCTTGAACGAAATGTGCATCCCGGCGCCATAGTGTGCCGGAAGGTTGCAAACCAGTTGGTAGTTGCCAGCATCGAGATTAAGCGTCAACGAATGTGTTTCGCCAACCTTGTATTCACCAATTTCGTCAATCACTTCTAATCCTGGGCTTGGCTCTTCGAAATGGTCGCCTGCAAGTGCGATTTTGCCATCTTCAATGTCGGTCTTCACCACCAAGAACTCATGGCCAATTGTGCCGATATTGGAAACAACGAACGTGACGTAACCCGCCTTGGCCTCAGCATGATCAATCTCAATCGCCCATTCTTTTTCGTTTCCAACAATGATGTTTGAGTTGCCACTCGACTGCGGGGCTGCAGCATTGTTGATTGCGTTGCCGCCACTTGATGCATCGTTGCTGTCTGCGGCACAGCCCGCTGTAGCGACTATCAAGAACAGCGCGATTGGAACGACCTTAAGAATTGAACGCTTCATGATGATCCCCCGATCAGTTCAAATTAGCCGTACCTAACATAACCCAATCACTCGGCCTTTGCATGGGTCAACCCTCTATCGTCTAGGTATTCCATCTATAGATTCACTTCTCGCCTTTGCCGCGGCATCGTTGGCATTACTGGTTATTCCTGGACCAGCCGTGCTGTACATCATTAATCGCAGCGTTTCAGATGGCAGAAGTGTCGCATTATCTGCTGTGGCCGGACTCGAGATAGGCAATTTTTTCCATGTCGTGGCAGCCACGGCCGGACTCTCCGCCGTCATCGCTGCTTCGCAAGCAGCTTTTACGGCAGTCAAATGGATCGGAGCCGGCTATTTGGTTTTCATCGGATTACGCACACTTCTGAGAAAACCAGCAGTATTTTCTGACACTTCAGCAGCGGTGACATTGCGCAGGTCATTCACACAAGGCATAGTCGTCAATATTTTTAATCCAAAAGTTGCATTGTTCTTCTTGTCGTTCTTGCCGCAATTTATTGATACAGGCCGCGGTTCACCAGCCCTGCAGTCACTGATTCTGGGCTCAACGTTTGTATTGATTGGTTGCATCACCGACGCAATGTATGCACTCACCGCAAGTGCGTTACGTACACGATTACTTACTGGTCGATCGCTTCCATTCGTACAGCGATACGTGGCTGGCACTGTTTTTGTGTTGCTCGGTGTTGTGGCTGGTACAGCCGTAGCGCCAACCAGCTCATAACAACAGGGCCAATTCCGAGGAGAACATTCAAGCGACTCACCGTTATTGTTGACATCTATGAATTATCAACACATAAAGCAACGCCTAGACGCCAAAGACATCATTGTTCTAGACGGTGGCACAGGAACAGAGTTGCAACGACGTGGAGCGCAAATGGACACCGCTGCTTGGTGCGGGCCTGCATCGCTTACCAATAGTCAATTACTCACTGATATCCATCTCGACTACATCAATGCTGGCGCCGACGTAATCACCGCTAACACGTATGCATCGTCACGCCTCATGCTCACCGGAGCAGGCTTCGGTGATCGTGTGGAGGAAATCAATACCATCGCTGTGGAGGCGGCACTTCGTGCACGCGACTTGGCGCCTGCAGGTCGCAAAGTTGTTGTTGCTGGCTCGCTCTCTCACATGGTTCCTGTTGCGCAAGGCACTGCAGTTGTCGACCAAGCCAAGACACCTCCGCTCAACCAAATTTCTGATGCCTTTCATGAGCTTGCACAAGTTTTGAAGAAAGCGGGAGTTGACCACATCATGCTCGAAATGATGTACGAACCGACTCGTGTGCCACTTGTGTTGGAAGCAGCACTAGCAACTGGACTGCCCGTTTGGTTTGGCCTGAGTGCAAGGCGCACCGCAGACGGCCGCGTCGTTGCATTTCATGCTTTTGATGATTTGCCACTAGAAGAAATCACGAAGTTCATTCCAAAAACAGGTGTGGATGTGGCAGGTGTGATGCACACCAGTGCCGAAATCGTTAGCGAGTCGCTTAAGACCATTCGCAAAACGTTCTCGGGTCCTTTGTCTGCTTATCCAGATGGTGGATATTTTGAAATGCCCGACTGGAGATTTGTCGACGTGATTGAGCCAACGCGCCTTGAAACATTTTTCGAAGAGTGGACATCGCTCGGTGCGCAGGTTTTAGGTGGATGCTGCGGACTTACTGTTGAGCATGTTGATGCAGCACAGCGCGTGCATCACGCACACTCAACTCGCTAAACAGCTAACACGCTAGGGACAAGTTAGGTACACATAACAATTAGGTGTGCATAACACCATCTGTGAATTAGTTGACATTCGTTTTTTCAGTTCATTCTGTAATGCACTCCTACTCTTATGCCTAGGAGGTGATCGTCGCTTGATAACTCCCAACAATTCGAGCGACAAACATAATGAAACGCAGAACACTTGACATGATCTTCAGTGCAGGCGGGATAGCAGTAGCTATCTTGCTGGTGCTTCTCGGCTTTGTCTTTAAGACCAACGCCGATTTCGCAGACTCATACGTCCACGACCAACTTGCAGAGCAGAAAATCAGCTTCACTGCTGCCGAGTTTCTCTCTGACGAAGAAAAAACATCGAATTGCCTTATCGAAAACGCAGGAACACCACTTGACTCCGGTAAAAAGGCCGAGTGCTACGCCAACGACTACATAGGCATGCACCTCAAAGGAATTGGTGGTGGCGAAACATACGCGACAATTGGTGCCATCCAGACCAAGGCAAAGACCGCACTTGCTGATGCAACGGCTGCCAATGCAAGCAATGTGGCTGAACTAAAAGCTGACCTCGACAAAATCACTGGACAACGCGAGACCATGTTCAAGGGCGAAACACTTCGCGGGCTCTTGCTCACTTCATACGGCTTTAGCATCTTCGGTGAAAAAGCCGCACTTGCTGGAATGTTGAGCTTCCTTGGAGCACTCGTGATGTTGCTTGCCAGCATTGCTGGTTTCATCCACGCTTTTTCTTCAAAAGGTGAAAAGAAACTGATCTAGGACAAATATTTACGCTTGCACCAGTCGGAACGTGAGATTGATTCTCGGGCCGACTGGTGTTTTCGTTTTTGCAATCTGATGAACCCAACAGTGCTGCGAGAGGCCCGACATCACCAACAGTGACCCGTCTTCAAGATCTGCCCGAACCATTTCTTTTGTCTCTTTGTGTCGCAGATCAAATCGACGTGTTGCGCCGAGACTTACCGACACAATTGTGGGCTCCTTGCCATTAACTGCTTCATTGTCTGAGTGCCAACTCACACTGTCTTGGCCATCTCGGTACAAGTTGACGAGAACCGAGTTGAATTGAGCGCCGGTGTGCGCGGTGCACATTGCACCGATCTTCGCGAGCAGTGGCGTCATCGGGCGTGCTTCACGCACGATCCCCGAATACTGGTACGAAATTCCAGTGTCGGTAAACCATGTAGAGAGCCCAGCCTGAGCATGCTTATGACCAAACATAATCATCTCCGGCTGCTCCCACGGCGTCGCAGTTTTCAATTCTTCGAATGCACCATGAGCAAAGTCGACATCAAAGAATCGTGGATACAACACAGCACTGCCATCAAAAGGAAGCAGCTCTTGTGCATCAGAAAACAAACTTGGGGTACTCACAGTTGTTTGCAATTCTTGCATGACTGATACCGTTTGCGCATGACAAATTGGCGTGACCTCAGTGCCAGAGCATCGCTTGCGTCGCACCGACTCATCGGTTGGATTTACTGGGACCCAGATGCGATTGCGCGCTTCACTGCGCTCGGCGTGCCAAACGGCTTGGGTTATTACATCACCACGCGCTCTGCCCCGCTTGCCTCGGTTGGCAACAATGCTGTCACGGCGGCGTTCTACTCGATTCGCAAAGAGTTCATTGACGTGTGTCTCGATGTTGCTCGCCAGCACACCACGTTTGAAGACGCTTACCGCATCCGCAACGAAGCAGTTGATCGTGGATTGCACGAATACGCACCTGAGATACTCGAGCAACTTGGAAAGTTGGCTCTGCCACTTTGGGATGCCGCCGACTCGCTGCCCCTCGGTGGTCGAGTTCTGTATGCGGCACATCGCGCGTGGCCCCGCTGCGAAAACAACCCTGTTCTGTCTGCTTGGCTTGCTGTCAATTGCATTCGCGAGTGGCGTGGTGACACACACTTTGCAGTACTTGCAAGCCACGATGTGAGCGGCGTGCAAGCCGGACTATTACACGATGCATATCTTGGTTATCCCGGCGACTGGATTCCGCGCAGTCGCGGTGCCGACGATGCCCAACTTGATGAAGCTTGGGCCGCACTCGATGCCCGAGGCTTTGTCGGTGACGGACGCATCAATGATGCCGGACTTGCTTTTAGAGCGCAGATCGAAGACACCACGAACGAATTGTGCGAAAAAGCATGGCGTCACCTTGGCGAGCAACATACTCTCGACTTTGTTGAGCTGATCGAGCCAATCGGCCACAAGTTTTTGGCACGCATTGATGCAACCGCTGGTGAAAACTGGATGCCGGCAGCACGAGACTCACGTCGCAAATAGCGACATAAACCTTGGTCATCAATTGCCGTCAGTTTTGTTTTTTGAAAACTGGACATAGCGGCGTCGCGCATCAATGATTCCCACACTTCCGAGCAGAACAATCAAGGTGATGATCACCACATACGACATCAACGGCAATGATTGTCCAGCCGAAAACACATAGACATCTGGTGCCAAATACGAGACTGCAGATGCAATGCCCCAGAGCAATGCATTTCTGCGGCGCTTGTCAACAAGTGAAAGCACGGTTCTCGCTGATGCGACACCATAAATAACTGATGACACAATTTCTACAATCGCAAAAATCGAAGTGTTCACGCCATACTGCGAAAGCCATACGCCCACTGCACCAATACGGATTCCACACCACAGCATCACGGCCACGAGCCATACATAAGAAAACAATTTTCGACGTTGAACGGTCATCATTTCACGTTGCAGAGTAGTGTTGTTCGCGTGTCATCACTCAAAACCACCGAAACACGCCTCAATCTCATGATCCATATTCTCACGGTCACAGGCATTTTTGCGGGCATGGCATCCTTGGTCTCCGTTCTTGACAAATCACCCACGAGCGCAATCGTTTGGATGATGATTGCTGTTGCCATTGACGGCATTGATGGCCCAATCGCCCGCAAATGGATGACCGCTTCACTCGCTCCCCGATTTGACGGATTCATTCTTGATCTCGTAATCGATTATGTGACCTGCGTGCTTGTTCCCTGCGCATTTATGTGGCAGTTCGGTGTAGTCACTCACGGACTTTCTGGCCAGCTTGCTATCGCTGCAGTGCTTGGGTCATCTGCAATGTGGTTTAGTCAGACAAAAGGTGAGTCTGATGATCACTGGTTTTCTGGTTTTCCTGCAGCCTGGAATCTCGTCATCCCTACGCTTTGGCTGCTTGAAAACAACACGACACTCAACGTAGTGATCACCCTGGCAATCTCGTGGCTCACACTCAGCAAGGTCGAGTTTCCACACACCATCAAGGTCAAGCGATTCCGTATCCCCAACGTCATCGCTTCAACTATTTGGATGGTCTCGATGATCTATCTATCGTTCCGAGAACCAAACGTTGGACGCTTTGCATCATTCGTTCTCTTCATCGGCCCAATCACAATCACGTCATTTGTGTTAATCCGTATTTTCGAGAAGCGACACACCCCACTTAAGGCTTAACTGCAAGCAACTTATCTATTCGCAAATTGAGGGCTTTTATTTGCTCACTCAATTCGAAATCCTTATGCAAGGTCACAACAATTTCGCCATTGACGGTTATAACCGCACGATCAATGTCGTGTATCGAGTTTGCCCCTTGTGCTGCCGAAACTAAATCATCTTCACTTAATCGTTGACGTTTAAGCAGTCGCAAATTTACTTTTCCATTGGACACCAAAACAATTGATTGCCCAATAACAATCTGATGGAACCAACGATTTCTACTGGCAATGAGTTCTACAATCCCATTCGCAATGAACAATGTGATTGCACCAATTAACGCACCAGTAATCGAGTCATCCACTCCGATAATGCCATTCTGAACCGCGTTCGCGATCGAAAGCAGTAATACAAACTGCAGAGCGTTACTTTGACCAAGCTCGCGATGGCCCCCAAGTCGTAAGGCGATGAGTAAGAACCCGTAGATGATGAGTGGTCTCACCACTTTTTCAAGTACTGATGGGTGAAGATCAAAGATGGCATGCCACATAACAACAACCTACGGCATCTCACCCAAAACCAATGACTATGCTCATTGGAGTGATCAAACAGTTTTCCAGCGACACAGCATTACTTCTCGTTGATGTTCAAAAGGGTGTTGATGTGCTCGAGCATTGGGGCGGGCCGACTGGTCGCCGTAACAACCACGACGCAGAGTCGTACATGTTGCGTTTGCTCGCCGCGTTTCGCCAACATGGCCTCACCGTTGCCTACACACGACACGACTCTCGCGAAGCAGTCTCCCCACTCAAGTTTTCACTCCCTACAGGTGCGCAAAAAGAGGGCTTTGAAATACAACCAACCGACATTGTTGTTGAAAAAGATGTCAACAGTGGCTTCATCGGCACCGATCTCGAGATTCAGTTGCGCCGCAAAGGCATCAAACGACTCGTGATTGTTGGATTTTTTACCAACATGTGCATCGAGACAACCACACGCATGGCCGGAAATCTCGGTTTTGATACATATCTTGTTCCCGACTGTTGCGCTACGACCAATCGCATTGGTCTTGACGGTGCCGACTACGACGCTGAACTCGTGCACGACATGACTGTTGCCAACTTGCACGGCGAATTCTGCACGGCCATCACGCCAGGTGATGTACTTGCACTACTCGATGCTGACGCACCACAACTCGACAGAGTTCAGGGCAACGAATAAATCGTTAAACCAGATATTTTTTCAGTAGCGTCGACGCTTGCGCATGTGCCGACTGTGCGTCATCCAGCAACGTAATCATGTTGAAGAAACCGTGGAACGCTCCGTTGTAGCGAGTGATCGTGCAGTTCACACCATTTTCTACAAGTCGCTTCCCGTAAGCCTCACCTTCATCACGCAACGGATCAAACTGTGCAGTAATTACAAGCGCGGGAGGCATGCGCTTGAGCAAACTATCCTCAGCCATAATCGGTGATGCTTGAATATTTTTGTGGTCAGCACTGCTCCGAATGTAGTGATTAACAAACCACGCCATTACTGATTTTGTGAGAATCGGTGCTGTCGCATTCTCATCAAACGATGGCGAATTCATTGCTAAATCAACTGCCGGGTAGATCAACAGTTGAAATTTGAGTGGAACAACTTCTGCCAAGGCAACAGCAGCAGCCAGGTTTCCACCGGCCGAGTCGCCGCCCACGGCAATTCGTGCCTTATCAACACCGAGTGATGCAGCGTGGTCGTGCGCCCAGCGAAGAGCCGCAGCGCAATCATCAAATGCTGATGGAAACTTGTGTTCTGGAGCCAAGCGATAGTCAACAGCGAGAACTGCGTGACCAGACCTGTTAGCCAACGAGCGACAAACACCGTCGTGCGAATTGAGGTCACCAATCACCCAGCCTCCACCGTGGAAAAACACGAGAAGACCAAGGTTGGAGTCCGACGAAGGTCGATAGAGCCTGCATGGAATGCCGCCTGCATCAATATCGCGAATCTCAAATACCACTTCTTCGCTCGGAATTTGTCCGGCGTTGTACACGGCTCGCGCGTCGTCGGGTGACAATTCTTCAAATGGTGTGGTCCGCATTGCGGCATAGAAATCGGCAACTGCTTGGGCTTGCGGATGTAGTGGCATAACAAATACTTTAGAGCCCGCGGAACACGGGCAACGAAGCGATCAACACTCCGGTTGCTGCAAAAATTGACATCAACACAACAAATGTTGGCTGTAATCCGAAATGATCGACACTTGCACCAACGATCAACTGCCCGAGTGGTGGCCCCGCATACAGCAACGACATCTGCAACCCGTATACGCGACCCTGCAACTCTGGCTGCACCCGTGTTTGCACCACGGTGTTCCACAACGGATTAAACGGCCCCCAAGACAATCCAGCAAAAAACCCAAGCACCACAAACAACCATGTTGATGGCAGTAACGACATCGGAAAAAGCGCAAGACTCGAGATCAGCACCACCAGTCGCAACAGTGACTTGGTTGAAAAACGTGCAGCAAGTTTGCCATACGAAAACGAACCGATGACCATGCCAGCAGCAAGGCTTGCAAAGAGTGCGCCAAGTGCGCGTGGATTGTCGATCGACTCGAAGTACGTCGGAAAGATGACGGTATCAATCGGCATATACATTGCCGAGAGCAAAAAGAATGCGATCGTCAGAGAAAGTAGTGGCTTGTCTTGTGTCAGCACACGCAAACCACTCTTGAGTGAATCGGCAAAGCGCTCGTGTCCATCTTCGTGGTGGGCAATTGTTTTGCCATGAGCATCGTCAACCCTCATCAGCGAGACAAACAGTGTGGCAAGAGCAAACATGAATGCCGTAATTCCAAAAGCCAGTATTGGTCCACTGAATTCGATACACGCGGCGCCAATTGCTGGACCCACCATCCAACCGATTGCAAAAATTCCCTCGTGTCGACCGTTTGCGGTGTCGACATCTACGCCCGATGCACTTGCAGCATTCGGAATCAACGCCTTGCGCGCCGTGTAGCCAGCGGGGTCAAAGCATGCACCAAGCACAGCGATCACCAAGATCCACAGGTACGTCAGGTCGCCCACCCAATTGATCAGCAAAAACAGCAATACCGAGATCATCGACATCATGTCTGAAAACATTGAGATCGCTCGACGCCCAAACCGGTCGATTAATCCACCGACAATTGGCGACACAAAGATTCCGGGGATACTTGAAAGTGCAGCCAAAAGTCCAGCTTTTGCAGCCGACCCAGTGAGGTCAAGTACAAGCCATGGAATCGCTATCAATACAACACCATTAGCGAATCCTGAAACTGCATTGGTTGCCTGTAACAATGGAAATGCAGATTTATTTATCGCGAATTTTTCTTTTGTTTTAATCACTATCTTTCAGCGTAATTGACAAAAACTTCAGACAGACTGCATGCGATGAGCAGCATCATTGTCTCCGAATTGGAATATGGACCACCAGGATCAGACCAATTATTTTTTGATGTGAGTTTCAAGGTTTCACCCGGCGAGCACGCTGCAATTGTCGGCGCCAATGGCGTAGGCAAAAGCACAATCCTGCGCATCTTGTCTGCACAAATCGAAGCAGATGGTGGCGAGTTTTCTCTTGGCGGCACCATGCTCAACATGACACAAGACGTAGGTATGTCTCGACCTGATGACACCCTGCGTGAGATGTTGATCGAAGTTGCACCTGCCGCACTGCGCACCGCCGGTCGTGCACTTGTCGCTGCAGAAAAAGCGTTGGCCGACGGCACCGACGCTGACATCAATGCTGGCATGGGCTATGCCACCGCACTCTCCGACTGGGGTGATTTAGGTGGATATGAACTCGAAACCAAATGGCAGGCATCTGCACAGCGCAGCGTCAAGTCACAAATTGATGATGTATCAACACGACTTGTGTCCGAACTCTCTGGCGGCGAACGTAAGCGCTTAGTTCTCGACCTACTACTCACCTCTGGCGCTGACGTGCTGTTGCTTGACGAACCAGACAACTACCTCGACATTCCCACCCGGGCATGGCTCGAGGAGCAGATCAAGGTTTGTCGCTCAACCATCTTGATGGTCAGTCACGACCGCACATTGCTTGAGCGATGTGCAACAAAGATTGTTGTCATCGAGGGCTCCGGTTGCTGGGTGCACGGTGGCTCATACGTAACTTTCCCCGAAGCACGCGAAAAACGTCAGGCGCTCCTCGGTGACGACCTCAAGCGCTGGAATGACGAAGAGCGACGATTGTTTCAACACATGAAAATCATGAAGCAGCGGGCGGCACAAAATTTCAAGAACGCGACAAAGGCCAACGGCGCAGAAACCCGCTGGGAAAAGTTTGTTGCAGCAGGCCCACCACCTCCCCCAGTTGCTGATCAACAGATTTATGTGCGACTGCGCGGAGCAGATGCCGCGCGGCGCGTTGCAAAACTCGAAAGCGTCTCTATCACAAAACTCTTCAAGCCGTTTTCCGAAGAGATCCATCACGGCGAACGCGTTGCACTCATTGGTCCAAACGGCACTGGCAAGACTCACCTGCTGAAAGTGCTGAGTGGACAAAACGAGCCTGACACCGGCAAGATCACGTTCGGTCCGCGCACATCTGTGGGTGTGTTTACGCAAATCAACAACCGCCCAGACTTTGTCGGTCGCGAGTGTTTGGCCATTGTGCTCGACCGTATTTCAGAAGAAGAACGTGCAATGAAAACTCTCGCACGTTACGGCCTGGTCAACAATGCTCGCCAAAAGTTTGACACATTATCTGGTGGCCAAAAGGCGCGCCTCGAAATTCTGCGTCTCGAAATCGAAGGCCACAACGTATTGTTGCTCGACGAACCAACCGACAACCTCGACATCGAATCGTCCGAAGCGCTCGAGCATGCTCTCGACGGCTTCGAGGGCACAGTTGTCGCCGTGAGTCACGATCGCTCATTCCTGGCGCAGTTCGACCGCTACATCATGATCACCGACGACGGCGAGGTCTATGCACTTCCCGACTTTGAGATAGCCCTCAAAGGCCTGACAGAGCCAGACAAACTCGCTTCGCTTCGTTTGGCCAAACCACTTCACGAGTAGATTTGTAATTCATGAGCGCATTAGATCGTCCTCGTTACGGCCGCCTCAACAAGGAATACGGAATGAAGCTGGCTTTTTGTAAGCCAGAAGACGACGGCCCGGTATGGATGGTCAACTTGATGAAGTATCGCGAGAAGGCCGACTACGCAGATGGTCGCCAGAGCGATATCAGTGGTCTTGAAGCCGACGACCTTTATGCGCCGCTCGGACCACTACGCAAGCTTGGTGCCCATCCAGTATTTCTTGCAACAGTCGAAACCCAACTCACTGGCGACGAACCAATATGGGATCGCATCGGCATCGTGAAGTACCCCAAGAGTGCATCAATCATCGAGATGCAATCGATGCCAGACTTTCAAGAGTTGCATGCACACAAGGAAGCCGGCATGCAGCAGACATTCGTGATCGGCTCACATCCAATGCCTACTCCAGAGTTGCCTGCCGACGCGCCTTCGCTCGATGCAGTTCCGTTTCCATCAACGCCAACCGATGGCGCAATCATTGTGATGCACACACTCAAATTCGCCGACGGAGTTGACCACCCAACACTGTCTTCGTATCACGACGCCGAAGGTGCAGCCGCCGTTGCACACGGAGCGCGCATCACGGGTTGGTTCAAAGTTGAAGGCACCATCATGGGTGACGGCCGCAACTGGGACCAGATCCGTTTTCATGAATACCCAAGCCGTGCCGCATTTATGGCGGCAAGCAACGATGCACAAGCAATCAAAGATCAGCAGAATCGCGAATCGGTTGTCGATAGCTACTCGATGATCTTGCGACCAGCGATCAACACTCTCGCCAAGTCGACGCAGCGTTAGTTACACCTGCGAAGCGCGACCCGCCCAATACGGCGCGCGCAGATCACGCTTCAAGATCTTGCCCGAACCTGTCTTTGGTAACTCGTCACTCCACGACAGCGAGCGAGGCACTTTGTAACTTGCCAAAAACTCTCGCGCATGCGTATTGATTTGATCTTCGGTCAGAGTGGAGCCAGGTCGCTTGACAACAACTGCGTGTACCGTCTCGCCCCACTCTTCATTGGGTATCCCAAAGACCGCAGCCTCGTAAATGTCTGGATGATTTTCAAGCACGCCCTCAATCTCGGCAGGGTAAATGTTCATGCCAGCCGAGATAATCATGTCTTTCTTGCGATCACAGATATAGATGAAGCCATCAGAGTCGCGGTACGCGATGTCACCCACCGTTTGGTAGCCGTGCTTCTGATCGGCTTCATATTTATCGTGCTGTTTGTAATAGTCGGCAAACACCGATGGGCTACTGACAAATAATTCACCCGTGTGCTCCGGGCCAATACCCGTTACTTCATTGCCATCGTCATCAAACAGCTTGATATCAACAAGCGGAGATGGCTTACCGCACGAGCCTGGCTTGCGCAGTTGATCCTCCGGCAACAACACACAGTTCACACCCAATTCGGTAGACCCATAAATCTCGTATAACGAGTCGTGCGGAAATGATTCGAGATACATGTGCTTCAGCGTCATGCTCCACGGTGCAGCATTTGCAACCATTCGTTTCATTGACGTCACGTCGTATTTCGCCTTCACATCGGCTGGCAAATTGCACACCATGCGTATTGGGGTTGGTGCGCTAAACGTGCTCGTCACTTTGTACTTGTCTACGAGTCGCAACCAATCGAGCGGATCAAACTTGCGTTGCACAACAACTGTCTGACCCATCGCCAGGCCAGTTGCCATAAACCCACCGGGCCCACTGTGATAAATCGGTCCAGTTGTCAAATACACGTCGCTCGGCTGCGAACCCAGCAGACCGATCAACGCAATACCCTGCTCCATATTTGCAGGCGATGTGCGCAGTGCACCTTTGGGCTTACCTGTCGTTCCCGATGTGTAGATCATCGTCGCACCAGGTGCGCGATCTTCCGAAATTATTGGCTCATCAGTTGATGCAGCAGCCATCAACTCATCTGCGCTCAACATTCCATCCAGTGCCTTGCCGTCGTACACCAAGATTGATTTAACTTTTGGAATCTGAGAGCGAATGCGCTCAAACGTCGCTGCGTTATCGGCGTCTACAAACACCACAGTCGCGTCACAATGATCAGTTACATAAGCCGACTCGTCATCCGACAAGCGATAGTTCAGTGGCACAGCAGTCACACCAAGTTTGCGTGCAGCGCCGATCATCACTACAACACCAATCGAGTTTTGTCCACACCACAACACCTTGTTGCCAGGCTGTGCATGACCGGATTCAATTAACACATGCGCGAGTCGATTCGATTCGTCGTTGAGTTGTTTCCAGTTCAGCGTTCGTATCGAACCATTTGGCCTGTCGTCGATAACCGCTGGTTTGTTGGGTTGTGATTCTGCGTACGCGCTCAGGTAATCAGGCATCGCATAGTTGTATCAGATATACCCACTACTGCATGTAGTTGGCTTTGTAACTCGGATCAGTGATCGCGGGTCTGTCAAAGCGAAACGGAGAGACATTACTGCGTGTCTTGCCCAAGATGGCACGCTCTGCAAGTGCCCGACCAAACCAGGATGCAAACTTGAAACCATGAGCAGAACCAAGGCCCACTTGTAGCCCAGGATGCCCCGGCACGGTATCGAGCACGAAGTCTCGGTCTCGAGTGAGTGTGTACAAACATGTCTTCACTCTTGGCGTCACATCTCCAAGCATGTCGGGGATTGTGTGGCCAAGAAAATCAGTGAGGCGCTTGAGCGCACCTTCGTCAGTGTCAAAACTGCGCGTGCGCGCCGTCGTGGGTTGACCTCCAACATCTTCTGCTGCCTTGACTGCACCCATGTCACCATAAATTGGAAACCCGTAGTACGAGGGATCGTCCATCCAAATCCAAACCGGGAATGAACCAATTGAAAATTGGGAAAGTGACTGAGGCGTGCTCGGGTAATAAACCACTTGTTCGCGTGTCACCTCGAGTGGAATGTGAACTCCAAGAGGTTCAAGCAATTCATTCGTCCAACCATCGGCACAAAGAATGACTGAACCAGTTTGGTAGGTGCAATCGTCCGTCACTACCGCCAAGCCTCCAACGCCATCACTT
>QYPH01000027.1 GCA_007279905.1 Actinomycetota bacterium | reverse complement strand
TTGAGGCCCTCAAAACCAAGTCGTGAGAAGTTGTTGTCGTACGAAAGCGGCGTTGATCCGATTGGTGAAGGTTGGTCGCAGAGTCAAGTTCGCTATTACATTTTTGCGCTGCTCTTCGTAATCTTCGATGTTGAAGCCGTATTTATTTTTCCGTGGGCCACACAGCTCGAACGCTATGGCACGTTTGGCCTTGTCGAAATGGGTGTATTCGTATTTATCTTGCTCCTTGGCCTGGTGTATGCCTGGCGCAAGGGCGTATTGCGGTGGGTGTAACAACATGGGTCTTGTAGATCGTGGGCGTTTGCCAAAACCACTCAACACATTGTTCAACATGGGTCGCTCATACTCATTGTGGGTATACCAGTGGGGTCTCGCATGTTGCGCAATCGAAATGGGCGCAGCATTTGGATCACCGCGTTACGACGTGATGCGTCTCGGTGTTATTCCATTGCCAGCGAGCCCACGTCAAGCAGACCTTGTTGTTATTTCAGGAACCGTCACCGACAAAATGTCGCCAGCCATCAAACGCTTGTATGAGCAGATGCCAGAACCAAAATATGTGATCTCGATGGGCAGTTGTGCAAACTGTGGTGGTCCATATTGGGACAGTTACTCAGTGACAAAAGGTGTCGATCAAATAATTCCTGTCGACGTGTATGTGCCAGGTTGCCCACCTCGTCCGGAAGCCCTGCTTGAAGGCATTGTGTTGTTGCAACAGCGCATCAAGAACGAAGACATGGGTGCGCGTTGGCGCGGTGAGGGCACTGTGTCGATTGATGCGGCAGCGAATTCATCAGTGAATGCATCTGCAGAAGCCGAAAGGCGAGGTGAACCAGTTGTCGTCACCCGCTGAAACCACTGCTGTAGTAGCCGATACTGTGCGCGACGAAATGGTTGCCGCAATTCGTACAACACTTGGCACCGCTGTTGTCGACACACTCGTCAAGCCAGGCGATGACATCTGGGTGCGTGTCACCACCGAATCGTGGTGCGCAAGCATTCAGGCGTTGAAAGTTGCACACGCGTTTGACTATTTCTGTTTCCTCTCGGCCATCGACTGGATGCCGTCGCCTTATGGCCGTGGTGAAGACGACCCATCAGAGCCAGCACCTGTGCGCGACACAGTGATTCGCCCTGGCTACACGGGTGGCGACACACGCATGCAGTTGCTTGTGCGACTCGTTAACTCGGTGACACATTTGGGTATCAACATCAAAGCTGATGTTCCTAATGACTCGTTCACCATCGATTCGATTTGCACAGTTTTTGCCGGCGCAAACTGGCACGAGCGCGAAGCTCACGAAATGTTTGGCATTGGCTTTACCGGCCACCCAGACTTGCGCAACATGTATTTGCCAATGGATTTTGAGGGCTACCCAATGCGCAAAGATTTTCCTTTACTTGCACGCATGGTCAAGCCATGGCCGGGGATTGTCGATGTCGAGCCACTTCCCGGCGGTGCTGATGATGATGTAAAAGACGGCGCCAGTGAAGAAGGCACATCATGACCATTCTCAACGATCCTGTTTCAGCAAAACTTGGCAATCGTCAACAGTTGAGCTACATCGCTTCGCAAGCGGCAGATGCGCGACTCAATGTTGAGCTCGAAACAGAGGGCATGACCCTCAATATTGGGCCTCAGCACCCTGCAACTCACGGTACATTGCGCATCATTGCCCGTCTCGATGGCGAACAAGTGGTGTGGGCAGAACCATCATGTGGCTACATGCACCGCGGTTACGAAAAACTCACCGAGGTTCGCACCTTTCCCCAAGTCACATCGCTGATTAACCGCATCGACTGGCTTGGCAGTTTCGCCAACGAAGTTCCGTTCATCTTGGCCGCAGAAAAGTTGATGAATGTTGAAGCGCCGCCTCGCGCGCAGTGGATCCGCACGATTTTGTTCGAACTTTCTCGCATCGCCAACGTCTCGTTGTTCCTTGGTGACTTGGGCGTGCAGTTGGGTGCAATCACTCCGGTGTTCTTGGCATTCCGCGATCGCGAATATGTGCTCAACCTCATCGAGTCTGCGACAGGTGGTCGCTTTCACCCAAACTTCGACCGCATTGGTGGCCTCAAAGACGATCTGCCTGCGGGTTGGATCGACGAAACAAAAGTAGTGATGAAGAAGTTGCGCAATTTCTGCGACGAGATCGAGACACTGCTGTTTGGTAACGAGATCTTTCAGTCGCGTACTCGTGGCATCGGTGTGATTCCTCGCGATGTTGCACTGCAATACGGATTGTCAGGCGCAAACTTGCGTGCAAGTGGTGTCGATTGGGACTTGCGTCGCGATCAAACCATTCCACTCGCATACGACAAAGTTGATTTCAAAGTTTGGACGCATCCAGACGGTGACAGCTTCGCTCGTTGTTGGGTGCGCTTGCAAGAAACTCGAGAAGCAACAAAGATCGTCGATCAATTACTTGACGGAATCCCAAGCGGCCCCGTGATGGCAAAGGTTCCAAAGATCATCAAGGTCCCTGAAGGCGAAGCGTGGGTCTCCACCGAAAACCCACTTGGTGAGATGGGCTACTACGTTGTCTCGCGCGGAGACCTTGGCCCATTCCGCGTCAAAATTCGTTCGGCAAGTTTCAACAACATCTCGATCACTCCATGGTTGTTGCGTGGCGTGTACGTGCCAGACATCATCACGATTCTTGCTTCGTTGTATTTCATTTTGGGAGACATCGACCGCTAATGAATACGTTGTTTGCTGCCGTAATTCCATATTGGGGTCAATCACTTTTGCGTGTTTTAGGTGGGCTCGTTGCCGTGCTCCTTCCTGCAGGCACAATCGTTTACCTCTTTTTGTTCAAGATGATGTCGTTCATGCAGAGCCGACTCGGTCCAATGGAAGCCGGCCCGTATGGTTCGTTGCAGCTTGTTGCAGAAGTAGGCAAGTGGTTGCAAAAGGAAGACATTCAGCCAACCAATGCCGACAAGCCTGTGTTCAAGATGGCACCGATCATTGTGTTGATGAGCACGTTCCTGCTTGTTGTTGTCGTTCCATTTGGCCCTGATGCATGGTTTACCGACCTTGAGACTGGCATCTTTTATGCGCTAGCCGTTTCATCCATTTCGGTGCTTGGCATTTTGATGGCCGGATGGTCGAGTGCCAACAAATATTCGTTGCTCGGCGGTTTGCGCGCAGCAGGTCAGTTGATCGCGTATGAGTTGCCGATGGTGCTCGCAGTGATGGGCGTTGTCATTCAGGCAGGCACCATGAACTTGCAGCAAATTGTTGTTGCACAAAATGCCGGCTCAATGTTTGGCATCGATACCTTCGGCAACCCTTATGTGATCACGCAGTTTGTTGGTTTCATCGTGTTTATGATCGCGATTCAAGCCGAACTGACCCAAGCACCCTTCGACATGCCAATTGCCGAATCCGAATTGGTCTCTGGCTACATGACCGAATACTCGGGCTTCCGCTTCCTCATCTTTTTCATCGGCGAGTTTGCAACCGCGGGAGTGTTTGCAATGATCGCAAGCACACTCTTTTTGGGTGGCTGGGGAGTCCCGTTCTCGTGGTTTGGCTGGACATCGATGGACAGTGTTGCCAACTGGATGAACGTTGTCGGACCGTTGGTCGTGTTTACCAAAATGATGGTGCTTACGTTCCTCATCATGTGGGTACGTTTTACTTACCCTCGTTTTCGTGAAGACCAACTGCAACGCTTTGCCTGGAAAGTTCTTATCCCCGTGTCGCTTGCCAATATCATGCTGACTGCCGTTTTGAAAGTGGTGTTCTAGTGGCACAAGTTCCTGGCTTCATCAAAGGTCTCGGCATCACGTTTGGAACGATGATGCGCACGTTTAAGAACGGTGCAAACACGGTCCAGTATCCGCACGAAAAAGAAGCCCCACCAGTTCGTGCTCGCGGAGTAATTGCGCTACACCAAGACAACTGCACATCGTGCATGTTGTGTTCGCGATCGTGCCCCGACTGGTGCATCTACATCGAAGCCCACAAAGAACTCGCACCACCACGTCGCGAGGGCGGTAAGCCGCGCCAAGTTAACTTGCTCGACCGCTTCGACATCGACTACGCATTGTGCATGTACTGCGGAATTTGTGTAGAAGTGTGTCCATTTGATGCACTGTTCTGGAGCCCAGAGTACGAGTACTCCGAGCCAAATATCACCGACATGTTGCACGATAAGACCAAGCTGAGCGAGTGGATGGAAACAGTTCCTGAAGCGCCAGCACTTGAAGTCGGCGCAGACAAGAAGAAGAAGTAAGGAACCACCATGTTGATCGCTCAAAATATCGGTTTCGCAATCATCGCCGCGGTCATGATCGTCGGCGCGATTCGCGTAGTCACCACCAGCAACGTGGTGCACGGCGCCTTGTGGCTAGTGGTGGTACTTGCCGGAGCCGCCGCGCAATACATCTTGTTGGCAGCCGAATTTGTGGCAGTCACTCAAGTACTCGTATATATAGGTGCGGTGATGGTGCTGTTTTTGTTTGGCACCATGCTCACTCGGTCACGCATTGGCCGCGACAGCGGGCTTAACAATACGTATTGGAAGTTGGGTATTCCAGTGGCGCTTGCGCTATTTGCCGCAATGGCTATTGCGCTTGTCGATTCATTTGGGTCAGAAAAAATGCCAACTGATGGCGCGATCGTGAACACGCAGCAAATCTCTGACCAGATTTTTGGACCATACCTCTTGCCGTTTTGGGCGCTTTCATTTGTTTTGCTCGCAGCTGTTATTGGCGCAATCGTTTTGGCGAGAAAGGACTGACCACATGTTTGTCAACCAGTTCCTGATCCTTGCGGCGATCTTGTTTTGCATCGGCGTTTATGGAGTCATTGCGCGTAAGAACGGCGTGATGGTGTTGATGGCGATCGAGTTGATCCTCAACGCAGTCAACCTCAACTTGATTGCATTCTCGATGCGCAACGGAACTGCTGATGGTCAAACATTTGCGCTCTTCGTAATTGCTGTTGCTGCCGCAGAAGTTGGTGTCGGCCTGAGCCTCGTGTTACTGATCTATCGCAACCGTCGCACTATTTCGCTTGATGACTTGTCAGAGATGAAGGGCTAACGATGTTTGCAGCCTCAGAAGTCACCGAAGTCGTAGGGGCACTGTCGTCGGGTTGGTTCCTCGAGCACGCTTGGCTCATCCCCGTTATTCCGGTGATCGGTTTTGTGATCATCATTCTGTTTGGCAAACGCTTGCCGATGAAGGGCAGCGAAATTGGCGTGCTGTCGATGCTTGGCAGTTTGGTGCTGAGTGCCGGCGCGGCATCGCAGTGGATCACACGAGTCAATGGGGCAGCAGAAGGGCAATTCATTACCCCGGTAGTACGAGTGTGGAATTGGTGGCAGATCGGCGGCATCAAGTTCACCATCGGTCAGTCAATTGATGGACTTGCCATCATCGTGCTTGTCGTTGTTGCATTTATCTCCACTCTTGTGCAGATTTATTCGCTCGAATACCTTCGCGGTGATCGCCGCTACACGCACTTCTTTGCGGCACTCACATTGTTCTCGGCAGGCATGCTTGCCATGGTTGTTGCCGAAGACATGATTCTCTTCCTACTCGGCTGGGAAATCATGGGCTTGTGTAGCTTCATGCTGATTGGTCACTGGTGGGAAGAAGGCGCAAATAGTCGTGCTGCTCTGAAGGCCTTCTTTACCGTGCGCACGGGTGACGTTGGCTTGCTTGTTGGCATCGCGATGCTGTATTTCGCATCCAATGAATGGACCACTAAAGAACTTGGTGTATCAGGGTTCTCGATTCGCGGCATTTCGGCTTGGGCCCTTTCGGGTGAGCCCAACAGCACCGTTATTTTGATCGCTGCAGTCGCACTATTCATTGCAGCCATTGGCAAGAGTGGTCAGTTTCCATTGCACACTTGGTTGCCAGACGCTATGGCTGGCCCAACACCTGTCAGTTCGCTCTTGCATTCATCAACGATGGTGGTTGCAGGTGTGTTCTTGGTGGCCCGTTTGTATCCAGTGTTTTTCACGGGATTCGACATCCTTGGCACTGGCAGCAACCTGATCACGATCATTGGCGGCATCACGATCATCATCGCCGCCGCACTTGCATTCGTGCAGAACGACATCAAGAAGGTTCTCGCGTACTCAACAGTGAGTCAGTTGGGATACATGATGATGGGGCTCGGCGCCGGCGCTTGGACGCCAGCGGTATTTCACATCTTCACTCACGCGTTCTTCAAGGCTTGTCTGTTCTTGTGCGCTGGATCAATTAGCCATAGTGCATCACACCACTCGTTTGACATGAAAAAGGACATGGGTGGCTTGCGCAAGTTCATGCCGATCACGTTCACCACATGGATTATCTCGACGCTTGCGCTCTGCGGAGTGTTTCCATTCTCGGGTTTCTTCTCGAAAGACGAGATCATCGACAACGTTGGTCACAACGGTTACAACACATTCATGATCATCGGTCTTATCGGTGCATTCATGACTGCTGCATACATGACGCGCGCGACCTATCTCACATTCTTTGGTGCACCCCGAGGCGCAGCAGCGGGCGAGCATCACGAAGAACACGATGCGCATGACGCACATGCACCGGCACACGATGCACACGATCCGCATGTTCCGCATTACGAAGGCGACACGCATGCTGCGTCCGGCCCACACGAAAGTGGTTTGTTGATCACTGTTCCATTGATGATTTTGGCAACGCTTGCGCTTGGCTCTGGCTTTCTCAACGCAACACCGTTCGGTGAAAGTTGGGAGCGCATCAAGACATGGGTCGAACCAAGTGCGGTTGTGGTGATGGCTGCATCATCGGAAGGTCAAACAGCACACTCTTCAGGTGATGCGGTGGCGAGCGAAGAGGTTCGCCATGAGTCGCCGTGTGGAAG
>QYPH01000038.1 GCA_007279905.1 Actinomycetota bacterium | reverse complement strand
TTGTGTCGATCGGGCGGTTGTCTGCAAAGTTGATCCAGCCGCGCACAACTGCTTTGCCACTTGGTTCGCCGCGCGCAAAACCGGTGTCGTCTGGGTGTAACCAAATATCGAGTTTGTCCATGAGTCCCATGCTGAACCCAGTGCCAGACGAAGCTCGTCGTGAACATTGCGTCATCGGTGGAAGTTGTGGTGGCGAGATGTCAACATGAAAAAGAGACCGAGATACTTCGCTGCGTCCCGATGCTTCACCAAACGCTCCAATCACACGCACTGCTTCTCGCCCATTTTGATGCATCGCGGCAGAGACTGTGCAAAAAGTTTTGCCACGCTTCACGACTTCGGTTGCAATGCCCACTTCGCCTGGCGGCAACGGTGCTAAAAAGTGTGCGGTCACCGAGATCGGGTCTTGGCGTTGCGAAGCATTGCGCATCGCTGATGCAACGAGTGCCATCACATATCCACCGTTTGCATTGCCTCGAATGTCCCATCCGTCATGCACGACACCCAAATACTCACCGTTTTGTTGTTCGTGCACTTCGGTTGCTAAATCAAAGGCAAATGTCATCTGTTCAGACTATTAGTGTGGAGCCGTGACAAAGTTCAGTTCGACGACACCTATTTATTATGTGAATGCCCAGCCACACCTTGGTCACGCTTACACCACGATCATTGCCGACGCGGTTTCTCGCTGGCACAGGCTGCTCGGCGACGATGTGCATTTGCTCACGGGCACCGACGAACACGGGCTCAAGATCCAACAAGCAGCCGACGCAAAGGGCGTGTCCCCCCAAGCATTTGTCGACTCAATCGCACCTCTTTTCGAGCAAGCATGGCAGCGACTCAACATCACTCACGACGATTTCATCCGCACGACCGAAAAGCGTCATGCCGTTGGAGTGCAAAAACTTTTGCAGGCGTGCTTCGACGCCGGCGACATCGAATCAGACGTGTATCAAGGTCAATATTGCGTGGCATGTGAGGCATATTTTCTCGAAGACGAACTCGAAAATGGCAACTGCCCTATTCATCACACCAAAACAACGTATGTAGAAGAAGAAAATTATTTCTTTCGCCTGTCACGCTTTGAAGACCGTTTGCTCAAGTGGTACGCCGATCACCCTCAGGCCATCACACCTGGCTTTCGCATGAACGAAGTAATTGGTTTCATCAAGGGTGGTCTCAACGATTTTTCGATCAGTCGCAAAACTCTCACATGGGGTATTCCACTTCCATGGGACACATCACATGTGGCGTACGTGTGGTTTGATGCTCTTGCCAACTACATCACTGCACTTGGTTATGGCACGGACGAAAAGGTTTTTGCCGAGAGATGGCCTGTCGATTATCACTTCCTCGGCAAAGACATCATCCGCTTTCACTGCGTGTATTGGCCGGCAATGCTCATGTCTGCAGGCATCGAGCCACCAAAGGGCTGGGCAGTTGGCGGTTGGCTGCTCGTTGGTGGCGAAAAGATGAGCAAGACAACTGGAAACGTTGTCAACCCACTCGACCTGATTGACGACATTGGCGTAGACGGTTTTCGCTATTACGTGCTCGCAGACACCACATACGGCAACGACGGCGACTTCACGTACGAAGGCCTGATCAGTCGCTACAACTCTGATCTTGCGAACAACCTCGGTAACTTGGCTGCACGTATCGCCACTGTTGTAGAAAAAAAGTGTGGCGGCCTAGGCCCAAAGCCAACGCTGGACAGCCCGCTTGCATCAATTGCCGCTACTGCGGTGCGCGAAACCAAAGATGCATGGGCACAAGTGCAGCCAAGCAAGGCACTCGAAGCAACATGGAACTTGATTCGCGCAACAAACTCACATCTCGAAAATAATGAGCCATGGAAAATGGAAGTTGGCGATGCCGTCGACTGCGTCATGGGCGATGCTCTTGAGGCGCTGCGTATCGTGACGATCTTGGCAAACCCTGCGCTGCCTACAAGCACCCAAGAAATTTGGAGTCGCATAGGGCTCACAGGTGCAATCACCGATTTGCGTATCGATGCCGACACCAAGTGGGGTCAATACCCAGGTGGCGTCACCGTTGTGAAGGGCGATCCGCTTTTCCCACGCAAAACTGCATGACAAGTCAGACCATGCAACCAATTGAGTGGGTCGACACACATTGTCATGTGTATGAAGAGTCAATTCCGGGTGGCGCCAATGGCGCGTTGCAAGCCGCACGCGATGCAGGTGTAACAACGATGATCGTTATTGGCACCGACGCCACAACTACGCAACAAGCAATCGCTATTGCATCTGCACACAGCGATGTGTGGGCAACCGTTGGACTTCACCCTCACGATGCAAAGCTTGGCCTCGACACCGTGTTGCCATTTATCAATGCTCAACGAGTTGTTGGTATTGGTGAGTGTGGTCTCGACTTTTTCTACGATCATTCCGACCGCGATGTGCAGCGCGATGTGTTTGGAGCACAAATAGAACTTGCCAACAAACACAACTTGCCCCTCGTCATTCATACTCGCGAGGCATGGGCAGACACGTTCGATGTACTTGACTCTGTTGGAGTGCCCGAGCGCACGATCTTTCATTGCTTTACTGGCGGTGAAGACGAGGCGCGCGAGTGCGTCAAGCGCGGCGCGTACTTATCATTTTCTGGAATCGTCACATTTAAGGCTGCCGACGATGTGCGACAAGCTGCACTGTGGTGTCCGCCAGAAAATATGCTGCTCGAAACCGACGCACCATTTCTCGCTCCAGTCCCTCACCGCGGCAGACCAAATCAACCATCACTCGTGCCAACCGTTGGCACCTTCATTGCCGACTTGCGCAGTGAACCCGTTGCCCAACTTGCGCAAACGACGACTCGCAATGCTCGCCTTGCGTTTCCCGGCATTGCTCCGTAGCGTGTTTTAGGTGGTTCTGTCAGTTTTTGAGCGGAGACGCATCGCCGTACTCACTGCGCTCACCCTGATCATCATGTTTACCGTTCGCGGATTCAACAATGACACTGACAGCGCCGCAACGACCACCGTCGCAATTGCCTCAACAGTTCCACCAATCGATGAAACCGAAATACCCTCACCTGTGATCCTCGGCGGCCCAGCCCCGCTTGCCCCAACGGGCTCTGCTGCCATTGCCTACCCAGCCACCGAAACCGATGTCATTACTGGCACTGCTTCATACAGCAATCTGGGCTACACCCAAACCGCAGTTTGCTACAGCATCGAGGCCCCAATTGGTCGCACAGTAACAGTGACCAACATCAACAATGGTCGCAGCGTCACCTGCCTCAACGTGTTCAGCCTGCTCGTGCCAAACGGTGTCACTGTTATTTTGCATACTTCAGTATTTATCAAACTCGCCGACCTCATCGACTCACCGATTCCTGTAAAGATTTCCTGGTGACGCATACTCGCAACGATATTTCTGAGTTGCTGAGCGCTCACGGTTTGTCACCGCGACGCGCATTTGGTCAAAACTTTGTGGTCGATGCCAATACTGTGCGACGCATTGCTCGACTCGCAGGAGTAGGACCGGGAGATTTTGTACTCGAAATTGGTGCGGGGCTTGGCTCGCTCACTCTCGCACTCGCCGAAACAGGCGCGCACATCGTTGCTATCGAAATCGACAATGGTGTTGTTGAGGTATTGCGCAGCGTCGTTAAGGATCTGCCAAATGTGGAGGTCATCCACGGCGATGCTCTGTTGCTCGACTGGGCGCCACTGCAAGCGCGCTGTTCGCGTTGGCATGTTGTTGCAAACTTGCCGTACAACGTTGCTACACCACTCGTCGCCGACATACTCGACGGCGCACCTGCTGTCGACCACATGCTGGTGATGGTGCAAAAAGAAGTTGCTGAAAGATTTGTTGCACCAGTACGCACCCCCGCATACGGTGCGGTCAGCGTCAAGATCGCGTATTGGGCAACAGCATCAATTGTTGGCGATGTTCCGGCCTCAGTCTTTTTTCCAAAGCCAAATGTTGCTTCAGCGCTTGTCGACATCAAGCGTCGGTCGTCTCCCGCAGTGCCCGATGTAGATCCAACACAATTTTTTACGCTCGTGCGTACTGGTTTTGGCCAACGCCGCAAGATGCTTCGTCGTGTTTTAGCCGGCATCATCGCACCCGAAACTTTTACGCGAGCCGACGTTTCACCCGAAGCTCGGGCCGAAGAACTCGACGTGCATGCGTGGGGAAGATTGTGCGTTGCACAACAAGACAAGTTGATGGGTAAATGAATACGACTGCTAGCTCGTCAATTTTGATCGAGGCTCCAGCAAAGCTGACCTTGAGCTTGCGCATTACGGGCGTGCGCGATGACGGATTTCATCTCATCGATGCAGAGATGGTCACGCTCGACTTGGTTGACAGAGTGCGCATCACACCAAACCAAAACGGTCTTACTGTGGATGGACCGTTTAGCGCCGGTGTTGCTGTCGATGCGAGCAACTTGGTCAGTCGTGCCCTTGTTCTCAGCGGTCGTCGCGCCCGCGTGCATATCGAAAAAAATATTCCACGTGGGGGCGGGCTCGGTGGTGGCTCTGCCGATGCCGCGGCCATTCTCAATTGGGCTGGTTATGTCGATCTCGAGGCCGCCTCGCGACTTGGTGCCGACATACCGTTTTGCATGATCGGTGGCCGTGCGCGCGTGCGTGGGATTGGCGAAATTGTCGAAGCTCTGGCGCCGGTGCAACGCCATATCACGCTGGTGATTCCCCCATTTGAAGTTTCTACTCCTGAGGTGTATCGAACATGGGACGACCTCGCCAAAACGAAAGCAAACCCCATTGGCGCGACCAATGATCTGCAGCATGCTGCTTTGACTGTCGAGCCGAGACTGCTCGAGTGGCAAGACAAAATCACCCAAGTCTGTGGTCAAGTACCCGTTTTGGCTGGCAGCGGGGCTACCTGGTGGCTCGACGGAGCGTTTTTAGAATTGGCAAAAGACCTGCCAAAAGCAACTGTTGTAATAACACAGACTCGCTAGGCGGACCATCGGCCCAGGCCAGCGATGATGAAATTACTTGCGACGCTGGTGGCGGGTACGACGAAGCATCTTCTTGTGCTTCTTTTTGCGCATCCGCTTTCGGCGGCGTTTTACAAGTGATCCCATAACGCGTGACACGCTATCGGCAACAACAGCAAAATTTACAATTTGAGTGAGTATCGTGTATCCGTCGCTCCGGGGTCGTTCAATGGCAGGACAACGGGTTTTGGTCCCGTATATAGGGGTTCGAGTCCTCTCCCCGGAACTCGAGAACAATTGTTGCTTTTTTTTGAGCAACGAGTTCGTTCTACACTGGTCTGAACAGGCGAAAAGCCTCATCGCCAGCGAGAGAGACCAATGAACAAAACGATCGACAAAGTCACGACAAAACGGATGGCTCTCTACACGGGACGCACTCACCCAGTGCTTGCCCAAGAAGTCGCAGCCCACCTTGAAGTGCAGTTGGGTGATGCCAACATTGTCGAATTTGCAAACGGCGAATTGCGTCCGCGCTTCGGAGAAAGTGTCCGCGGTGGCGATGTATTTATTATGCAAACGCATTGCTCTGCCGAAGGTCGCAGCATCAACGACTCGATCATGGAACAACTGATCATGATCGACGCCGCATATCGCGCATCGGCAAAACGTGTTACTGCGGTGTGCCCTTTCTACGGATACGCGCGCCAGGATCGAAAGTCGGATGGTCGCGAACCAATTACTGCACGATTGATTGCCGATTTATTTAAGGCTGCTGGCGCAAAGCGCATGGTTTCCATCGACTTACATAGCGGTCAGATTCAAGGCTTCTTCGAAGGCCCAGTCGATCACCTCACAGCCATGCCGGTGCTCGAAAAATATGTTCGTCAACATGCGCGCAACGAAGTGGTG
>QYPH01000042.1 GCA_007279905.1 Actinomycetota bacterium | reverse complement strand
TGGCATTGTGGCGCGCAATCCAAATACAGGTGCACAACGCGCGCAACAATGGCGAGATCATGCGCGCAACAAGACAAGCAAAACGTTTGTTCCGTGGCTACAAGTAATCGAACAATGGCTGCCAGAAAACGCAGTCGTTGCGCTTGACTCAACCCAACTCGGTTACTCGGCACACTGGTGGTTGCCAGCAACCCAGAGTCGCTCATGGCTTGCGCCTTATGGTTTTGGCACACTCGGTTGCGCACTGCCAATGGCAATCGGTGCGGCAGTAGCCGCGCCAGACCGACCAGTTCTTGCCATTGCAGGCGACGGCGGTTGGTTGTTTACCGTTGCCGAAATGGCTGCAGCACATGACCTCAAGAGCAACATCACGATGGTGCTGTGGGACAACAGTGGCTACGAACAGATTCGCGCATCATTCGACGACGTGCAGGCGCCACGCATGGGAGTTGACGTAACTTCGCACGACCCATCAGCAATTGCTCGTGGATTTGGATGGACATCAGTTGACGTAACGACACCTGAGCAACTTGCAACATCTCTTGATGCCACACTCAAGAACAGCGGACCTCATTTCATCCGTATTATCGTGCGCTAACTGGTTCGTTTCAACTAGTTCGTGCGATAGACAACAAACACTTTGCGCAGTGTCTCGATAACGGTCCACTTGCCTTTCCATCCAATTGGAAAGATGCAACTTGAACCAGCGGTGAGCTCGACTGGTTCTCCACCGTCTTCATGCACGATCATGCGGCCCTTCAATACATAAATCACTTCGCCACGCGTAGTGAATTCCCATCGCGATGCGCCTGGCTCGCACTCCCATGTTCCGGCTGTCACAGTCTCGTTGTCAAGGAAAACTTGAGCACGAGTAAGTATCTCGCCGCTCAATGGCTCGGCCGAAGGTTGACCTAGCGGTTTTTGAGCCAGGTCGGATGCAGGAATTTCGAGTGCGCGAAAGTGAACAGTCATAAACGTATTCTAAGCCATTGACCGCAAATTCTTTTTTGTGAGCAAAAAATAGATCGCTGTCATCAGCATCAAAACTCCCGCAGCAGAAAATGTAAGCGGAGCAGAATCAACTCTTCGCGCGATTATCCCCATCAGCAGTGCACCGATAGGAGCAAGTCCTGACATCAAAAGCGAATGCACTGCCATCACCCGACCCATCACAGCAGGTGGCGTGTTGTTTTGAATTAATGTCTGGCTGAGATTCATATAAAAACCGCCGCCCAATCCCCATGCAAACAGCAGCAACCCCATCATTGCAATAGACCTCGATTGCCCAAGTGCAATCTGAATAAAGCCACCCCAGCAAAGACCACAGATAAACCACAGTCCCTTCTGGACCAATTTGTGATTGAAACGAAGAATCCCCATTGAAGTAACAAACTGACCCACACCAAGCATTGCAAACAAAATAGTTGTCTGACTACCCGTCGCTCCGGCTTGTTCTTTAGCAATTTGTGGACCAAGCACAATCCATGGAGCAATCATGAACAAAATCGAGGCAGAGAGCAACACATAAAAAGAACGGACCTCGGCATGTCCGCGAATAAAATTGAGGCCACCAAAAATCTCTTCTCGCATTCGACGACGCTGCAAATTCACACTTGGCGGTAGCCGCAACTGAATGAGCGCAATAAATCCAATCAGATGCATCGCTGCTTGCAACCAAAATGCACCCTCAATGCCCCAGGCCGCGATCGCTGGTCCAGCAGCTGCCGGGCCGATCATCAGACCCAAATTGCTACCGATTGTGTTAACAGCGATGGCGCCAACAAGTTTGTCGGAGGGAACAATTGATGGAACAATCGCCGAACGCACTGGAGATCCAATTGCAATAAAAAACCCCGCGATGAACGATCCAACGATTGCCCAACTAATAGTCATGTTGCCAGAAGTGACCATCCATGCAATCGCAATGGTGATAGCCAATGCACCCGCTTGGCTGACTACAAGCAGTGTTCTTCTGTTCATATGATCACTCATCACTCCAACAATGAGAGAGATCAGAATTACTGGAATACCCATTACAAAGAGAATCAAACCGCTGATGTCGGACTTTGCACCTAGCTCGAGCGCCAACCATACAAAAGCAAATCGTTGGGTGCTTTGCACCAAGATAAACAAAAAACTGTTGGCCCACAACAACCGAAAGGGTCTGATCGCAAATAGTTCTGATGAGCGAATGCGGACACGATCTACAGGGATACTCACTTCAAACCAGCATTACATCATCGTCAATTCAAAAACGAATTGGCGTTTAGAGAACTGCTGAACCCACAAGCCGACCAACGGCCATAGTGAAAGCCATCGCCACAAGACCTCCAACAACAATTCTCGCCGTTGGACGAACAGGATGTGCCCCACCAGCTTTTGAGCTCGATAGGCCGAGCGCAACGAGGGCAAAAATAGCAACCACAATTGTCGTTGCAATACGATGCGCGGATGATGCGAGGGCGACCGCAACGAGCGGAATCGCTGCTCCAACTGTGAAAGAACCCGCCGAACTTACGCTTGCCTGCATAGGGCGGGCAAGGGTCAGATGAGTAATGCCCAGCTCCTCGGCCATATGCACTTTGAGCGCATCCTCTTTCGTCAGCTGAACTGCCACCGCACGCGCCAACTCCTGAGTGAGTCCCTTGGAGGCGTAGATAGCAGTGAGCTCGTCGAGCTCATGTTCTGGTGTGTGCAACAGTTCCCATGTCTCTTTGGCAATGTCTGCTTGCTCAGAGTCGCGCTGCGAACTCACCGAAACATATTCGCCGATGGCCATCGATGCTGCACCTGCAACCAAGCCTGCAACACCAGCAGTAATGATGGTGCCTCGGGATGCATCTGCTGCGGCCACGCCCAAGATTAAGCATGCTGTCGAAATAATGCCATCGTTTGCACCAAGCACCATCGCGCGCAACAAACCAACTCGATGACTTAAATGACCTTCTTCGTGACGCACCATGACAAATATTCTACACCGTGAGCGCGCGAAGCTCAGTAAGTGAAAGGCGTCCCGTGTACACCGCCATGCCGATCGCGGCGTCAATTTGTAGTGCAAATAAATCTCGTATGTCTTGCAACGTTGTGATGCCACCTGCAGCAGTGATCGGCATTGTTGTGAGTTGGCGCAAACCTGCAAACCACTCCAAGTCCGTACCCTCCATCATTCCTTCCTTGTCCACATAGGTGCACAAGTATCCACTACATCGATCGGAGAATAGTGCGATGGCCTGATCGGCCGTCGTTGTAAGTGATGTTGCCCAACCATCTACAACAACTTTTCCCGCCTTCGAGTCAAGCGCGACAATAATGTTGTGCTTCCCTACCTCGGAAACGATGTCATCAAAAACTGGGGAAAATGCGGCCGTGCCAACAATCACTCGGTGTGCGCCGAGGTCAATGAGTTGTCGAGCACGTTGCGGTGTTCGCACACCGCCGCCAACCCTGCATGTTGCACGGCTGGCAAGCATCTCAATAATGGCGAAATTTTCGCCAACGCCCATTGCAGCATCGAGGTCGATCACCTGAATTTCTGGAAATCCCGCAAATCGCTCGAGCATCTCGAGCGGGTCTGGCCCTTCCAATGCCTTTTCGCGACCTTGCACAAGTTGCACGACCTTGCCGCCCTGAATGTCAATGCAAGGCACCACAATTGCTCCACGAGATGTACTCACGGCCGAACCGCGATCCCCGACTGAGCAACATGCGTTTTCACTTCGGCAATGCTCAACGTGCCGTAGTGAAAAACCGATGCAGCAAGTGCCGCATCGGCGTCACGCAATACGTTGACAAAATCCTGCAGCGCACCAGCGCCACCAGATGCAATAATCGGCACACGAACCGCAGACCTCACTGCCGAAGTGAGTGCAATGTCAAAACCAGTTTGCACACCATCTGCATCCATTGAAGTGAGCAGTATTTCACCGGCTCCAAGTTGTTCGGCCTGCTGAGCCCACTCAATGACATCCAACTCTTCAGCCTGGCGACCACCTTTAGTAAACACACGCCACATCTCCTTGTCGCGACGAGCGTCGATAGCCAGCACCACTGCCTGACAACCAAACTCTTCGCTCAATTCCCTGATCAACTCTGGACGCCACACTGCTGCAGAGTTGATGCTCACCTTGTCGGCTCCGGCTCGAATGACCGCCCTTGAGTCGTCGACCGAACGAATGCCACCACCAACGGTCAGTGGAATAAACACCTCCCGAGCGGTGCGAGCAACCAGTTCTACAAGAGTCGCACGATTCTCTACTGTCGCTGCAACATCCAAAAACACCAATTCGTCGGCACCCTGTTCGTTGTAACGCGCAGCCAACTCGACAGGGTCGCCTGCATCGCGCAGGTCAACAAAATTGACACCCTTCACTACACGGCCATTGGCCACGTCAAGGCACGGAATAATTCGTTTGGCCAACATTTACAAGTCTGCAAACTTTTTAATCACACCGATACCAAATTGTGCAGACTTTTCTGGGTGAAATTGCACACCAAAGACATTGTTGTGTTCGACCACTGCAGAGAAAGTAGATCCATATTCGCAAGTGAACGTCGTGGATGGAACTACAGGACAAAAATAGCTATGGGCAAAGTATGCGCTTTTCTCAACTTGACTTGCTTCTACTAACGCAGAAGGCGCTTGAGATTCAATGGTGTTCCAACCCATATGTGGGATTCGTTCCGATGTTTCAAACTTGTGTACCGAAGCCTTAAAAATGCCAAGGCCTTCACTTTCCGGAGATTCATCGCTGCTCGAGAAGAGCACTTGCATGCCGAGACAAATCCCGAGGTACGGAATTCCACCGTTGATTGAGTCGAGAAGGACTGATCGCAGATCGAGCCGATCAATCGCACTGCTCAATTGTCCAAAGTGGCCAACACCTGGAAGTAGCACTTTTGATGCCCCAACAATCGATGACGCATCGCTGACAACTTGATATTCGGCTCGCAACAGGTCGAGCACGTTAGTGACCGATCGCAAGTTGCCGGCACCATAGTCAACAACTGCGATCACAGCAACCCTTTTGTGCTTGGCAACTGATCTTTCATCTGCATGTCGGTAGAGCATGCATAACGCAATGCGCGAGCAAAGCACTTGAATAGTGCTTCAACTTTATGGTGAGACGAACGACCGTACATCACCTTGGCGTGCAAGTTTGCCCCTGCGCTGTTGACAAACCCCCCAAAGAAGTCGTGTAGCAACTCGGTTTGCAGATCGCCAACCAATCGAGCCTTAATCAGGTCGCGATACACGAGAGCAGGACGACCGCTCAAGTCAACTGCGACTACCGCAAGAGTTTCATCCATCGGCAAGACGAAATAGCCTGCGCGATTAATTCCAATCTTTTTGCCCAACGCCTTCTTGAATACCTCGCCCAACACAATTCCCACATCTTCAACAGTGTGATGCTGATCAATATCCAAATCTCCTGTGGCCTTCAGGGTCAGATCAAATCCCCCGTGCTTGACTACAAGTTCAAGCATGTGGTCTAAAAACCTGATGCCCGTAGAAATGTCGTACTTGCCTGTGCCCTCAATGAGCAGCGTTGCAGAGATGCTGGTTTCTTTGCTCACACGCTTGACTGTTGCCTTTCGTATTGCTGGCTTTTTCATATTGCTTTTTCCATTTCTTCAATAAAGAGTTTCATTTGGCCAATTGTCCCGATCGTGACGCGAACACATCCGTCTATTTCGTGACTTCGATCACGAATCAAGATGCCTGCCGACTTCATCTGATCAAGTATTTGTTGCTTGCGCGCACCGGCATCAAAGAGTAAGAAGTTGCCGTCGCTCAAAAACCATCGCAGACCAAAGCGAGTAAGTGCTTCTTCCACCATCTGCCGAGCGTCAACAACTTCGCGCACATAGTTTGCGACAAATTCAATATCACCAACAGCCGCGCGAGCCGCTGCTATGGCCACAGCATTAACGCTGTACGGCGACTGCGCTCGGCGAGCCCATGCAATGTTGTCCTCCGATGAAACAAGGCACCCACATCGCAGACCAGCCATACCAAATGCCTTTGAAAAGGTGCGGCTGACAAACAAGTTTGGATAGCGGTTGAGTAACGGCAATACCGATATTTGGGAAAACTCGACATACGCCTCATCAATAAGGACAATCGTTTGTGGTGAGTGTTCAAGAATTGTCACGACATCATCAACCGAGATTGCTCTGCCCGTGGGGTTATTTGGGTTTGCAATAAATACGCCCCGAGTTGTATTCGTGATCATATTTGTCAATGACTGAAGTGGAAACGCCAGTTCATCCTCTATCTGATACGCAACTTCGGTTACTCGAACACCAGCAACCTCGGCATAAAAGCGATACATCGCATACGAAGGACTGAGGATCACGAGCTCATCGCCGGGTTCAAAAAATGTGTTGATGAGCAGCTGAATCGCCTCGTCGGTTCCGTTGGTAAATGTCAGTTGGTTATTCGCTACACCCAAAAACTTGGCGATCTCTGTTCGCGCCTCTGAATATTCGGGATACATCGCCACGTTTTCGTCGGTGAGAGATTGAGTCACAGCAGCCAACACGCGCGGCGAGCAACCAACCGTATTTTCGTTGAAGTCGAGGCGCAACTTGCCACCCCTGCCCTGCGTGGGTGGCGAATATGGACGCATGTTGCGCACACTTTGCTTAGGAACAATCATCACTGCCTGGCCTCGGCGCTTCTGGCGTGCGCTTCAAGTCCCTCAGTCCGAGCCAGAGTGGCAACCGTTGGCACGAGAGCCGTGAGTGCGTCTTGACTGAGTTCTTGAATCGTGATCACTTTGACAAAATCATTGACCGACAGACCACCACGAAGCGCTGCCATACCCGATGTTGGCAACACGTGGTTCGGACCACTTGCATAGTCGCCTGCTGCTTCGGTACTAAAAGGTCCGACAAAAATTGAACCAGCGTTGCGAATTTGATCGATCAGCAGATTGTCGGGCAGTGAAAGATGCTCTGGGGCGATGTCATTCACCAAATCAATGATCTCAACTTCGTCTGCGCACACAATGATCGCACTATTTTTCTCGATCGATTGTGCTGCAACATCGGCAGTTGGAAGTGTTGCGAGTTGGGCGGCAATCTCGTGTTGCACTTGTGTAGCAAATGCTCGAGATGTGGTGAGCAGAATTGCTCGTGCATCCACATCGTGTTCGCATTGGGCCAGCATGTCGAGTGCGACCCACTGCGGATTGCCGGAGTTGGCAACAATCACGATCTCGCTCGGACCAGCAACAAAGTCAATCCCGACATCACCAGAAACGAGTTTCTTTGCCGCGGCAACATAGGCATTGCCCGGTCCAACGATCCGCTGCACCTTGCCTATCGACTCGGTGCCATACGCAAGTGCCGCAATTGCCTGTGCTCCGCCCAGTTGCACAATGCTTCTGATGCCAAGCCACTTTGCCACTGCCAACATCTCTGGCGTTGGTTTTGCACACACCACAACAATTTCGCGAACGCCTGCAACCTGTGCCGGAATCACTGTCATCAACATCGTCGACAGCAATGCATATCGACCTGCGGGAATATAGACGCCCACAGAATCAAGTGGTCGAACAAGCTGTCCAAGCGTTCGGCCATCTCTATTTTGAGTCCATGGCTGAACAAGTTGCGCTTCAGCAAAGTCACGAATATTGCTCGCTGCAATCTCGACCGCCTGCAACAAAACTGGCTCAAGTGTGCCGCCCGTGGCAACAACAAAGTCGGCACCGGCACTATCGACTAGGCCATCAAACTGCGCCGCGTATTCACGCACAGCCGCATCGCCACGACTTCGCACATCGTTCACGATTGGCTCAACAACAATAAGTGCGCGAGCCAACCGATCATCAGAACGCTTGAGCAATGTGTTTGCTGCACCGAAATCGAGAATCCGAATCATCAGTTGACAATCTTGTTGAGTGGATATTCGACAATGCCCGATGCCCCGGCCGACTTCAACCTCGGAATAATTGTGCGGACCGTAGATTCATCCAGAATTGTGTTGAGAGCGAGCCAATTTTCATCTGCCAACGTTGAAATTGTTGGTGTCTTCAATGCTGGCAACACGTCTAGCACTTGTTGCAAACTTGAGCGCTCCACATTCATCATCAGCCCAACCTTGCCCATTGCGTTGATCGCTCCTTCAAGCAACATCCGAATGTCTTGCATCTGTTGACGCTTGCCTGGGTCTTGCCACGATGTCGTATTGGCAATGAACTGTGTATTTGACTCGAGCACCGTTTCAACAATGCGCAAATTATTCGCACGGAGCGACGATCCTGTCTCTGTTACTTCAACAATTGCATCGGCCAAAATTGGTGGCTTGACCTCGGTCGCTCCCCAACTGAACTCGACTTTTGCACTCACCCCGTTTGCTGCCAAGTAGCGCTTTGTTGTTTCTACAAGTTCGGTAGCAATGATCTTGCCCTCAAGGTCTTTAACGCTGCGCACAGCCGACTGCTCGGGCACTGCCAGCACCCAACGCACACGGCCAAAACTTTGTTTGGCATAGACCAAGTCGGTAATCGGATACACATTCGCACCGGTTTCGGCAATCCAGTCGAGCCCAGTAAGTCCAGCGTCTAAGACACCGTCTTCTACGTATCGAGCCATTTCTTGAGCGCGAATCAGCATGCACTCAATATTCGGATCATCGATGGCCGGAAAGTATGACCGACTATTAACGGTGATTTGAAAACCTGCTCGCCGAAACAAATCGATCGTTGCATTCTCCAGGCTTCCCTTTGGTATTCCGAGTTTCAAAATTGATTCATTGCTCATTTGACTACCGCTTTCGTGTCGCTGTATACATCGGTTGGTGAAAAAGTTTGAGGGTCTGAAACAATCCAGTTGTTGTTGACCTGAGTGCGCGAAAAGCAGCTTTCAAAACCCTCATGGCAAACACCTGGGCCATTTGCTTTCACCGTGATCAGCAAAGCGTCGCGATCACAGTCGGTAGACATCGCCACAACCTGCAGCGTGTGACCGGAGGTTTCACCCTTCATCCACAACTTGTTGCGCGAGCGGCTAAAAAAGACAACAAATCCGGTTTCGAGAGTGCGCGCATACGACTCTGCGTTCATGAACCCAACCATGAGCACCCGTTGCGTCACCGCGTCCTGAATAACAACAGCAAGCAGTCCATTCAGTTTTTCAAAATCCAAATCTGTCACAATCAGCGATTGATCTTGAGTTGCGTTTTTGCTGTTCATTACTTCCTTGTTTATTACTTCCTTGTTCATTACTGCCTTCTTTCTCGATCTACTAGTTGAAACTTGCGCTAGAAAAACAAAAAACCCGCCGGATAAACCGACGGGCTGTGAAAAACTTGTGAGAGTTTGGATGCGCTACACAAGAGCCCGACGTGACACATGATGAACGTGATGATGGGAGTTGTGTGCAAAAGACTTCACATATGTGACGCTACGGCGAGTGCTCATAAATGCCAACCTCATCCCAATAGCCCGTCGCGCAGTGCGAGCAACCGCTTCATTGGTCGGTGTGTTCGACGCTCAACCTTGTCGGCATATTCGGTGAGGGCTAACAATGAGTTGACACCTAGCCAACGAAATGGCTCGACTTCCCACTGTTTTGACTGATGATTGACGAGCGCAGACCGAGTGAGTGCATCGCCAGTGTCGGCAATCTGATGCGCAAGTGTTCGGCCGACCAAACTTGATAATGCAACACCATCGCCCACGTATCCCCCACCCGCACAAAGGCCTGTTGTGGCATCGACATTGGCAAATGCGTGCCAGTCTCGTGGTGCACCAACAGGCCCTCCCCAGTGGTGAGTAAATTGCGCCTCGGCTACTTGAGGAAATATCTCTCGCACAGTTTGCTCGAGTCGACAATGAATTGTTGTGTTGCGGTCATAACGATCAGAAATACTTGAGCCAAAGTGATACGGCGCACCGCGACCACCAAATGCAATGCGGCCATCAGCCGTACGTTGCGCATAGGTGACCATATTGCGGCCGTCGGCGAATGTTTCACGATGAGTCCAACCGAGTGAACGCCACACAGATTCTGAAAGTGGCTCGGTTGCCACCATCAGTGAATACAACGGCACGATCTTGCGCTTGCCTGCAGGAAGTTGTGAGGTGAAGGACTCAAGAGCGTTCACTACCCACTTGGCACGAACTTCACCGCGCTCGAGCACTACCCTGCGCGGCTCAATCGAGAGAGCGCGCGAATCCTCGAAAATAACGACGGCAAGACTCTCCACTGTTCGCGCCAACCCTGTCACCAACTTCCACGGGTTCACTACGGCGCAATGCGGGCTATACATGCCTCCAAGTGTTGACGAGACTGCAACACGACGCGAAATCTGTTCGGCACTTTCCCAAGTCATATCGATATTGCTAAACCCTGCGTTATGCCAATCATCTATGTAGTGATGTAATCGCTCGACATGTGCTGGGTCTGATGCCGATGTAATGGTGCCGCCCTTGTGAAAATCGCACGCAATGTCGTGCGCCTGAGCTACACGACCAATCTCGTCCACAGTTGCAAACATCTGGTCTTGCAAAAAGCGCATTGCCTCAGCACCATGTTCAGCCGACATCTCGCTCGGTGACATGGGCAAAAATGCGCTGCACCAACCGCCGTTGCGACCACTGCCGCCAAACCCAACAAATTGTGACTCAACGAGTGAGATTGTTAAATGCGGTGAGAGTTGCTTGAGATAAAAAGCCGTCCACAACCCTGTGTACCCGCCACCGACAATGACGACATCGGATTCGACAACGCCATCTACAGCGCTGCGACGAGTGGTCGTATCAAACTCAACACCGTCCTGCCAGAGCGGGATCGCACGATCGTCGCTCATGATGATCAAAAACTACAACAGTGTTGCTGGTACTGAACTCATCTCGAGATGCAGCTCGCTACCGGTGTATGGATTGGCGAGCGCAACTTTCTCATTCAGTTCGATACCCAATCCAGGTTCGGTTGGCGGAATAATAAAGCCACCCTCAAATTTGATCGATGTCTTCACGAGGTCGGCATGGAAGCCCTGCCACCCCTGAATGGTTTCAAGAATCAAAAAGTTTGGCGTACACGTGGCCAATTGAATGTTGGCAGCGGCAACGACTGGACCGCAATACAGGTGCGGTGCGATTTGCGCGTGATACACCTCGGCCATGGATGCAATCTTCTTGCCTTCGAGCAATCCACCGCATCGACCAAGGTTTGGCTGCAATATTGATGCCGCGCCTGCTTTGAGCAACTGATGAAACTCGTACTTTGTGGTGAGCCGCTCGCCTGCCGAAATTGGAATGCTGGTTGCGCGAGCAACCTTGGCAATCTCTTCTGGCGAATCTGGCGGCACTGGCTCTTCAAACCACAATGGGTCATACTTTTCGAGTTGCTTGGCGAGTCGAATTGCACCCGATGCAGTGAACTGACCGTGAGTGCCAAACAAGATGTCGGCGCGAGTGCCAATAGCTTCGCGTACTGCTCGCACCATCTTTACCGAGACATCAATTGCTTGCAGAGCAGGCTGGCGACCATCAAACACCGAATACCTTCCGGCTGGATCAAACTTGACACCAGTAAAACCGCGTTCAACCTCGCGCACTGCAGCCTCGGCTGCCGCATCGGGGTCGCTGTACACCGGGTCATCTGCATAGACATCGACGCCAACAGGTGGATAGAGATACGTATAGGCGCGCAATTTTTCGTGCACGCGGCCACCCAACAATTCGTACACGGGCTTGCCGGTCTCTTTGCCGCAGATGTCCCACATGGCCATCTCGATGCCGCTCACGATGCCACCCGTTGTGAGGTCGGGGCGCAACGAATACCCGCGGCCATACACATTGCGCCACATCATCTCGATATGGAACGGATCACTGCCAATGACGTGTCGTTGAGCAACTTCTTCAATCATCTTGGCTACAAGATGTGGAGAGTAAGTGGCGGTGTACACCTCGCCAATGCCCGTAATTCCAGAATCAGTGGTGAGTTTGACAAAAATAAAGTAGCGACCGCCAAAGCGTGGAGGTGGATTACCCACCACAAATGTTTTGACGTCAACAATTTTCATGAAAGAGCAGTCGCCTAGAACACAATCACGTTGCGAAGTGCCTCGCCGCGCTTTACTGCGTCGATTGCTTCATTGATTTCTTCGATCGGATATGTCTTGGTGACGAGTTCGTCCAATTTGACTCGACCTTGGTTGTACAAACCAACAAGGTTTGGAATATCGACTTGAATTCGAGCCGAACCCATCTTTGAACCCAGAATGTTTTGGCTGTAAGCAGCCATCGTGCCAGGATCGATTTCTGACATCACACCGCTCGCAGGCATGCCCACCAGCACTACCGAACCGCTCTTGGCCAACATGCCGTAAGACGAGTCGAATGCCGACTTGACACCAACGGTCACAAACACATAGTCGGCCCCGCGACCATCAGTGAGTTCGAGTACACGCTCTGCAACGTTTTCGGTTTTGGAGTTGATGCCATGTGTTGCACCAAATTCTTTTGCCGCAGCAATCTTGTTGTCGGCGATGTCAATCGCAATGACCGTGCGTGCGCCACTCACTCGTGCACCCTGAATTGCATTGAGACCAACTCCACCAGTGCCGATAACGACGACGTGACTACCAGCAGGAACTTTTGCTGTATTAGTAACGGCACCAAAACCAGTGATGACTCCGCATGCCAAGAGCGATGCACTTGCCATCGGAATTGTTTTTGGCACTGTCACACACTGCGACTCGTGTACGAGCACAAACTCGGCGAACCCACCCGTGCGCATGCTCTGCACAATCGAATTGCCCTTTGCATCAGTGATTGGCGATTTGGCATCGAGCGGAAATTGTGTCGAGCATGTAACTGGGTTGCCCATGCTGCAACCATGGCAATGGCCGCACGAGCGAATCAACGTGACAACAACATGCTCGCCAACTTTTACTGTCGTGACATCTGCACCTACTTTTTCGACAACGCCAGCGCACTCATGACCAAAAATAGCTGGCAATGTGCCACCCCACGCTCCGTCGGCATATGAG
>QYPH01000005.1 GCA_007279905.1 Actinomycetota bacterium | reverse complement strand
TCACTTGCGCTGAATATCGTGCTCACCGTGTGCCTGCCTTGGATCGCTCGGGTTTGGGCCGAAACTATTTAGTATCGGCTTTACTTCCCCCGAAGATCGCTTGCGCTGACGCAAGTCGGGCTATAGGTATACGATACGGCGAACACGACGCAGAATCAAGTCCGGCGCGATAAAACAATCCGATTGATGCTGGATCGCCGCCATGTTCTCCGCACACACCAAGTTTGATTCCGCGTTTTGCCTTGCGACCACGTGCGGCGGCAATCTTCACAAGTTCACCAACACCAACTTGGTCAATTGTCTCAAATGGATTTCGCTTCAGTAGACCTGCCTCCAAATATGCAGGCATCATGCGACTTTCCACGTCGTCGCGACTGAAACCAAACGTCATTTGGGTGAGGTCATTGGTTCCGAAACTAAAGAAATCGCTAATCTCTGCCAACTCACCAGCAACAAGAGCTGCACGCGGAGTCTCGATCATCGTGCCGATAGTCACTTTAGGACGCTTGGACTTCTTGAGGGATTTCTTCGCGCCAGACTTTGCAGCAGGCTTGAGCTGCTTTGAGTGGTCCAAAATTTCTTGTTCGACCCAACTGCGGGCCAAAGCCAATTCTTCTTTTGTCACGGTGAGAGGGATCATTACTTCCACAATTGGCGAGAAACCCTCGCTTGCAACAATGTCGGCAGCAGCAAGCAGTGCTCGCACTTGCATTGCGTACAAACCTGGCTTGATCACGCCAAGTCGAACACCGCGTGTGCCAAGCATCGGGTTAACTTCGGCCCACGAATGCGCTGCTTCAATCAGCTTGGTTTCTTCAGCAGTGAGACCAACAGTTGCCTTCTTGATCTCGAGCTCATCGACGCGCGGCAAAAATTCGTGCAATGGCGGGTCAAGTAAGCGCACAGTGACAGGCAATCCGCTCATCGCGCGGAGCAATGCAGCGAAGTCTTCGGTCTGCACCTTACGCAATTCGTCCAAAGCAGCCGTCTCTTCATCCGGAGTGCTTGCCATAATCATGCGTCGCACAACAGGCAGGCGATCTGGCGCCAAAAACATGTGCTCGGTACGGCACAGTCCAATACCTTCCGCTCCATATTCGCGTGCTTTGATGGCATCTTCGTCGGTGTCGGCATTTGCGCGCACCGCCATTTTGCCTTTGCGTATTTCGTCTGCCCACTTCAAAATGGTATGAAACTCTTTTGTTGGTTCGGCAGCAGTAAGTGTCATCGCGCCAATCATCACTTCGCCGGTTGTTCCATCGAGCGAAATAACATCGCCTTCTTTGACAACGGTGTCGCCAACGGTGAATTTTTTGCCGTCAATGTGTACAGACTCTGCGCCGACGATGGCTGGTGTTCCCCATCCTCGAGCAACAACAGCAGCATGGCTCACGAGGCCGCCTCGTGCGGTCAAGATTCCCTTTGCAACCATCATGCCGTGCACGTCTTCTGGGCTCGTTTCGCTACGCACCAAAATGACGGCCTCGCCACGTCCTGCGGCAGCAGCCGCGTCATCGGCAGTGAAATAGACAGCGCCAACTGCGGCGCCAGGCGATGCAGCAAGACCCTTTGTCAGCGCCTTAGATTTGTTTGCAAACTGCGGGTGCAATACCTGATCGAGATGCTCGGCTGCAACGCGCATCAAGGCATCTTTCTTCGAGATCTTCCACGCTGTTTTGCCCTTACCTGTGGGCTTCGTCATGTCGACTGCCATGCGCAGTGCAGCAGCGCCGGTGCGCTTGCCGACTCGCGTTTGCAACATCCACAACTTTCCTTGATCGATCGTGAACTCGGTGTCGCACATGTCTTTGTAATGTCGCTCGAGTCGATCAAAGATTGTCATCAACTCTGCGTGGATCGCTGGAAATTGGCGCTTGAGGTCGTCGAGCGTTTCGGTATTGCGAATACCCGCCACCACGTCTTCACCCTGCGCGTTGACCAAAAAGTCGCCATATGGTTTGTTCTCTCCGGTTGCGGCGTTGCGAGTAAAACCCACGCCGGTGCCCGAATTGTTGTCTCGATTTCCAAACACCATTGCTTGCACGTTTACTGCGGTTCCCAAATCGTGGCTGATTTTTTCGCGCACGCGGTAGGCAATCGCTCGCGCACCATTCCACGAACGAAACACCGCTTCAATTGCCCCACGCAATTGCTTCATCGGATCTTGTGGAAACTCGCGGCCCGTCTCGTCCTTAACAACTTGTTTGTACGTCTCGCACAGACTCTTCAATGAAGCTGCCGGCAAATCGGCATCACTCTTTACTCCGGCAGACTTCTTTGCTGCATCAAACGGATGCTCAAATTTTGCGCCATCGATACCCAGCACAATGCGTCCGTACATTGAGATAAAACGGCGATAGCTGTCGTACGAAAAGCGCTCGTCATTGGTGGTTCGTGCAAGCCCGACCACGCTCTTGTCGTTGAGACCCAAATTGAGAACGGTGTCCATCATTCCTGGCATCGAAAACTTCGCGCCAGAACGAACCGACACCAATAATGGGCTCGTCGGATCACCCAAGCGTGCCTTCATCTTGCGCTCAAGGGCTGTTACTTGCAATGCGATCTCTTTATCGAGAGTTTTGGGCCAACCACCATGCATATAGTCGCGACATGCATCGGTTGTGACAGTAAAACCGTGCGGCACAGGCAAGCGCAACACACTCATCATCTCGGCCAAGTTGGCACCCTTGCCACCCAGCAAGTCTTTGAGACTCATTGGTGATTTGCGGTGCTTGTGATCAAAAGCGTAGATGTATGTCATCTCACCATTCTAGAGGGGCAGGGTTTGTGTGAATGGGTCGGTTACATCGACACCCCGCTTAATCAACGCGAGTGCAATTGTGTTCGCCACCGTGGTGTAGTGCCCCACTACTTCGCCGTTCACCAACACTTCATCTTGCGGCTTTGTGCCTGGGACACAATTCACCCTACATAATCTTTGCTTTGCCATTGACCCTCGCGAGTCCATGCGCTCAACGAGTTCTTGACCGGGATAGCAGCCCTTGGTGAAACTCACTGCATCATCGACGACACCACTTTCGGCGGGAATCATGGCGGTCGTGATGTCAATGCCCATGACTGGCCAGCACGCCCGGATGCGTGACTCAACAAATTCGGATTCAGTTCCCTCGCGCAATGTAGAAGGCAATGTCACATTTGGAGAGAACACATCGACTGCTGTGCCATCTTGTCGCCATGCAGGTATTGCGCCGTCGATATGAATTTGTGTAGTGCCACGAACCGCACGCCATGTTTGGGTTTGCAACTCGATGTCGGCATTGACACGGATCTTGAATCGGTTGAGGCGCGCAACAGTTGACTCGCCGAAACCAGAGTCGCAGTCAAGCACAAAACGATCAGCGGAAGCACAGATAACTCGCAATAACGAATCGATCTTGCCAGTTGGTTGCAACAACAACGAAGCGCGCACGTCGCCAGGCTGCATTGAAGCGATGTCTTGCGACAATTGTGAGTGCAAATACGATTTGGCGTCGGAGCCCGTGACCGTAACGACATCTCGCTCAACTGCGAGCCAAAAGGGTGACCCGTTCATGACAATTCGGTTACTGAATTTCGCCAGCAGCTTTGCGGGCAGCGGTCATGCGCCGTGCTGCAGGAATTGCGGCCATCAATGCCGCAGTCTTGTTGAAGCACTCCAAATCTTCGTCCTCTGGAATGCTGTCGGCAACGATGCCTGCACCGGCCTGCAGTGAAGCGCCGTGCTCACCAATAAACATGGTGCGAATTGCAATTGCCGTATCTAAGTTGCCACAGAAATCGACATAGCCAACAACACCCGCGTATGGTCCACGCTTGACAGGCTCGAGTTCATCAATGATCTCCATTGCTCGCACTTTTGGCGCACCACTCACGGTTCCGGCTGGCAAAGTGGCACGCAATACATCGATCGGCCCAAGTCCATCCAACAACTCGCCAGATACTTGCGATGTCAAGTGCATTACGTGGCTATAGCGCTCGAGTGACATGAACTCGTCGACATTCATCGTGCCAAACTTGGCAACGCGACCAACATCGTTGCGCGCAAGATCTACAAGCATCACGTGCTCTGCGATCTCCTTTGGATTTTCCTTCAAGTCGGCTGCCAATTTGCGGTCGTGCTCTTCGTCGACACCACGTTTGCGAGTGCCCGCTATTGGACGACTAATGACTTTGCCATCACGCAATTGCACCATTGGCTCAGGCGAACTACCTACGATCGTGAGCTCTGGATGCTTGACGTAATACATGTACGGGCTCGGATTGACTTGGCGCAAGACACGATAGACATCAAACGGATCGGCATTCAGTTTGAGATCAAAGCGCTGCGACAACACGACCTGAAAGATGTCGCCGGCTCTGATGTACTCCTGGGCAGCCTGCACAGCGCGTTGATATGAGTTGCCGTTTTTCGTTGGATCAAATTGTGCTTTGTAGTCATCGGCTCGTGGCGGTTCGACAGCCACATACGACAATGGCTTGGTTAGATCATCAACAGCATCCTTGATCCGCTCGATCGCGGCATCGTATGCAGCATCAATCTCAAGATTATTGAGATTGATTAATGGAACGCTTTCCAACATGTAGACGCGCTGACGCCAGTGATCAAATGCCGCCAATGATCCAATCACGCTGATCGCGGCATCTGGCAATTTACGATCATCACGCGGTGTGTTTGGCAGATGCTCAACTTCGCGCACAATGTCGTAACCCAAGAACCCCATCAACCCGCCCTGCAATGGCGGAAGCTCGTCCATGACTGGGGCTTTATAGATGTTGAGCAAGGATTCCATCGCGGCCAACATGCCCTTGTCGAGCACCACGCCATCCGGGATCTCGCCAGATGTTTCGATCACGCCGTCGCGCAAGACGAGCGTTGCCAGTGGGTTGCGCCCAACAAACGAATACCTGCTCCAGCGCTCACCGTTTTCTACTGATTCGAGCAGAAAACCTGGTTCGTCGCCAACAAGTTTCATGTATGTCGCAACTGGCGTCTCCATGTCGGCCAACACTTCGGTCCACACAGGAACAACAGTGTGGGCAATGGAAAGCAAATGAAAATCTTCACGGCTTGGAAAAAACTGCATCAGATGTAGAGCCCCGTGCTTGCTTCGATGCGCGTGGCGGCCACGGCATGAATATCGCGCTCACGCAACATGATGTAGTCCTGTCCACCAACTTCGACTTCATAGCGATCATCTGGGCTAAACAACACTCGATCACCCGTCTCTGCTGCGCGCACGTTTTGCCCCATTGCTACTACTTCGGCCCACACCAAACGCTTAGCCACCTGCGCGGTTGCGGGAATCACAATTCCCCCATGCGACCGACGCTCGTTCTCGCCTTGGGGTATACGCACCAATAGACGGTCATTGAGCATCTTGATTGGGAGTTTTTCGGGAGCTCCAGTCACGCTCGTCAGGGTACTAGCGCCCTTGGCGAGCCGCACGTTGCACAAGCCGCAGAGCCGTGTTGAGACCTCGTTCGGATTCGTAAATCGCTGTGAGTAAGTCGTCTCCTGCGTCAGCATTCTTGGGGTCACGAATTGCTATCAGCCGCGATGCTCCAAGCGTTGACAAACGCTCTCTGCAGCGGTCGAGTGTGTCGGCGATTGCTGCAAGTTCGGCTTTTGTACTCTGAGTATTAGACATGTTTCTTGAGCTTTCCATATGGCATTTCCGATGATGGGCAAATGTCTGCGAGTTCACACACATCACACTTCGGTTTTTTAGCATCGCACACGCGGCGTCCGTGCAAAATGAGTCGGAGGCTAAAACCACCCCAGTCTTTTGGGTCGAACATTGCGTTCAATTCATATTCAACCTTGACGGGATCTTCTTCCTTGGTCAAGCCAAGCCTGCGCGACAATCGTCCGACATGTGTATCTACTGGCAGTCCTGGCAGATCAAACACAACACTGCGCAACACGTTTGCTGTCTTGCGACCAACACCTGGAAGAGTCACCAAGTCTTCCATCGCACTTGGAACTTCACCATCAAAACGTTCCATGACATTGCGCGCCATCCCCACCAGATTTTTTGCCTTTGTCGCATAGAAACCTGTGCTTCGCACCAACTCTTCGACACGAGTCACGTCTGCAACCGCCATCTTTTGTGCCGAGGGAAATTCGGCGAACAGCGCCGGCGTCACCATGTTGACTCGTGCATCTGTGCATTGAGCTGACAAAATTGTTGCACTCAATAACTGAAAAGCATTCTCGTGGGTGAGTTCACAAATCGGTGCACCGTAAATGGTTTTGAGCCTGCTCAATATTTCTGCCGAGCGAAGAAGAATTTTCGGATTGACTTTTTTGGTTGCTTTGACTTTTGCCAGAGTCTTTGCGCGCGTTGGTGTAGTAGCCACAGTGCCGAAGACTAGCGATTGGCGCAGATATCCTGTCGCTTATGGCGTATCTTGAGATCCAGCGACGATCCGCCACCGACGATCTCTCCGAAGTCAAAGACCTGCTTGCTGGTGTTGAACGAGCCGATGGAGTGCGCCCTCTGTCTGATCATCTGTGGATCGACCTGCGACAAGGTGGGCGCCCTGGCTTTGCTGGTTTGCTTGCATGGATCCCTGGTCACGATCACCTCGTCGCATATTGCCAAGTCTCGCGCGGCAACGATTCGTGGTCACTTGACTTGATCGTCGACCCTCATCATCGATATGACATGGCTTCGATTGGCCCAGAATTGCTCGATGCTGCGATCGCCGTCATCTCTCAAGAAGGTGGTGGCAAGGTGTATTGGTGGGTCTACGAGCCGACTCAGTTGCACCACCAACTGGCGCGAGGTATCAACTTCGAGCTCGGTCGCACGGTCACCCAGATGCGCGTTGCACTTCCACTCGCTCAAGACGTGGTGAGCAACACGACGGCAATCGAGACTTGTGCCTTTCGTGTGGGTACCGATGAAGACGCGTGGCTCGATGTCAACAATCGCGCTTTCAGCGACCACCCTGAGCAAGGTGGTTGGACTAAAGATATTCTGCATTCGCGACAACAAGAACCTTGGTTTAGCCCAAATGGTTTTTTGTTGCATCACATTGACAACAAGTTGGCCGGATTTTGCTGGACGAAACTCCATCTCGACACACAACCTGTGCTCGGTGAGATCTATGTAGTTGCCGTCGACCCCGACCATGCGGGCAAGGGGCTCGGGCGCTCGCTCACCGTTGCGGGTCTTCAACACCTCGCCCTACTTGGCACAACTGATGGCATGTTGTACGTCGACACTCATAACACTCGGGCTCTTGGCATATACAACTCGCTCGGGTTTAGAGCCCATCACCAACAGTGTGCATTTGTTGGCGATGTGCACTAGTTTTTAGCGCATGCCAATAGTCGAAAACCCAGAATCCTCCTCACTTCCCCGCTGGTCTGTCGCCGATGTCCATGAGTCTTTTTCGGCAAGGTCGTTTACCGATGCGATGGAGCGCGCAGGCGCAACTGTGTCGCGCATGGAACAACTCTTCGACCAACACAATGTGCGAGCTATCGAGCCGCGCGCACCAGGCGAAGCCGATGGTCAAGCAGCAGACGCCGTCATCAAATCATTCAATACGACAGTTGAAGAATCCGAGATATTGGGTGCATATATTTACGCAACCGTTTCTACCGACTCACGCCACGAGCAGGCACAAGGACTATTGAGCGAACTCGAGACTCTCGACGCGCGCGTCTCGCCACTACTCGCCCGCTTGGCCGATTGGGTTGCTTCGCTCGGTGCCGACAAACTTGCCGCTGTAAGCACCGAAGCCCGCGACCACCTTGGTCCACTGCAGCGACTACAAGATCGAAGCGAACACCAGATGTCGGAAGCCGAAGAGGGCTTGTACTCAGAATTGGGCACAACAGGTTCGTCTGCTTGGGGTCGTTTGCAAGGAGACCTCACTTCGCAACTCAGCGTCGACGTGCACCTACCAAGTGGAACCACAAACATGCCGATGGCCGCAGTGCGGGGGCTTGCAACAGATGGCGACCTTGCTACACGCAAGGCCGCATACGACGCAGAGATGCAAGCGTGGCCAACCATTGCGGTCGCGTGTGCCGCCGCAATGAATTCCATTAAGGGCGAAGCCAACACTGTCAATCGGCGTCGCAATTGGACCTCGCCGCTTGATGCATCGTTGTATGGAAACAGCGTGAGCCGTGCAACCTTCGACGCAATGCAATCGGCAGTGCACGCATCGCTTCCCGATTTTCGTACATGGATGCGCGTCAAGGCTCAACTTGCTGGCGACACAAACGGCTTGTCGTGGTGGAACCTCTTTGCTCCTCTCTCAGTCTCGCCAGGAGCAATCTCATGGGATGAGGGAATCAGCTTGGTCAAGGGTGCTTTTGCGAGTTATAGCGATCAACTTTCGCACCTAGTTGATCGCTCGTTGTCCGAGCAATGGATAGATGCAGAACCGAGAAGCGGCAAAGTTGGTGGCGCGTTTTGCATGTCGTTTGTGAAAGACCGTTCGCTCGTGTTGCTCAACTGGAGCGGCAGCGTTGACTCTGCACAAACAACAGCGCACGAACTAGGCCACGCTTATCACAACACACAATTGGCAGAACGCACAGCGCTTCAAAAGCGTGTGCCAATGGCCCTTGCAGAAACGGCAAGTATTTTTTGTGAAACTCTTGTCGTCGAAGAAGGCTTGCGCAAACTGCAAGGCGATGATCGTCTCGCACTGCTCAACGTCGACCTCATCGGTGCTTCACAAGTTGTTGTCGATATTCACAGCCGTTTCCTTTTTGAAACCGAAGTATTTGCACGGCGCCAACACCGCACGCTTGGCGTAAGCGAACTCAATGAGATCATGCTCTCGGCCCAGCGCGACGCATACGGCGATGGCATCGATCAATCGACTGCTCATCCACATATGTGGGTGCTCAAGCCGCACTACTACGGCAGCCACTTCTACAACTGGCCATATACCTACGGCTTGTTGTTTGGGCTTGGTCTCTATGCCCGCTTTCAGCATGACCCAGAGCATTTTCGCAGTTCTTACGACGACGTGTTGTCGCGCGCAGGCATGGACACAGCAGAGCAACTCGGGTCTGCATTTGGACTCGATGTAACCGATGAAGCATTTTGGACAGCGAGCCTCGATGTCTTGCGTGCTCGAATGACCGACTTCAACACACTTGCACAAAAGCACTTGTAAACTGGTTCAATGGTCAGTCTGTACGATGCGTCGCGCGAAGACATCACCACTCTCTTAGAAGGTCAGCCAGCTTTTCGAATCAAGCAAGTCTGGGAAGCCCTGTACCAACAATTTATAGAGCCAGCCCAAATGCTGACTCTGCCAGTTGCCTTGCGCAACAAGTTGAACGAACAGTTTCCACCAGCACTCAACCTGACATCGACGAGCGTGAGCGACAAGGGCGACACCACCAAATTTCTCTGGTCGCTTGCCGACGGTGGGCATCCGATCGAAACCGTGTTGATGCATTACAAAGAGCGTGCAACGGTATGCGTGAGCACCCAGGCTGGCTGTGCAATGGCTTGTGGTTTTTGCGCTACTGGTCAAGCGGGCTTCACTCGACACCTCACGAGCGGAGAAATTGTCGAACAAGTTGTGCGCGCGGCCCGCGAGAGTGCCAAGAAAGAACAACGCGTTGCCAACGTGGTGTTCATGGGTATGGGAGAACCACTCGCCAATGAAGAAGCTGTGTGGGGCGCAGTCGAGCGCATGCACCACGACATCGGTATCTCTGCTCGTCACCTCACTATTTCTACAGTTGGAATTATTCCGGGCATTCGCGCACTCGCACAACGCCCACTTCCCGTCAACTTGGCAGTATCGCTTCACGCAGCACGCGACCCATTACGCGACCGTCTGGTGCCCATCAATAAGCGCTACCCCATCGCCGACTTGGTGCAAGAGTGCGCCGACTATTTGCGAGTAAAAAACCGTCGCGTCAGTTTTGAGTGGGCCATGATCGAAGGCGTCAACGATCAACTCCAAGACGCCAAAGAACTCGCCCGTCTTTGCAAGCGCTTGCGCCCATCTGCGCATGTCAACCTCATCCCGCTCAACCCAACTCCTGGTTGGCCAACCAAAGGCACTTCGGCACAAGGCGTGCGTGATTTTGCAGAGCAACTCGAAGACCTGGGCATCAACGTAACCATTCGTCGCAATCGTGGCACCGACATCGACGCAGCATGTGGTCAACTCGCAGCAGGTCAACCGATCAAGTTGTCGTCAAAGCGCGAAATTCCTGCAACGTAGTTGCACAAATTTTTTACGCTTGCAAAACGGCTAGTAGACGCTCGCGTCCTTGCGCTATCTGATCTGCAAGTAATCGCTCCAACACTCCACCCGTAAACAACGTTCCGCCGTAGTGCAAATTGACCGTCAAGTTTGAGCCAACACCGGTTGCACTCACTTGCGCAGTCAACACCCAGGGCGAATGCTTGCGTCCATCGGTTTCGCGGCGTTCAAACACAACAGTGCTTGGGCTCTCGCACACAGATTGCACCATGCGCAGCCGCTTTGATCGAGAAAATGGCCCGACTTTGCCTCGCAATTCAACTATCCATGCACCCATTCCATCTGATCCAATTGGCTCGACCGTTACGTGATGCACGATGCCAAGCCAGTGCGGATATGTCGCGAGATCTGCGACTGCCGCAAACAGTTTTTCTACACCGACAGGGGCTTCAACAGTTGCAGTTACATCCATTGGAATTGTTTATCAGGGAATATCGAACTCATTGAACGCCTCGCGTTCAAGTTCGTCGGCAGGTTCTTCATCAACGGCTGGTCGCGGATATTCAATCGTTTCGTCGAGTCCAAATGCGCGACTCATGAGTTTGCCTTTGGGTCGCAAAATTCCACCCAGGTCATCGGTGCGATCAAACTGTGGAACCCATGGCAATGCTTTTGTTTCTTCAAGATCGGCATCGTGCACTACTGGCTTTGAAACAGTTGTTTTCGCTTCTTGTACTTCTTGAACTTCTTGCACATCGTGCTTGTCGGTCTGAAACAACATTGGTCGCACAGCAGGCTTCTTCTTCGGCTTCACTTCAGTCACCGACTTCTTTGTGGTTGCTTTCGCAGACGCCGCAACCAACTTTGGTGTTCTAAACAAACGCGGTGGGTCTTCTCGGCGATCATCGATCGACCAACCTTTTGGCACACTCATCAGGTCTGCATGTCGAGCGCACACTGCGCTTCGACGATCACCCTCTACGACAACATAATTTTCGAGGGCAAGCAACAATTTGCCAGGGTTGAGGCTGTATTCGACTGCCGCTGGTTGTGAGCATCCTGGTCGTTCGCACTGCTGGGCCACGTCTAAACACTACTTCTCGTGGGCGATATGGGCCTCGATCCCACGACTTCCACGATGTGAACGTGGCGCTCTTCCGACTGAGCTAACCGCCCGAGCGTCACTAGGTTACAGCCCACTATTGGCTCGGTACAACTCACGATGGGGGTCGCAGGCACGCTTGAAAGCAGAGTCTGACAACGTAGACCATGCTTGGCTCAACTGAGTCATCAATATCCAATTGCACAATCAATGATGCCGATCAACTGCTCACCTGCGGCAAACCGACGCACATTTTCGGTGATTCGTAAAGCCAACAAAGGTGGCACCATCTCGGCAGTGTTACCAACATGAGGGGTGATGATGCAGTTTGGCATTGACCACAACGGGTGCCCTGTGGGCAGTGGTTCCGGATCGGTGACGTCCAACGCTGCTCCACCAATTTCGCCTGATTCAAGTGCCCACACGAGGTCGTCGGTAACAATGTGTTTGCCGCGCCCAACATTGACGAGCCACGCGTGCGACTGCATTAATTCAAACTCTGCTTTGCCCATGATGCCGTGAGTGTGTGGTGTCAGCGCAATTGCCATGAGTACCGCGTCAGCATGCGAAAGTGCTTCATGCAAACGAGATGTAGTGAGTACAACATCGGCACCAGGCACATCACCTTCGCGATTACGCACAACAGTGATGTGACAATTGAACGGCTTGAGCATCGAGATCAATGACTGTGCAATGCCTCCAGCACCAAGAATTGTTACGCGCGCACCAAACAATGTTCGACCATGATCTTGTGTCCACTGTTGTTGTCGCGCATAGCCAGCGACATGTCGCATGCCTCCAAGTAACAAGCCAAGAGCCAGTTCGGCAACTGCTCCACCGAACACTCCCTTGGCACTTGTCCATGTGCGCGTTTCATCTATATAGGGCATGTATGTTTCAACACCCGAAAACGGAACCTGCACCCACGTGATACCCGAGTTATTTGCAAGAGTTTCAACAAGTCGCGCCGTTGAATCAAAGTCGGTCCACACAAGCCCTTGTGCTTCGGATGCGTCAACCACTTTTCCGCCACCCGCTCGCACCGCATCACATGCCCAATCAGCATCTCCATGTGGCCCAACTGCAATGTTGGGCACAGCCTTATCTTCAGCCACGAGCTACGAGCCGCCGGTAAATGTGGCGGCAATCTTGCTCGCCGAATCGCCTCCGCGACGCAGGATGACCGCCAAAAACCACAGCGCACTCAGGGTCACAATAAATAACAGAGACGCGCCTACACCCCAAAATGGCTTGATCGTGCTGCGAGTTGCGCCCAACAACGCAACTGGGAATGTTGTCGATCCTGCCTCGCTGATCAATGTTGAGATCACGGCATTGTCGAGACACAGTGCAAACGAAAGCAGTCCGCCAGCCACCATTGCCGACGCAATGAGTGGCAACGTGATCTGTCTAAATGCGCGACCAGGAGGCGCACCCAAGTCGCCAGCGGCTTCTTCGAGTGACTCATCAATGCCAGCTAGTCGTGCTCGAACAATGAGAGTCACAACCGCACTTGCATACAACGACTGCCCCACCCACAGTTTGTTGATTCCACCATTAAAAGGACCCCAGCCATTCGTAAAAATAATTCCAACGAGTGGAACTTCCTTAATCCGCGGAAACCACGTTGCCAATGCAACAGCATCCATAATTTCTGGGGTTACCAATATCAAAAATACCGTCGCCATGAAAAACGTTGTCCAGCGCCCTGGTCGGCGCGCCAATGCAACACCAGACATACCGCCGATGATTACCGCAATCACTGTTGCCCCAAACGCCGCAATAAACGAGTTACGAATCGCGTCACCAATACCGGTGAAATCAAAAATCGTGCGATACCACTCGGTCATCAACCCGTTCAAAACGAACGCAACAACGAATGACCCCGGAACCATCCATGATGTCACGATCTTTGGTATGTCGAGACGCCCCTTAATCAAACGCTTACCAACAACACCAATAACGGCAAATGCAACAAAGCGAACGAGCACGCCCACCATCTCTCCGCCATTAAACAATTCGCCCCACCACTTCGTGCTGGTTTTACCAGACCAAATCGTGAATGAGCTGCCGTTATTGAACGAGTGCAAAAACACGAGCATGATTGGAATAAATAAAAACACCAGCACGAGTGCCGTCCACACACCAAGTGCTTTTGGCAGTATCTCTATCTTTGCTCTTGTGCGTGGCTTGATATGTTTTGCTTGCTCAAGTGCTCGAGCGTGCATCTTGCGCCGCACGCTTTGTACTGCAGGTGATGCGAGTGATACGACATACGGAACAATCTTCATCACTACAAACCCAACACCGAGCGATAACAACACTGCACCGATCATCAAGATCGCCATTGCCGAACCAAGCGGCCAGTTTTGTGCACCGCTAAATTGCGACGCAATCATTGCGCCGATCATGTTGCCCTTTGCTCCACCCAACACCGTCGCGGTTACATAGTCACCGCACATTGGAATAAACGTGAGCAAAACACCAGCCACAATGCCCGGCCCAGCAAGTGGCAGTGTCACCCCAAAGAATGTTGCAACACGCCCTGCGCCCAAGTCTTTGCTGGCTTCACGCATTCGCACATCGATACGGTCAAGCGCCACGAAGAGCGGCAAGATCATGAACCCGAGGTAGTTGTAGACAATCGCGATCTGCACAGCAAGAGACGTTTCAAGGATCTGAATTCCGTTCTCCCCAATCCAGCCCATTTCAACGAGCCATTTTGAAAATGTGCCATTAGGGGCAAGCGGGATTCTCCATGCAACGGTGCGAATCAGGAAGCTCGTAAAACTCGGCACTACAACAGCCGCGAGAATAATTGCTTTCCATTTTTCTGGCACCTTAAACGCAGCAAAATACGCGACCGGCAATCCGATTAACACGCACATCGCCGTGGCGATTACAGAAATACGCAGCGTCCCCCGAAACGTTTTAAAAAACGTTTCGTCGAATACTGCCGTATAGCTATTTGTCGACAGATGACTAAAGTCAACTGGCAATAATTTGCTCGAGTCTTTGGTGCCGAACGAATAGAACACGATGAAAGCAATTGGTAATGCAAAGAACAGCAGATACCAGATGATTGCAGGCAACGCGAGCAGGTATTTAGGCCCGTGAAACCTCTTTTTAAATCGTGTAGCGACCGTCGCGGTCACCCCAGATCAGCCTCCGGCCTTTGCCTTCGACTTGTTCAAGATGTCGATGAGTCGATCAAGAGCAGGGGTAATGATTTGGGTGTGCATGGTTTTCACCTGATCATCACCAAAGAAAATCATGTCGCCCTTTTCAAGATCTGGTGCGATCTCACTAATCAGCGTCGACATGTCTTTCATGCCGGTGTGATAGCCGTGATACGAAAGATCTTGAATGGAGACTTCTGGAATCAAGTCCCAGTTGATCCATGCATGAGCAGCCTCTGGGTTTGGAGCACCCACTGGAATGCAGTAGTTGTCCATCCAGAGTTCGGTGTCAGGAGCACCAAGTACCCACTTCCAATCTTCTGGGGTGCCACCAGCCTCTGCAATGCGCGTATATGCCTGACGGGCATCGCCGTTCCATGCCATCGCGATCGAATACGCGCCTTCTGCAAGTTTCGTCGATGGGTAGCTGTCAAACGCCTTGATGTGCTGAGCGAACTCGTCAACCAAGAATTTCTCGGCTGCATCCAGATTGGCTGCATCCTCCGTGTTCCAGTCAATTCCATTTGCCCAGAACCACATGCCGCAATAGTTAGGAGCTGCATCGATGACTGCACACTGGCCAGAAGCTTCGCCCATGCAGGTGTCAATGAAGTCTTGCCACGTGGTCAGTTCTTTGGAGATCTTGGTGCTGTCATAGAAATAGCCAGTAGTACCCCAGTTTTTGCACACTGAGTAATCGTTTGTTGTGTCCCACGCCTGACCGAGGTACAGCGGGTCGACGTTGACCATGTTTGGAATCAACGACTTGTCCAACTTCTGTAGCAATCCCTTTTCGACCATCTGCGTGATGTACGGACCAGTTGGTACCACGATGTCAAAGCCGCTTGCACCTGCACTTGTTGCCAACTTGGTGATCAGGTCTTCGTTGCTCCCGTAGTAGTCAACTTTCATCGTCACGCTCAAGGTCGACGCAGCAAGCGCACCAACAAGTTCTGGGTCGTTGTAGTCGCCCCATGTATACATAGCCAAAGTTCCACTTGCAGTATTAATGACGCGACTCCAGTCGCCACTTGCCAAGCCGTCTGTAGGTACATCGGTTGCACCACTAGCAGTGGTGTCCGTCGTCGCAGCGTCATCAGAGCTTCCACACGCGGCAGCGATTAACGCAAAGCCAGCAAGCGCAGTTCCGCCTTGCAAGAATGCACGACGTGAGAGCTTCTCGCGAAAGCTGTCTGGCGCAAGCATTTTGAGTTGCTTTGGACTCTGCTTTGAATTTTCTGTTGCCATGTCATGCTCCTATTGTGATTGTTGATAATGATGTTGATGTTGTTGGTTTGATATTAGTCATGAGCCGGTGCCGCCATGACAACACTGGCTTGCCTGGCTGAAAATAGATACACATCTTCAGCCGACCACGAGCACCACACCGTTTCGCCAAGGGCAAAACGTGATGGGTTGGTACGCGCAACCATGACCAAGATGTCACGACCCTTCGCGCGCACCACGTATTGCAGCACGTCGCCGAAATGCGACACACCGGCGACTTTTGCCTCAACTGCGTTAGTTGTCTGGGCTGGTTGTGCTGCAGACAAGTTGATGCATTCTGGACGCACAGCAGAAAGAGCGGCTTCGCCATTTGGCACATTCTCTTCAGGCCGAGTTGCTACAAACTCTGTTCCATCGTCGGCTCGGGCACCGTCCTCGGTTGCAATACCCTGCCAAAAGTTGTTGCGACCAATAAATCCGGCAACGAATGCCGACGTCGGATGCTCATACACCGTTTCCGGGTCGCCCAATTGTTCAATGTGGCCGTCGAGCATGATGGCGATGCGGTTCGACATCGACATTGCTTCTTCTTGGTCGTGAGTCACGAATACGAAGGTAATTCCCAATCGGCTCTGCAACAGCTTCAATTCGATCTGCATCTCTTCGCGTAGTTTTCGGTCGAGAGCCCCGAGTGGTTCATCGAGAAGCAAAATACTTGGACGATTAACGAGTGCGCGCGCAACCGCAATGCGTTGCTGCTGACCGCCCGACATCTGTCGTGGCTTGCGCTCTGCCAACTTGGTCATCTGCACCATGTCGAGAGCTTCCATGACACGAGTTGCGGTCTCTATCTTGTTGACACCCTTTTGTCGCAATCCGTAAGCAACGTTTTCGGCAACCGACATGTGTGGAAAAAGTGCGTAGTGCTGAAACACCGTATTGACGTCGCGCTTGTACGGCGGCACGCCCTGAACCTCAAGACCGTTGATCCGGATAAAGCCTTCGTCTGGTTGTTCAAAGCCTGCGAGCATTCGAAGCGTCGTTGTCTTGCCACATCCAGATGGACCGAGCAAAGACAGAAACTCTCCTGCCTTAATCTGCAGATTAATTCCATTAACAGCGAGCACGTCACCGTATTTTTTGGTGACATTGATCAGTTCAACAGAACCGCGCTCGCTATTTTCCATGCTTTCCCCCGTGCTCTTCGATTTCGGTTTGTTGACTAACTGTTGAGGTTAATCATCACGTGCTTGATGCGCGTGTAATCATCCAATGCGTATGCAGACAAATCTTTGCCGTAGCCCGATTTTTTGTATCCGCCGTGCGGCATTTCGGCCACCATCGGAATGTGGGTGTTGACCCAAACGCAACCAAAATCGAGATTTTTTGTCATGCGCATTGCGCGACCAAGGTCTCGTGTCCACACCGAAGATGCCAGCGCATACTCCACACCGTTGGCCCACTTGAGAGCCTCTTCTTCGTCACTAAATTGCTGCACAGTGATGACTGGTCCAAACATTTCATTCTGAATCATCTCGTCTTGCTGCTTGAGATCACAGATCACCGTTGGCTCGAAGAAATAACCCGCTCCGCTGACTTGTGAACCACCCGTTGTGATGCGGGCGTGCTTTGGTGTGCGATCGACAAACCCCTTGACCTTGCTCAAGTGAGTTTCGTTGTTCAGTGGGCCGTAAAGCACGTCTTCGCTTGGCTTGCCAGTCTTAGTTTTCTTGGCGGCTTCGGTCAATGCATCTACAAAGTCGCCATAAATCTTTGGTCCTGCTATCACGCGCGTTGCTGCAGTGCAGTCTTGACCAGCATTGAAGTATCCGGTCATTGCAATTGTCTCAACAGCAAGTTCGATATCGGCATCATCAAAAATAATGACGGGTGCTTTTCCACCGAGCTCCAGATGCACACGCTTCAAACTTTTTGCAGCGGCCTCAGCCACTTCCATTCCTGCACGCACCGATCCTGTGATCGAAACCATTCCTGGTGTGTCGTGTGTGACCATTGCGCGCCCCGTATCGCGGTCTCCACAAATCACGTTGAGTACACCTGGAGGCAACACTTGACCAGCGATCTTTGCAAGCAAGGCAGTCGATGCGGGCGTGGTGTCACTTGGTTTGAGCACGGTGGTATTACCTGCAGCGATTGCGGGAATAAATTTCCAGACACCCATCATCAGTGGATAGTTCCATGGTGCAACTTGAGCACACACGCCGATTGGCTCGCGACGAATGTATGAAGTGAAGTTGGTCATGTATTCGCCCGCGCTCTTGCCTTCGAGCATTCGTGCAGCGCCAGCGAAGAAACGAATCTGGTCCATCATCGGCGGAACCTCTTCGCCAAAAGTAATTGCGCGAGGCTTACCAGTGTTTTCAATCTCGGCTTCAATCAATTCGGTCATGTTGGCTTCCATCGCATCAGCAATGTCGTTGATTGCTTTTTGGCGCACAGACGGAGTTGAGTGCTTCCACGATTCAAATGCGTCCGCCGCTGCCTTCATTGCATTGTCGACATCCCCAGGTCCTGATAATGCAGCAGTTGCATATTGCTTGCCCGTTACAGGATCGATGATTGGCGTTGTACGACCGTCCTGTGCCCCAACTTCTTTGCCATTGATGTAGTTATTGAAGGATTTCATGAGACAACACTAACCAGACGGAACAATTGGTATGAAATACCTCGTTTTCAACTTCTTGGCTATCAAATACAGTGCCCTCAGTGGCGTAGGGTCTTTCGTATGGATAGCTTCATCAAAACACTGGGTGTACCAAAAGAAATCAAGACTTTAGAAGGTCGAGTCTCGCTCACCCCTGATGGAGTGCGTGAATTTGAGCGACTTGGTACGCAGGTATTTGTTGAGCAGGGCGCTGGCGAAGGCGCATCTATTAGCGATGCCGAATATGTGACCGCTGGAGCGACAATTGTGCCAACTGCTGCCGATGCGTGGAGCCAGCAAATGGTCGTCAAGGTCAAAGAACCAAAAGCTGAAGAATTTGGATTCTTGCGCCCAGATCTCACACTGTTTACGTATCTTCACCTTTCTGCCTATCCGGCAGTTGCCCAAGCATTGCTCAAGTCAAAAACCACCGCGATTGCCTACGAGACGGTGCAACTCGAAGATGGATCACTGCCCTTGCTGGCCCCGATGAGCGAGATCGCCGGCCGCCTTGCAACGCAAGCTGGCGCACACTTTCTCGAGCGCCCACAGGGTGGTCGTGGTGTGCTTATGGGTGGCGCACCTGGTGTTCGTCCAGCAAAGGTTGTTGTCATCGGTGCTGGCAATGTTGGCTACAACGCTGCGTGGATTGCAGCCGGCATGCAAGCCGAAGTAATTATTCTCGACAAAAACCTAGATCGTCTTCGATACATCGAACAAATATGTATTGGTCGCACCACGACGCTTGCATCAAATCGTGGTGCCATCGAGCGAGTGCTCGCTGAAGCCGATCTGCTCATAGGTGCAGTACTCGTTGCAGGAGCACGTGCGCCGATTGTTGTGAGTGAAGACATGGTGCGCAACATGAAGCGAGGCTCGGTCATTGTTGACGTGGCTGTTGATCAAGGCGGATGCATCGCAACGACTCACGAAACCACTCACACCGAACCCGTCTATGAGATGCATGGTGTCATTCACTATGCAGTTGGCAACATGCCAGGCGCAGTGCCAAACACCAGCACCTACGCACTCACCAACGCAACGCTTCCGTATCAATTACAAGTCGCAGCACTTGGCGCACGTGGTGCGGCAGCACAGAGTGAAGCAATCCGTCTTGGAGTCAACACTGCAAATGGGCACATCACAAGCGAGCCTGTTGCTCGTGAACTCGTCGCCGAGTTTGTCAGCCCCCAAGACGCGTTGGCTTAACAGCAACAAGTTTTTTTAGTCGCAGCAACTATCGCGCCAGCCACACGACCCACACCTAAAGTGTGCGTGTTCTGCATACAAGCCAGAACCACAGTGTGGACATTGGGAAAAAATTCCTCGTGGTGAACTGCACGAAGTCGACTTCGTTGCGGTGACGCTTGACATCGTTTGAGCGCTAGATGCTGTTGTATCGTAGACAGCGAGATCGCTCTCAAGTGTTTGATCCATAACCAGCATTCTTGCCGATCTCGCCACGAACATGACCGATACCAACGACACCCCAATCCACAAGCCACAACGCGGGAGTGCTCGTGCAGCACTTGGAGTTCGCGATTTTCGCCTTGTCTGGTTTGGCTCGCTCGGCTCAAATATTGGAACGTGGATGCAAAATGTCGTCCTTCCGGCATATGTGTATCACCGCACTGGAAAGGCTTCAATCGTTGGGTTGTTGATTTTTGCGCAATTAGGACCACTGCTGTTCTTGTCGATCCCTGCCGGTGTCATTGCCGATCGTTTTAACCGCAAAAAATGGCTGGTCTCGATGCAAGTTGTGCAACTTTCTTTCTCAGTGGCACTCGCAACACTTGCACTCGGCACTCCACCTATTTGGGCGCTCTTCGCGGCAGCTTTTGGCGTGGGTATCGGAAATGCACTCAATGCGCCTGCGTGGTCTGCAATGTTGCCATCGCTCGTACGGCCTGAAGATTTGTCGGGAGCAATTGCACTCAACAGCACCGTCATCAACGGCTCGCGCGTCGTTGGCCCAATCATCGTTGCTGTTTTTTCTCAATGGGGCGCCACCACAGCACAGTTCTTTTATTTCAACGCCGCGACATATTTGTTTGTTATTTTTGCGCTGCTCAAAGTGACAGTGCCCGATCTTGTGCCAGACCCAGTGCAGGGCTGGCGGCGCTTCACTGTTGGTCTTTCTATCGCACGCGAGAGACCCGTTGTGCGTCGACTGATTGTTTCGCTTGCAACGTTTTCGCTGCTCTCGCTTCCTTATGTTGGTCTCTTCCCCGCAGTTGCCCGACTCACGTTCAAGATTGACGAAAGCGGTGTCACCTACAAGTGGCTCTATGCCACATGGGGTTTCGGCGCATGTCTAGGCGGACTTGCAATCGGCACTGTCTTTTCACATGTCGATATGCGTCGACTCATTCAATGGGGATTCGCAGCATTTTCTGTTGCGATGTTTTTCTTTGCACTTTCGCAATCGCCTCTGCCGGCATTTATTTCGGGTTTCTTTTTGGGATTCGCCTATTTCTTTACAACAACGTCGATGATGACTGTTGTGCAAATGCGACTCGAACCCGCAGTTCGGGGTCGCGTGCTTGCATTATGGTTCATGTCTTTCGGTGGACTCATCCCATTTGGCAACATGGTTTTTGGTCCACTCATCGACCGATATGGTTCTCGCGGAATGTTGATGATCAGTTCTGTAACCGCCCTCTTCCTTGCGTGGCGATGCAATATCACTGCTCTCGACAACAAACAATCTTTGCCTGCACGTCAGCGCTTAGCTGACTAAGAGCGATACCAATTTCTCGAGTTGAGCAACTCGAGAACCCTTAATCAAAATAGCTGCAGTGTTTTCTACAGTTGAAAGCATTGCGACGACTTCGTCGCGCGTTCGAGATCGCACCTCGTACAAATCTGTTTCAACAGCGATGATCTCGATGCCAAGTTGCTTGGCAAGTCGAGAAATCTGCAGATGATCTTGTTCGGACTCCGACAGCTCGGCCATTACTCCAAGCACTGCAATGCGCCGAGTTGCCGTGGTTGCGCTCAAGGCATGCAGCGCGGCCGCCATGGACGCAGGGTTTGCGTTATACGAATCGTCAATGATCAAAGCTCCGCTGCGTGCAATTCGATGTTGCATCCTCATCTCCGACAAGACCGACATCGATATGGCGTCTGCTGCAAGCTGCAGATCTAGCCCCATTACGCCAGCAACCGCGATGGCTCCAACCGCATTGTGAGCCATGTGCTCGCCTGGCACATTCATTTTCCACGATGCTCTACCCCACGGCGATTCAACAACCACGGCAGCACATGCCCGTTCGTCTAACACGCAACTCGACATTCGCACATCTGCCGTCGGCGACACACCATAGGTAATGACTCGAGCGCTCGTGAGCGTCTGCATCGCGACAACTCGATCGTCGTCGGCATTCAAAATTGCAAACCCCGAAGCATCGAGTGCTGTCACGAGTTCGCTCTTGGCACGAGCAACGCCCTCAATATCCCCCACTCGTTCGGTATGCGCCGAGGCAACCTTGGTGACGACACCGATGTTTGGCCGAGCAACCGTGCATAGCCGAGCAATCTCACCAAAGCCGCGCATACCCATCTCGAGTACGAGCGCCTGCACATCGTCTGGTGCATTCAAGATTGTCACGGGCAGACCCTGGTCATTATTAAAAGATCGTTCATTTGCTGTTACTCGCAACATTGATCCAAGTGCCGCGGCAACAAAATCTTTAGTACTTGTTTTGCCAACCGAACCCGTGATGCCCACCACTCTGTTGGCAAGTTGCGCATCAATTTTATTGCGACCCCATGCACCAAGTTGCAACAGTGCCACCAGCGTGTCGGGCACCGTGATCGAAGTACGACCAAATGTTTTGCCAGTCGTTAAATATGCGCCAGCACCTGCAGCAAGCGCGGCCAAAACAAACTCGTGTCCATCGCGCTCAGCCACAATCGGCACAAAGAGTTGCCCGGGCCGCACGCTGCGCGAATCAAAACTGACACCTGACAGATGAGCATTTTGACCAACAAGTGTTCCGTTGGTCGCCTTCGCCACATCGGCGGCCATCAAGCGCATAACGCAATCCTACCGAGCAACGGCATTGCTATGGAGCAGTGACGAGCCAATTGCTGGCCAATTGCTAGTACCGTGTTTTTAATGACATCGCCACAACGCATTCACGTCGTCGTGCTCTTTGGCGGAGAATCTGCTGAGCACGATGTCAGTTGTGTCACGGCTGCGCATGTGCTTCGCGCTCTCGACAACGACAAATACCGGATCACCACAGTAGGTATTACTCGCCAAGGTCAATGGTGCCTCGTTGTCGATCACTCGCCCGACAAGTTGATTGCAGCCGGTGTGCCGATTTCGATTACACAGATAGTCGCCGATGCTCGCAGCTTTGAGCGCACCGTTGTGTTGCCGCTATTACATGGTCCACTTGGCGAAGACGGCACGATGCAAGGCGTTCTTGAAGTGGCAAATATTCCATATGTCGGTTCAGGTGTTCTTGGTAGCGCTGTTGCAATGGACAAGGGAGTCGCAAAACAATTGCTCGCCGTCAATGGGATTCCCCAACCAAAATATGTATCGCTGCACGAACAACACATCACCGATGCCGCTCTTCAACATGCAATCGACACTCTCGGACTTCCAGTATTTGTGAAACCCGCCAATTTGGGTTCATCCATTGGTGTCACAAAGGCTCGCAATTTAGATGAACTTCGAGAATCAATAGCCCTTGCAGTTACGTATGACGAATGGGTGCTCATAGAAGAAGCGATTGTTGGGCGAGAAATTGAAGTTGCGGTTCTTGGCAACCTCACCGTTCGCACATCGCTTCCGGGAGAGATTATTCCGAGTAGTGAATTTTATGATTACAACGACAAGTATGAGAGCGATTCAGCGCAGCTCATAATTCCTGCGCCACTCACCGTCGCCGAAACTGAGGCAGTCCAAAAACTTGCTGCAGTTATTTTTCACACGCTGCGGGCTGAAGGCATGGCTCGTGTTGACTTCTTTTATGAAGAAGGCAAACGCGGATTTTTGTGCAACGAGATCAACACGATCCCTGGATTCACACCAATCTCGATGTATCCAAAGTTGTGGCAAGCGTCAGGCATTTCGTATTCGGAATTGCTTGACGAACTCATTGCATTGGCATTTGATCGTCATTCACGACGACGCCGTAATACTGCTCGCTAGAAGTGCTCCATAAGCAAGAGTGATTCGTCAGGCGCAACAGTTACAACGCGCGCCAAAAATCCCGAGCCATCTTCTCCCCACGAATATTCCATGTATTGGGGCAACCCAGGGCGATAGTTCAGATCGCGTCCGTTCATCGAAAACTCGTACGCCACCGACGGGCAAATATATGCGGTGGTTCCCCCAAACGGCGCAGAGATGATCATGTGTGCGTGCCCACTTACTACTCCAAGCACTTTGTGGCGCGCTACAACTTCACGGAGTCCGATAATTGATGCGTCGTCAAGGCGCACACCGTCGAGTGTTGGTCCGCCTACGCGAAAGCATGGATGATGCATCGCAATCAGCGCAGGCTTTCCATCGCTCAGCACATCGTCGAGCCATTCCAACTGTGCAACATCGAGCGATCCATCTTCGCGACCGGCCCGTGAAGTATCGAGTACCACCAAATTGCCGAGGACATGGGGAACAACATAATCAAGTCGACCATTACAAGATGGCAACGAGAAGAGCTGTTGCATTTTGCGCGAATTGTCGTGATTGCCAGCACACAATGAAACATCAACACCTACTGACTTCAAGATGTTGGCAAAGCCCTCATATTCATTGTCGGTGCCTGATCGAGCGACACAATCACCGGTGATCACGATGGAATTTGTGCGTCGCGATGCATGAAGTAGTGCAAGGGTGAGGTTGCCTACCGGGTCTGAACCTGCAAAGAGTGCGTCGCCCGGACCAGGAATGTGCGGGTCAGAAATTTGTGCAACAACTATGCGAGCCATTGAAGAACCTCGATTGTTTAACTACCAGATGCCGGAATGTTTAAAATCTGACCTGGGAAGAGCAACGCACCAGAACTATTGAATCCGTTTGCACCAAGCAATGATGCAAGTGAGACGCAAAACTTTTTGCGAATGATATACATCGAATCACCTTTAGCGACCTTGTAGGTGCCGGCAGGACGCGGATCACAACCAGGCTGACTTGGGCCCGCTGCCACATCGGGTGCAACGTTGATCTGCGGATTATTGACAGTTGCGGTTGGAGGAATTTTGAGAATTGAACCAGGAAATGGAAACTGGTTTGTTGCAACAAGACCATTCCACGAAAGCAACTCGGCAACCATAATCCCGTAGAGGTTTGCAACCAGACTTGGCGAGTCTCCGGATCGCACGGTGTACACCTGCTCGAAACCCACTGCGCCAATTGGCAGGGTTGTCACAATATTTGGCAACGTTGACTGCACCGGAGGAATTGTTGCAAAATCGGTTGGACCAACAGGCACAATTGTTGTTGCAGTGCCTGCAATTGAGGTGCTGCACGCACCAACAAAAAACAAACTCGCCAAGACCACTGTTGCGTGTTGGATGGCTTTCGTACTGCTCTTCATTGAGGTCAATAATAGGCGAATAGGTGATTAATCCGTGATTACTAGGTCACTATGCCATCGGGCGAGCAGATGCAACAATCGGCACAGGAAGCGTTGACGAGCCCATGAGATACTGATCAACTCCAGCAGCACAAGCACGCCCTTCAGCAATTGCCCACACGACCAAACTCTGTCCGCGACCCATGTCACCAGCCACAAACACGCCTGGAACGTTTGTGACAAATTCCTCAGTGCGTGCGATATTGCCGCGCGCATCGAACGCAACGCCCAACTGATCGAGCCACGCATGTTTCTGTGGTCCAACAAAACCAAGTGCAAGCAACACCAAGTCGGCCTGCAGTTCTCGTTGCGTTCCTGGTACCGAAACAAACTTGCCGTCCACCAGCGTTACTTCGTTGAGCACGAGTGCGCGCACTGTGCCATTTGCGTTGCCAATAAATCGATCGGTGTTGACGCTAAACAACCTGTCGCCGCCTTCTTCGTGGGCAGAACTCGTGCGAAACACAAGACTCCACTGTGGCCACGGATTTGATTCTGCACGAACTTCAGGTGGCCGCGGCATGATCTCGAGCTGAGTCACCGATGCAGCACCTTGACGAAGCGCCGTGCCCAAACAATCAGCACCGGTGTCGCCACCGCCAATTATCACTACATGTTTTCCAGCGGCACTTATCGTTGTGTCATGCATGTCGCCTTGTTGCACACGATTGCTCGGCGGCAAATATTCCATCGCCTGATAAATACCAGTGAGTTCTCTACCTGGAAGTGGCAAATCGCGCCATTGAGTCGCGCCACACGCCAACACCACCGCATCGTGCGATGCAACAAGTACATCAATGTCAACGTTGTCGCCAACTGCGGCATTGACACGAAACTCAGTTCCCTCTTGCGTCATCTGCTCGACTCGCCTGTCAATGTGTCGCTTTTCCATTTTGAATTCCGGAATTCCGTAGCGCAACAGTCCGCCAATCCGATCTTCCCGCTCGAGCACCACCACATCGTGTCCTGCCCTCGTGAGTTGCTGTGCGGCCGCTAGTCCAGCTGGCCCCGAGCCAATCACTGCGATGCGCTTACCAGTTTTGTGCGAGGCAACAATTGGAGTAACCCAGCCTTCGTTCCACGCTCGATCAATGATCTCCACCTCGACTTGTTTGATGGTCACCGGATCTTGATTGATACCGAGAACACATGCCGACTCACATGGTGCAGGACACAAACGACCTGTGAACTCGGGAAAGTTATTTGTTGCATGCAATCGTTCGAGCGCGTCGCGCCAGTTGTCGCGATACACCAAATCATTCCAGTCAGGGATCAAGTTTCCAAGCGGGCATCCATTATTGCAAAATGGGATTCCGCAATCCATGCAACGACCCGCCTGATGCTTGAGTTGGTCTGCAGGAAAAACTTCATACACCTCACGCCAATCAGCAACTCGCACAGGAATCGAGCGACGCTTTGGTGTTGTGCGCTTCCATTGCAAAAATCCGGTTGGTTCACCCATGGACAGGCTCCATGACTCGTCGAGAAGTTTCCGCTTCGCTCACACCATCGACCCTTGCTTGATCCATGATGGCCATGACACGCGCATAGTCGCGAGGCAACACTTTACGAAACAGTTTTTGAGTATTCGACCAATCATTCAACATTCGTGTGCCAAGAGGAGAGCCTGTTAACTGCACGTGTTGAGCAATCGTGTTGCAGAGCCAATCAACATCAGATTCGTCTAGATCAAAAATATCAACCATGTCGCTATTGACCCGTGAAGCAAACAGTCCGTCTTCGTCATATACATAGGCAATACCGCCGCTCATGCCAGCAGCAAAGTTGCGCCCCGTTTCTCCCAGCACAACCACTCGACCACCAGTCATGTATTCACAGCCGTGATCACCAATGCCTTCAACAACTGCAGTGGCACCAGAGTTGCGCACACAAAATCGCTCGCCCACAAGTCCGTTGATATAGATCTCTCCCGAAGTCGCGCCGTAGCCAATCACATTGCCTGCAATCACATTGTCGTGTGGGCTAAACGTCGCGCGAGTACTTGGTCGCAACACTATGCGACCACCCGATAATCCTTTGCCTAAATAGTCATTTGCATCACCCTGCAGGTGAACCGAAATTCCCTTTGGTAAAAATGCTCCGAGGCTTTGTCCCGCCGAGCCGGTGAAGCGCAACGAAATCGTGTCGTGTGGCAAGCCATCACTGCCCCACTTCTTGGTGACGGCGCTTCCGAGCATTGTGCCAACCGTGCGGTTGACATTATTGATTGGTAAATCAAGTTGCACAGGTGTGGCCCGATCAACGGCGTCGGCGCATTGAATGAGGAGTTGTGTGTCAAGAGCATCTGCCAAGCCGTGATCTTGCGCAACAGAATGATGCAGTGTTTGCTGATACGGATTCTGAGCAACTGCCAAAATCGGCGAAATATCAAGACCTTTCGCCTTCCAATGAGTGATCGCGTGTCGGGTGTCGAGCACCTCAACATGGCCAACCGCTTCTTGCAATGTTCTAAAACCCAATTGGGCAAGATACTCGCGCACCTCTTGAGCGATGTACTCAAAAAAATTGATAACAAACTCGGGCTTGCCGCTAAAGCGCTTGCGCAATTCGGGGTTTTGTGTTGCAACGCCCACGGGACACGTATCAAGATGACACACCCGCATCATCACGCAACCACTCACAACGAGCGGTGCTGTTGCAAAACCAAATTCTTCTGCACCGAGCAGTGCTGCGACAATGACGTCTCGCCCAGTTTTCATCTGACCATCGGCTTGCACCACGATGCGGTCGCGCAATCCATTGAGCAACAATGTTTGTTGCGTCTCAGCCAACCCAAGCTCCCATGGCGCACCAACATGTTTAAGAGACGTCAAGGGCGATGCACCCGTTCCGCCATCGTGTCCCGAAATCAAGACCACGTCGGCCTTTGCTTTACTGACGCCGGCTGCCACTGTGCCAACACCAACTTGTGCAACCAACTTGACATGCACACGAGCAGTTGGGTTTGAGTTTTTCAGATCGTGAATGAGTTGCTTCAGATCTTCAATCGAATAAATGTCGTGGTGCGGAGGCGGGCTAATGAGCCCCACACCGGGTGTCGAGTAGCGAGTCTGAGCAATCCATGGATAGACCTTGTGACCAGGCAACTGTCCACCTTCGCCAGGCTTTGCGCCTTGCGCCATTTTGATCTGCAAATCATCCGCATTGACCAAATACTCACTCGTCACGCCAAAGCGTCCCGATGCAACTTGCTTGATCGCTGATCGCTTGGAGTCACCGTTGGGCAATGCAATGTTTCGTTCGGCATCTTCGCCACCCTCACCCGTGTTGCTCTTGCCGCCAATGCGATTCATCGCAATTGCCAGCGTCTCATGAACCTCGGCGGAAATTGAGCCGTAACTCATCGCACCGGTAGAAAAACGTTGGACAAGACTTGCCACCGTTTCAACCTCTTCAATCGGCACCGGAACACGGTCTGCAACAAACTCAAACAACCCGCGCAATGTTGACAACACTCGCGACTGATCGTCGACGGCCTTTGTGTATTGCTTGAATACGTCGTATCGGCCAGAACGAGTGGCGTGTTGCAATCGGTACACCGTCTCTGGATTAAAGAGATGATGTTCGCCTTCGCGGCGCCACTGGTATTCGCCGCCCATTTCGAGTTTGCGATGCATTCGCTGATCTGGACGTTGCGGATGCGCGATTGCGTGTCGTGCTGCAACCTCGGTAGCGATTTCCCCCAAGCCGATTCCGCCAAGGCGCGACACCGTTCCGGTAAAAAACTCTCCAACAAGCTCTTTGCTCAGCCCAAGTGCCTCAAAAATTTGTGCGCCCGTATATGAGGCCACCGTCGACACTCCCATCTTGGACATCACCTTCAACACACCTTTGCCCGCGGCCTTGATGTAATTGTTGACAGCCTTTTGTGGATCGACACCGCCGAGACTGTTGACTCCTGTCCCATCATTGGCTGCAATCATGTCTTCTATCGATTCGAATGCGAGATATGGATTAATCGCCCCGGCGCCATAACCAATGAGTAACGCCATGTGATGGACTTCTCGCGCGTCACCGCACTCAACAATGAGCCCCACTTGAGTGCGCTTCTTTTCACGGATGAGGTGATGGTGCACAGCACTCGTGAGCAACAACGATGGGATCGGCGCAAACACTTCGTCAGAGTTGCGATCAGAAATGATAATGATGCGTGCGCCGTTATCGATTGCGTCGCTTGCAGTTTTTCGCGCCGCGTCAAGGGCTTCTTGCAACCCTTGCTCCCCATCGGCCACTCTGTACAAGCCACTCACAACTACTGATTGCAGTTGTGGATATGCGCCATCATCATCGATGTGAATGATCTTTGCGAGATGATCATTGTTGATGATCGGGAATGGCAATACCAGTTGCCTGCAGTGTTCTGAACTTGCTTCGAGCAAGTTTCCTTCTGGGCCAACCGCAGTCCCGATTGACGTCACTACTTCTTCTCGAATTGCGTCAAGTGGCGGGTTCGTGACTTGCGCAAACATCTGTTGAAAATAGTCAAACAACAATCGTGGCCGAGCAGAAAGTACCGCGATCGGAGTATCTGTCCCCATCGAACCAAGCGGCTCTCCACCCGTCTTTGCCATTGGCGCCAAAATAATTTTGAGTTCTTCGTGTGTGTAACCAAATACCTGTTGGCGTCGCAACACGCTGTCGCGACTAAACACCATGTGTTCACGGGCTGGCAAGTCGCCGAGTTCTACAAGTCCGGCATCGAGCCAGTTTTGATACGGAGCCGCTTCGCTCAGTTGTTGCTTTATCTCATCATCTTCAACGATCCGACCAAGTTCAGTATCGATCAACAGCATTCGCCCTGGCTGCAACCGCCCTTTACGAACAATTTTCGCTTGATCAATGTCGACAACTCCAACTTCGCTCGCCATGATCACGATGTCATCGTCGGTTACCCAGTAACGACTTGGTCGAAGTCCGTTGCGATCGAGTACCGCGCCGATCAGAGTTCCGTCAGTAAATGCAATACATGCTGGGCCATCCCACGGTTCCATCAGCGAGGCATGAAAACGATAGAAGGCGCGCTTTTGTGCATTCATTGTTTTGTTGTTTTCCCACGCTTCAGGAATCATCATCATCACTGCATGCGGCAAACTTCGCCCGCCCAAGTGCAGCAACTCGAGCACTTCATCGAAACTTGCAGAGTCACTGCCACCCATCGCGCAAATTGGAAACGCTCGCTCAAGCCCAGGAAGCAAGTTGCTGCTCAACATCGACTCCCGAGTTCTCATCCAGTTGCGATTGCCCTGCACCGTATTGATCTCGCCGTTATGGGCAATAAATCGATAAGGATGCGCAAGCGGCCACGAAGGAAATGTGTTTGTGGAGAAACGACTATGCACCAAGGCGATTGCCGACTCAATGCGCGTGTCAGTGAGATCTGGAAAAAACATTGCCAACTGAGGCGTTGTCAACATGCCTTTATAGATGAGTGTGCGGCTCGACAATGACGGAAAGTACGTCTGCAACTCTGGTGGCAGTTCGTGCTCGATGCGTTTGCGAGCAATAAACAACTTGCGATCCAACTCAACCTCTCGCGCACCTTCCTTGTCTGCAATAAATATCTGCGAAAATGCTGGCATCACGTCTCGAGCGCTCTTGCCAAGACAACTTGGATCAACCGGCACCTCACGCCAGCCCAATACATCAAGCTCTTGCTCAGCAATAATTCGTTCAACTTCAACGACTGCTGCGTCACGAAGCTTTTTATCAGTCGGCAAAAAGGCAATGCCAACCCCGTAACCGCCTACAGCCGGCAAAACAAAGCCAACAACTTCCGACAAAAATTGATGAGGAACCTGAATCAGTACTCCAGCACCATCGCCAGTCTCGACTTCTGAACCTGTGGCACCGCGATGTTCCATGCTGCAGAGTGCGCCAATACCCATTGCCACGATGTCGTGAGATTTGCGACCCTTAATGTCCACGACAAACGAGACGCCGCATGCGTCATGTTCAAAGCGTGGGTCATACAAACCGCTTGCAAGCGGCATTGAGCGTTGCATCGTCGTGTCCTATTTCCTTGTAGGTGCAGTTCAACTGAATTCAGTGTGAACTTTTTGCAGATTGCAATAATGGAATCCGCAGGGACGACGCTGGCCCGTGACAAAACTCTAGCGACTAATCAGCGAAACAAACTGCCCGAAGCAAAATTAGGTGGGCGCTTTTCAAAGTGCGACATCACTGCTTCGGCCTGGTTTGCTGTGCCAATCAACTGACCAATCGTTGTCCGTTCGGCTGCAAACTGTTCGGCTGCGCCAGTATTTGCCAGCAAGTTAATGAGTTTTTTGGCTCCTCGCACCGCCTCCGGGCTGCGACCAGCAATTTCCTTGGCCAGTGTCATTGCGTCTGCGTGCACAGATTCTGAAAGTCGAGTGACAAGACCCATTTCGTAACCCTCTCGACCACTAAACACTCGAGCCGTAAACACCAAATCTTTCACGATGTCGGGTCTTGCGAGCCGACTCAACATCAACGTGCCCGTCATGTCGGGAATCAGACCCCAGTGCACTTCGCGCACAGAGAGTTGCGTGTCTGGATGCACGATGCGAATGTCACAACCAAGTGCGATCTGAATGCCGCCTCCAAGTGCATGACCATGCACTGCCGCAATAACCGGCACGGGCACTTCCTGCCACACCCAACACACTTGTTGGGCCATATGTGTGATGCGACCATTCACCATCGCGCCCGCATTCATGTCGGATTTTTTGTCAGTTTTTTTGTCAGTTTTTTTGTCAGCTGCATTTGCTTGTGCACCAGCCTCGGCCATCTGCGCAAACGACGAAAAATCGAGGCCCGCGCAAAACGATGCACCGTCCCCCGACAGCACGACAACACGTAAGTCATCCAATGTCTTGAGATATTCTCCAGCGGCGTTCAGCGAAGTGAACATTGCGTTGTCGAGAGCGTTGCGCTTGTCGGCGCGATTCATCTTCACATCGGCAATGCCATCAACCACCGAAATCGTGACCCGATCATCAACTACCCCAGGCACATCTACTCGTTGTGCTGCGCTCATTACATACCCCTTTGCCAAGTCGTGTATCTCTATCGTTGCATGGCACACTAGATGCCATGCAACTGAACCTCTCCTCCGAAGAAGTCCTTACATCCACCCGCAGCGTGCGCAAACGCCTCGACTTTGATAAACCCGTAGAGCGCAAAATTGTTGAAGAATGTCTCGAAATTGCTCTTCAGGCACCAACGGGCGGCAATAGCCAAGGATGGCATTGGATCATCGTTGAAGACGCGGCAAAGAAAAAAGCACTTGCCGACATCTATCGCGCCAACTGGGCCATCTACGCGACACTCCCAAGCGGCAAACCTCGCGGCGATGTCCGCGACGAGCAACTTCCTAAAGTACGCGGCTCGGCATCATTTTTGGCAGAAAATTTCGAAAAAGCACCGATGCTCATGATTCCGTGCATCGAGGGTCGTCTCGATAATCTCGATGTTTTTAGTGGCGCCGGTGCCTGGGGCTCGCTCTTGCCTGCCGTATGGAGTTTTATGCTCGCACTCCGCGGACGTGGAATGGGTTCGGCCTGGACAACAATCCACCTCATGATGGACGGCGAGAAAAAGGCTGCAGAGCTACTTGGTATTCCCTACGACAAAATTACGCAGGGCGGATTGTTCCCGATTGCGTACACCATCGGCACCGAGTTCAAGCCCGCCAACCGACTGCCACTTGAAAAAGTGCTGCACTGGGACAAGTGGTAACGAATTAGTCAACGAGTCGTAAACCTGTCGGCGAAATAGAAGCCGGCACCGAAGGCAACTCAACAACAAAGTTTGTGCGATGTGCAGGAAACACGTGATGTGAAACCAGCACTGCATGTCCTTCCTCGTTCTTTGTGACACGATCACAATGCAACACAGGTGACCCAACAGGAATTTCGAGCAACCTTGCTTCAACAGCCGTTGCTGCATCTGCACCAATTGTTTGTGTCGCCCCACCAAGCGCCACATTGAGCAAATCATAAAATGAATTTGTCTCAACGTCGTGACGAGACAAGTGCTTGCCAAGTTCAAATGAACACCACACGGTCACGACCGCAAACGGTTCGTCGGCCGCCATGTTGATGCGCTTGACGCGCAGCACCTGATCGCAGTCGAGTGTTTTAGCAATGTTGCGTGAAGCCTTTTCAAATGCAAACTCAATGATGTGGCGAGTTGGTGTCATGCCGCTTGCCGACATTTGCTCCTCAATGGTTCCCAATCTGCCGAGCGTCTGCGATATCGGATCGCTGGCCACAAACCAGCCAAACCCTTGCCGCGCACTGACGATGCCTTCTTCGCGCAGTAATTCGAGAGCCCTGCGCACAGTCACTCGACTGACCGCAAATTCACGGCTCAGTTCTGACTCACTTGGCAGTAATCGCCCAGCCAAAAAATGGCCCACATTGATTCGCTCTCGCAGCGATGCTGCTATGACTTGATACCGAATGCTTCGCACTTGTACTATACTTGTATACATGGCCGCAAAAAGCAAGCCAATATTCAAAGAATTGAGAGGATTATCGACATGACTATCGACATGACTGCAACAGCAGGAACCCCAATAGAACTCGTCAATAGCGTCTACGCATCACTTGAAGGAAACGTGGCAATAGGACGAAAACGACTCGGACGCAACCTCACACTCACCGAAAAGATTTTGATCAATCATCTCTCCGACCCAAAAAAACAAGAGATGGAACGAGGACGTAGTTATGCAGACTTCGCTCCTGATCGTGTTGCGATGCAAGATGCAACAGCACAGATGGCACTATTGCAATTTATGACTGCTGGTCTTCCAACTACTGCTGTGCCTTCAACGGTGCATTGCGATCATTTGATTTCGGCAAAAGTCGGTGCGCGCATCGACATGGGTGTTGCAATCGACACCAACAAAGAGGTGTACGACTTCTTGCAAAGTGTTTCAGCAAAATATGGCATTGGTTTTTGGGGCCCAGGCAGCGGCATCATCCACCAAGTTGTGCTCGAGCACTACGCCTTCCCCGGTGGAATGATGATCGGCACCGACAGCCACACGCCAAATGCAGGTGGTCTCGGCATGGTTGCAATCGGAGTCGGCGGTGCTGATGCGGTCGACGTGATGACTGGTTTCCCATTCAATGTTCGTTGGCCAAAAGTAATTGGAGTGAAACTCACGGGAAAACTTTCTGGTTGGTCGAGTCCGAAAGATGTCATTCTTGAAGTCGCACGCGTGCTCACCGTCGAAGGCGGCACTGGCGCAATTGTCGAATACTTCGGAGATGGTGCCGACACCATTTCAGCAACCGGCAAAGCAACTATTTGCAACATGGGTGCCGAGATTGGCGCAACGTGTTCGGTGTTTCCATACGACGCAAACATGTCGGCTTACTTGCAGGCCACAGGCCGCACCGACATCGCCAAGGCCGCCGACAGTGTTGCAACAAACCTGCGCGCGGATGAGAACGCAACCTACGACCAAACCATCGTGATCGATTTGTCTTCACTGAGACCCCTCATCAATGGCCCGCACTCTCCAGACCGCGCCCACAAGATCGGCAAAGATATTGGTGCTGCAGCAACGGCAAACGAGTGGCCACTCGATATCTCATCGGCCCTGATCGGTAGTTGCACCAACTCTTCTTACGAAGACATCACGCGTGCCGCATCAGTTGCACGACAAGCAAGTGCTCATGGTCTCAAAGCAAAAGTTGAGCTGCTGATCACTCCAGGCTCAGAGCAAATTCGAGCGACAATCGAACGAGATGGACTTCTCGCCGATCTCGAAGCGATTGGCGCAACAGTTTTGGCCAACGCGTGTGGTCCGTGCATTGGTCAATGGGACAGATCAAAGGAAGTAACGAGCAAACCGAACACCATTGTCAACTCATTTAACCGCAATTTTCCTAAGCGCAACGACGGCTCGGCCAACACACTGAGTTTTGTGACAAGTCCCGACACGGTCATTGCACTCGCGCTTGCGGGTCGCCTCGACTTTGACCCAACGACCGACACATTGACAGCACCCGATGGCACCCAAGTCAAGCTCGAGATTCCCCAAGGCGAAGTGTTGCCAAAGGCCGGTTACGACGCAGGCAACGACACGTTTATTGCCCCACCCGCAGACGGCTCCGATGTGCAAGTCAGCGTGAGTCCAACAAGTGATCGATTGCAATTGCTCGAGCCATTTGCAAAATGGAATGGCAACGACTTTCTCGGTATGCCCATTCTCATGAAAGCCAAAGGCAAATGCACCACCGACCATATTTCGGCTGCTGGCAAGTGGCTCACCTATCGCGGACACCTACAAAACATTTGTGGCAACTTGTTCGCAGGTGTTGTCAACGCATACAACGATGTTGTTGGTGAAGGCATCGACATGATCGATGGGCAAACTCGCACCTTCCCAGAAATTGCCCGCCACTATGGCGACAACGAAGTGCAATGGACTGCAATTGGCGATCAAAACTATGGAGAGGGCTCAAGTCGTGAGCATGCTGCGATGGAGCCTCGCTACCGCGGTGCTGTTGTTATTTTTGCTCGATCGTTCGCCCGCATTGCCGAAACCAACCTCAAAAAGCAAGGCATCGTGCCGCTCACATTTGCCGACCCAGCGATGTATGACATGATCAGCGAACTTGACACCATCACGGTGCGCGACATGCCACCCAAGCCAGATCAGCCAGTTCGCTGTTACCTCAATCAACGCGGCGGAGACCAGATTGAGTTTCAGGCTCTCCACACATTTAGCAAGGAGCAAGTCGAGTGGTTTAAGGCCGGCAGCGCGCTCAACGTTGTGCGTAAAAAAGTAGAGAGTGCGGCGAAGGCAGCAGCAAAAGCTGCTGAGGCTGCTGCAAAAACAAAATAGATCAACTACTGTTCGAGCGTGGAGAGTCTTGCTCGTCTCGTAGCGATCATTCTTGGTTCTGCACTTGTTGCAGGAATAATTGCGGTCGTGTTGTGGCGCAAACCTCCGCGCAACTTCAGTGCTCGCGCATTTTCCACTGTGTTGATGATTCCTGTGATGTGCATCGGAATTATTCTCGCCACTCTCTCGGTAGGTATCGGCGTGCGCATGTTGGGAGTTGCAATTTTTATTGCAGCAGTGATGGCCGTCAAGTCACTACTCTCCAAAAAATAATTGCTACTAAACCACACCCGAGAAATGGGAAAGGCCCCACATTGCTGCGGGGCCTCTCAACCTAAGAATCCTGTGGCGGGGGAGCCACGTAATGGATTCTGTCGGGCAGGCTCTGGGGGGAGCCCACCGCGATATGTATCTAGTATGGCCTACCATTGGGTAAGCACGCAAGGCGAACGACATGATATCCCCTATCTATTTTTGAGATAGGTGAGCCACTTTTTGGCTATCCTGTGGCGTATGGAGATCCGCCACTTAGCCAGCCTGATCGCAATTGCCGATCATGGCTCGTTTTCAGGCGCTGCTCGTGCACTCGGAACCGTACAAAGCAATGTCTCGGCCCATATCTCCAGGCTCGAAAAAGATCTCGGAGTGTTGCTCGTCGAGCGCAATGGTGGGGCGCTTACCGACGAAGGTGTTGTGGTCGTCGAGCGCGCTCGGCGAATCATTCACGAACTCGAAGATATTGAAGCCGACATTCACTCGAGCGACACCGAAATTGAAGGTGAAACACGGCTTGGATGCATCGGAACTACCGGTCGTTGGCTGATGCCCCTCCTTCTTCCTGCTCTCAAAAAAGCACACCCGCTCGTGCGCGCCATCATCCATGAAGGCGGCACCTCCACTCTGATTCCTCGCGTGCTCAGTGGCGAACTCGACGCGGCCATCGTTCACTTCCCCGTCGACGACCCCGAACTCGTTCTTGAACCATTGTTTTCTGAAGACCTCGTGTTGCTCGTGCACGCAAAACATCGTTGGGCTTCGCTCGAGAGCATCGCCATTGCAGAACTTGTTACCGAACCACTTCTGCTCGCGCCACGCAACACCGCACTTCGACGAATCATTGATCGTGCAGCAGGCACACAACGGCTTGCATTTATACCTCAAGCGGAAATCGATGGTGTGCGTCTCTTGACATCGCTTGCTTTCGAAGGATTTGGACCCGCGATTGTGCCAGCCACTGCAATTCCGGGATGGCTCAAGGGCAACTTCGTGAGAGTTGCAATTCCCGAACTTCCTCGACGAGTGGTCGGCTGGGCATCGCGTCGCCGACCAATTCCAAATAAGTCAACTCGTGCCACGCTCGAAGTCACCAAGAATGTTGTAGCAAAAAGTGGCGACCGCCAACCAGGCGTCACCACGACTCTTGTTTCACCCAGCCAATCTTCGCCTACAGTCAAAGCGTGATTGGTGTGAGCAGCGAAGTGTCAACCTCGGTTCAACTGCAAAAAGCAGTCAAGGGCGCAGTGAGCGCCGACGTTCGGTTACTTGCAGAATCTCAACGCAATGTTGTCTGGGTCGAGATAGATCCATCCATTCACTACGGCGCACTCTCGGCAGAAGCGTCTGGAGTAATCGCCAATGCTGCCACAACCGCACTCAATCAACGCTTGCCATTGGTGTTGTCGATGGCATCGTCTGGTGCAGACATTTTGGGTGGCATCGATGCGTTGTTTGGCTGGGGTCAAGCAGCGCGCCGTGTAGCAATGTGCTCTGGCATCGTTCCTATCTTCACCATCGTGACCGGACCAGCCGTGAGTGGTCCAGCGCTGCTGATTGGTCTGAGCGACTTTGTGATCATGACCAAAGATTCGTATGCATTTGTGTCTGGCCCCACCATGGTTGCCGAATTTACCGGCATCACCATGACCAACGAAGAGCTGGGTGGCACTGACGCTCACTCTCGCCAAAGCGGAGTAGCAAGCTTGGTTGTAGACGATGTCGCGAGTGCGCTGATCGCCCTCGAACAACTCTTGTCATTCATTCCCGACAACGTCGACAGCGTTGCTTCACACATTGCAACAAACGACCCAGACGATCGCCTTACTCCAGAAGCCGGCACAGTCATTCCCGACACGGCGACAGGCAGTTATGACGTGCGTAAAGTGATCCGAGCAATAGCCGACGACGGCGACATGTTTGAGATACGCGAGCGTTGGGCTGCCAACGTCATTACCGCATTCATCACCATCAGTGGTGAATCTGTTGGAGTAGTTGCCAATCAGCCAATGGTGTTGGCTGGCACACTCGATATTCCAGCATCACAAAAAGCCGCGCGCTTTGTTTCATTCTGCGATGCGTTCAACATTCCTCTGCTCACCCTTGTCGACACCCCAGGTTTCTATCCTGGCAAAGATCTCGAGTGGCGCGGAATGATCCGCCATGGAGGCCAACTCGTCTTTGCTTATGCTCGAGCAACCGTGCCTCGTGTGTGCGTCATCTTGCGCAAGAGTTACGGTGGCGCCTACATCGTGATGGACTCCAAGGGCATGGGCAACGATTTGTGCATGGCGTGGCCAAGTGCCGAACTTGCCGTCATGGGTGCCGGGCAAGCCGCCGCGATTTTGCAACGTCGCTCAACTCCTGAAGAACGAGCAGCATTTGAAGCCGACTACACCGAGCGACTGCTCAATCCATATGTGGCAGCCGAGCGCGGCTACATCGATGCAGTAATTAACCCGGCAGATACACGACGTGAAATCTCGGCCGCATTTACGATGCTGCGCGACAAACGCGAGCGACTTCCTTCACGCAAGCACGACAACACGCCCCTATAGCGAAGCAACCGCTAAACTCGTGTTTGGGGACAGGAAGCTCCTCACCAAAATTGAAGGGAATCCAGATGGCTGAAACAATCACCATCATCGATGACCGAACAGGCAAGAAAGTTACTGTTCAAGTCAAAGATGGCGTCTTTGCCTCGTCGGCGCTACGTGAGCTCGATCCAAATCTTCGCATGTACGACCCAGCATTTTTGTCGACAGCAGCGTGCGCATCATCCATCACCTATCTCGATGGCGAAGCAGGTGTCCTGCGTTATCGCGGCTACCCAATCGAACAGCTTGCCGAACAATCAACTTTCCTTGAAGTTGCATACCTGCTGCTCAACGGCGAACTTCCAACAACTCAACAAGCAGAGAAATGGCAGTTTGACGTCACTCATCACACGATGATTCACGAAAACATGCGCAAACGCTTCGTTGACGGCTTCCATTACGACGCGCACCCAATGGGAATGTTTATTTCGGCTATTGCTGCTCTCGGCACTTTCTACGACGATTCCAAAAATATTTTCGACGAAGATGTACTCAACAAGCAGATTCTTCGACTTGTTGCCAAAGTACCGACCATTGCAGCAATGACTTATCGATTTTCATCTGGCTTGCCCTTCGTTTTGCCAAACAACTCGATGTCATACGCGCAGAACTTCCTCAACATGATGTACCGCACCGGTGACGACTACACAGTGCATCCGGCGCTTGCTCGCGCCATGGACGTGTTATTTATCTTGCACGCAGACCACGAGCAAAACTGTAGCACGACAGCCATGCGCGTAGTTGCCTCGGCAAATGCCGACCCATATTCTGCAACAGCTGCGGCAGCCGCAGCGCTATCAGGCCCACTGCATGGAGGTGCCAATGAAGCCGTGATTCACATGCTCAACGAGATCGGTGATGTTAAAAACGTTTCTGCTTTTGTTGAGCAAGTAAAGAATGGCGATGACCGACTCATGGGTTTTGGTCACCGCGTCTACAAAAACTTTGATCCACGTGCGACCATCCTCAAGAAGGCCGCGTACGACGTTTTTGAAGTAACGGGCAGAAACCCACTTCTTGATGTGGCACTCAAACTCGAAGAAGTCGCACTCAACGACGAATACTTCATCTCACGCAAGTTGTACCCAAACGTCGACTTCTACTCTGGTCTGATTTACCAGGCACTTGGCTTCCCTGTCGAGATGTTTACGGTGCTGTTTGCCATCCCTCGCACGGTTGGCTGGCTCGCACACATGTCCGAGTTGCTCAAAGACAAAGAACAAAAGATCAGCCGCCCTCGCCAGTGGTACACCGGCGTCGACGAGCGCAATTATGTGGAGATGAACAAGCGCTAATTTGCGCTGATATCAATCACGATTTTGCCAATGTTGGCATTTGATTCCATGTGCGTATGTCCTTGGGCAATATCCACAAATGCATATCGCCTGTCGATCACTGGATTGATCGCCCCAGACTCAAACAACGGCAAAACCTCGCTAGCAAAGCGCTGGCTTATGGCAATCTTTTCTTCAAGCGGACGCGCGCGCAAAACGGTTCCCGATAATTTGGCGCGCTTGCCCATCATCGCACCGAGATTGAACGAGATGTTTCCGCCGGCCATGACACCCACTTGCACAATGTGACCCTTGAGGGCAAGACATGCGACGTTGCGGTCCACATAGTCGCCACCGATCACGTCGAGCACCGCGTCTACGCCACGACCACCAGTCGCCACCTTCACGGCATCCACGAAATCTTCGGTCTTGTAGTCAACAACTACATCTGCGCCAAGTGCCCTGCATGCATCCACCTTGTTTGTTGAACATGTAGCAATCACGCGCGCACCAATTGCTTTGCAAATCTGTATTGCTGCGGTGCCCACACCCGAGGCCGCAGCATGCACAAGCGCCCAACGACCGTTCGTCAATCCGCCCTGCACGACAAGTGCATCCCATGCAGTGATAAACACTTCGGGGATAGCAGCAGCATCAGCGAGTGAAACATTTGCTGGTATGCGCATTGCCTGACGCTCATGAATCACCAATTGTTCGGCATATGCACCGCCACTCACTATTCCCATGACCTCGTCACCCAATTTCCATGCGCGCACTCGTGAGCCAAGACCAATCACGGTTCCAGAAAATTCCATTCCGGGCACATCGTGCGTATCGGGAAACGGGTTTGGATAAAAGCCCATTCGTTGCAGCAAGTCGGCGCGATTAAGACTTGTTGCACGTACTCGCACAAGCACTTCTTCGGGGCCAGGTGTAGGTGCGTCGATGTCTTCAAATGTCAATACCTCGACACCACCGTGACTTCGCAATACAACTGCGCGCATAATTCGATCTACGCCATGGACTTTTGAAGACGGCGGTCAAGAGTCTCAAGAAACTCTTCGGTCGTCTGCCATGGAGCCGTGTTGCCGCCGACGAGTAGCGACAAGTCTTTTGTCATCTCGCCCGCTTCAACAGCCTCTACACACACCTTTTCTACTGTGCGAGCAAAGTCGATAACGGCGGGTGTGTTGTCGAGTTTGCCACGATGCTCCAACCCGCGTGTCCACGCAAAGATTGATGCAATCGGGTTGGTCGAAGTCTTTTTACCAGCCTGGTGATCACGATAGTGACGAGTAACTGTGCCGTGTGCGGCTTCCGACTCCATCACGCGACCATCAGGCGTTGTCAGTACCGATGTCATTAAACCAAGCGAACCAAAACCCTGCGCGACGATATCTGACTGCACATCGCCGTCATAGTTCTTGCACGCCCACACATAGCCGCCTTCCCACCTCAACATGCATGCAACCATGTCGTCGATCAGGCGGTGCTCGTAGGTAAGACCTGCTGCATCAAATTGTGTTTTGAATTCTGAAACAAAAACTTCTTCAAACAAGTCCTTGAATCTGCCGTCGTATGCCTTCAAGATTGTGTTCTTTGTGCTGAGGAACAATGGATAGTTGCGCTGCAACGAATAGTTCATGGTTGCTCGTGCAAAATTGCGAATCGATTCGTCAAAGTTATACATGCCCATCACCACACCAGAACCGGTGAAGTCGGCAACCTTCATCTCAATCGGCTTGCTTCCATCTTTTGGCACATACGTCATCGTCACTGTGCCCTCACCAGGAATACGAAAGTCGGTGGCCTTGTACTGATCGCCGTGAGCATGACGCCCAATCACGATCGGCTTTGTCCAGCCCGGCACCAACTTGGGAATGTTGTTGCAAATAATCGGTTCGCGAAACACCACACCGTCCAGAATGTTGCGAATAGTTCCGTTTGGCGACTTCCACATCTGCTTCAAATTAAATTCTTCGACGCGAGCTTCGTCGGGTGTGATGGTGGCGCACTTAATGCCAACTCCGTGCTTCAAAATGGCATGTGCTGAATCAATCGTAACCTGATCATTCGTTGCATCGCGATGCTCAATCCCTAAGTCGTAGTACTCGAGGTTGATGTCGAGATACGGCAGGATCAATCGATCTTTGATGAACTTCCACATGATGCGCGTCATTTCGTCGCCATCGAGTTCGACTACGGGATTGAGAACCTTGATTTTTGCGGCCATGAGGGGGCTCCAACTTGTTGATCCGAATGCGACCGGAACTTATATCCGACTTCTAGAGAATACCCCCACAACAGTGTCGCCACAGGCTTGGCGTTGTTTCAACACGGCGATGACGCACTGCAACCACCTACCATTATAAAAATGGATTTTGAGTGGGCCCCCGAACACGTTGCATTGCGCACGCGCGCACGCGAAATTGCCCAAGATGCTGTCAATCGTTACGGCCGGTTTAACGACACGTGGATGAATGGTTACTCCAAAGAATTTTCGGCCGAACTCGGTGCACTCGGATGGATAGGGATGACTTGGCCAACCGAGTTTGGCGGAGGTGGCCGCCCTGCCATCGAGCGTTTGATCATTGCCGAAGAAATGATTTCGGCCGGTGCACCAATTGCTGCATCATGGTTTGCCGACCGACAAATGGGACCATCCCTGATTGCTTATGGTTCGAAACAGCAGCAAGATGAGTTTTTACCAAAGATGCTTGCGGGCAAAACCACCTGGTGCATCGGTATGAGCGAGCCAAATGCTGGCAGCGACTTAGCCTCGCTCAAAACATTTGCCCACGACGACGGTGACGAGTGGGTCATCAATGGCCAAAAGATCTGGACAAGCTTCGGCGAGGTGGCTGACTACTGCTACTTAATCTGTCGCACCAGCACTGACGGACCACCTCATGCAGGTATCAGCGAAATTATCGTGCCAATGAATATTCCAGGCATCGACATCAGGCCGATCAAGGACATGACGACGAATAGTCATTTTTGCGAAGTTTTCTATACCGATGTTCGCGTGCCAAAGGCAAACTTGGTCGGTGTGCAAGGCGGCGCATTTGCACAAACCATGCGCCAACTCGAACACGAGCGCGGAGGAATCGACCGACTTGTGTCGAACAAGGCTCTCTACGACATGGCGCTCAAGCGAGCCGACACAACCAACAAGGTCGTGCGTCAAGAAATCGCCAATATCGAAATCGGTTACCGCATTGGTCGCATTCTGGTGATTCGCGAAACTCTGCGCCAAGCACCAGCAGGTTTCTCGGCTGCAACAAAATGTTTTTGCACCGAACTTGAAACACGAATTTCCAATTTTGTATTCAACACGCTTGGCATGGACGCAACAATGTGGAATGACGTCACCCAAGGCCTTGCCTATGCTTCTGGGTACACGATCATGGGCGGCACTTCCAATGTGATGCGCAATATTTTGGGCGAGCGCGTACTGGGACTACCCAAAGAACCGCCCGCCACGATTTTGAAATCTGCCCGCAACTAGAGTTTGCCCATGCACCCGATCGAACTCTCATCCAAAGTCATCGACTCCGGCATCGTTGACGAGCCACTCAATCGAGTCACGAACGAAATCACCGAACTCGCAACAGACCTTGCCATCGTCGAGAGTTTCAGCCACTCAGTTGTGTGGGACACCGGCGACGGACTGATGTGTTTCGATGCATCAGGCGCAGGTAGCGGTGAATCAGTCGTGCAATCCATTCGTACCTGGCGCACATCACCCATCTCCACTCTTGTCTACACACACGGTCATGCCGATCATGTTGGCGGCAGTTTCGCTTTTGCCAACGATGCTGTTTCACAAGGCGCACCAACTCCCCACGTGATTGGCCACGAAAATGTCGTTAAGCGCATCGATCGTTACACCACTACCAACGAATGGAATTTGCGCATCAATCAACGTCAATTCGGTGGCATCAAGTCGGACATGAGGCCTAACACGGGCAACCTCAGTGCAGCACTCTCACTTGGCGAAAATGCACACCAATTTCTTCCGCTTGCAACTCTGCGACCCGACGAATCATTTTCTGATCAACTCATCATTCAGGCAGGCAACACGACGGTCGAGTTTCACCACGCTCGAGGCGAAACAGACGATCATCTATGGGGTTGGATACCTGAAAAGAAGTGGCTCTTCACTGGCGACTTCGTGATCTGGAATTACCCCAATGCTGGCAACCCTCAAAAAGTGCAGCGCTACGCACTCGAGTGGGCAACGGCATTGCGACGCATGATTGCCCAAGGACCAGAGTTGCTACTACCAGCCCACGGCTTACCAATTGAGGGCAAAAAGCGCATCGCCACCGTGCTTGACGACATAGCGACTTCGCTCGAAACTCTGGTTTCCCAAGTGGTCCTGATGATGAACGAGGGTGAAACTCTCGACACCATTATTCACTCAGTCAAAGTTCCGCAACACATTCTCGACAAGCCATACATGCGCCCGTTTTATGACGAGCCAGAATTTGTGGTTCGCAATATTTGGCGACTGTATGGCGGGTGGTGGGACGGAGCGGCATCACGACTCAAGCCAGCACCCGATGCTGTTGTGGCCCAAGAACTCGCCCATCTCGCAGGCGGCGCACATGTATTGATGCAGCGTGCGCTCGAGTTGTCAGAGACCGATCTACGCCTCGCATGCCATTTGGCCGACCTTGCAGGTTGGGCCGCCCCAGACGATGCATCTGTGCATGGCGATCGGGCGACTATTTATGACAAACGCCGCCGTAGCGAGATTTCGCTGATGAGCAAAGGAATCTACAAGGCCGCAGCTCGTGAGTCTGAGGCCATTGTCAAGAATGCCGGTGCTTGACAGCCAAAGCACAACAAAAATTATTTTCTAGATCTCTAGTGGGCGCGACGGGACTCGAACCCGGGACCCCTACCATGTCGAGGTAGTGCTCTAACCAACTGAGCTACGCGCCCTTACTT
>QYPH01000025.1 GCA_007279905.1 Actinomycetota bacterium | reverse complement strand
GGGCTTGGATTCGTGCATGCGATCTCGCACATGGTTGGCGCAGAGTACAACACACACCACGGCAACACCAATGCGATTCTGTTACCAGTAGTTTTGCGTTTCAATTTGCCAGGCTTGGATGACAAAGTGCGTCGCATGGCTGAAGCGATGGAAATATCTGACCACTCGGTCGCCGGGTTTATTTCAGCAGTCGAAGCAATTCTTGACGAGATTGGCATTCCATTATCGTTAAGCGAAATCGGTGTGCCAATGGATTGCGCAGAACGAATCGCTATCAAAGCGCTCAAGGATTCTGCAGCAAAAACCAATCCACGTTCGGCGAGTCTTGATGAAGTCCGTGTGCTCATCGAAACTGCTATAACAAAAGCACGGTAAGCAGTCGTTCAGGTTGTTGGATTTGCGACTTCGAAGCCTTTCGTGTTTTTGCTGTGATATAAATAATCCGTGAAAAAGACTTTTGATTATGTAATTGTGGGCGGAGGCTCTGCTGGCTGCGCCTTGGCAAATCGTTTGAGTGCCGATCCGAATAATTCGGTTCTCGTTCTTGAGGCTGGTCGTCCCGACTATTGGTTTGACGTATTTGTTCATATGCCGGCAGCCCTGATGTTTCCTATCGGCAGCAAGTTTTATGACTGGATGTATTCGTCACAGCCCGAACCGCATATGAACGGTCGTCGGGTGACTCACGGTCGTGGCAAGATTTTGGGTGGCTCAAGCAGCATTAACGGAATGATTTTTCAGCGTGGTAATCCGCTTGATTTCGAGCGATGGGGTGCCGACGCGGGAATGTCGTCGTGGGATTATGCACATTGCCTTCCGTATTTCAAGAGAATGGAAAACTGTCTAGCGGCCGATTCGAAAGATCAGTTTCGTGGCAAGAGTGGCCCACTTCGTCTTGAGCGTGGACAAGTAAAGAATCCGTTGTTCGGTGCATTTTTTGGAGCGGTGAAACAAGCTGGCCATCCAATCACGCAAGACGTAAATGGTTTTCAGCAAGAGGGCTTCGCAGCATTTGATCGAAACGTCAAGCGCGGTCGTCGTTTTAGTGCAGCGCGTGCATATTTGCATCCGGTCAAGCATCGCCGCAATCTCACAGTGCAGTGTCGTGCGCTAGCAACAAAGCTCATCACCGAAGGAAAAACTGTTGTTGGTGTCGAATTTTGTCTGCCATTTGGTCGCAACAAGTCGGTGCGAGCAAAAGAAGTGATCTTGTGTGGTGGTGCATTTAACTCGCCTCAGCTATTGCAAGTCTCGGGCATTGGCAACGAGACTGATCTTCGCTCTGTTGGCATCACACCTATTCATCATTTGCCGGGTGTTGGTGAAAATTTGCAGGATCATCTCGAGGTGTATGTCCAGCATTCATGCACACAGCCGGTTTCTTTAAACCCAACGATGAAATTTTGGAAGCGACCATTCATCGGTTTTGCATGGCTGTTTCGAAAGGGCCCAGGTGCATCCAACCATTTCGAGGCCGGCGGATTTATTCGCAGTAACGCGGAGGTCAAGTATCCAAACTTGATGTTTCATTTCTTGCCAATTGCTGTTCGCTACGACGGAACAGCGCCATCTGGGGGACACGGTTATCAGGTGCACATTGGTCCGATGTATTCCAATTCGCGCGGAAGTCTCAAGGTGATCTCTGGGGATGTGCGCGACAAGCCCGCGTTTACTTTCAACTATCTTTCAACTTTTGAAGACAAGCGCGAGTGGGTGGAAGCAATTTCGGCAGCCCGCAAGATTCTTGATCAGCCGGCATTTGCACCGTACAACGGTGGCGAGATCTCCCCAGGACCCGAAGTTGCAACCGACGAACAGGTGTTGGACTGGGTACGCAAAGACGGAGAAACTGCGTATCACCCGTCGTGCACGTGCAAAATGGGCACCGATTCCATGTCGGTTGTCGACCCCGCAACAATGCGCGTGCATGGAATGGCGGGTTTGAGAGTGGTGGACGCTTCGGTCATGCCATATGTGACGAATGGCAATATTTATGCCCCTGTGATGATGGTTGCCGAAAAGGCTGCCGATCTGATTTTGGGCAATATCCCCCTTGCCCCAGAGTCTGCTGTTTTCTTCCGCCACATCGGGGCATAAGCCCTGCTAACCTGCCTTGTCGGTGATATATCTGCCGGGTAGTTGCCATTTTGACCGTTTTATGAGGGGAAAAGAACTATGAGTGATTTCGACGACATCGATCTTGCAGGTCTGTCAGACGAAGACTTGATCAAGCAGATGCACGACGACCTCTACGACGGTCTTGGTGAAGAAATCGTTGAAGGAACCACGATTTTGCTCGACCGCAAATGGACACCAGACAAGGTGTTGCAACAAGCACTCGTTGAAGGCATGCGCATAGTCGGAGTCGACTTCCGCGACGGAATTTTATTTGTGCCAGAAGTGCTGCTTGCTGCAAACGCAATGAAGTCCGGCATGCACATCTTGCGCCCACTGCTTGCAGAAACTGGTGCAGAGTCGGTTGGCAAAGTAGTCGTTGGCACCGTCAAGGGTGACATTCACGACATTGGCAAAAACTTGGTTGCCATGATGCTCGAAGGTGCAGGTTTTGAAGTGATTGACCTCGGTATCAACACCGACGCAGACAAGTTCTTGGCTGCACTCGAAGAGCACCAGCCAGACATTCTTGGGATGTCTGCACTGCTCACCACCACGATGCCGTATATGAAAGTCGTTGTTGACACCATGAAAGAAAAGGGTCTTCGCGACAAGTACATCATCTTGGTAGGCGGTGCGCCACTGAACGAAGAGTTTGCAACCGCAGTTGGTGCAGATGCATATTGCCGCGATGCAGCAGTTGCATCAGAAATGGCCAAGCAATTGGTATCCGCAAAGCGTCAGCGCACAGCCGAGCCTCCTGGCCCTTCGGTCAACTAGTTACAAAGGACTAGGGCATTTATGTCGGACGACAAACGTCCGCTGATCATCGCCTGCGGGGCCCTCGTGTCAGAGCTTCGTGAAGTGCTGAACATCAACGGACTCAATGATGCCGTTGAAGTGCGTTATTTGCCAGCCAACTTACACAATCGCCCAGAAGGCATTGTGCCCGCACTTCGTGAACATCTCGATGGTCGAGGGAATCGTCTAACGATGGTGGGCTATGCCGATTGCGGCACGGGAGGTGCACTTGACCGCATGCTCGAGTCGTATCCCGATGTGCAGCGAATACCTGGCGCACATTGCTACGAATTTTTTGCCGGATCCGAATTATTTGCTCAGTTGCACGACGAGCAACCTGGCACATTTTACCTCACCGACTTTTTGGCAAAGCATTTCACTGCGTTGGTGTGGGAGGGTCTCGGTCTCGATCGTCACCCGCAATTGCGCGACACATATTTTTCCAACTACACGCGCGTCGTTCTGTTGTCTCAGACAACCGATCCAAAGGTTTTGGAGTTCGCTCAGGCAGCAGCAGTGCAACTTGGCTTGGCGTTTGAGCACCGCCATGTCGGTGTGCAAGGCCTCAAAAACTCGATTCCCGTCACGTTTTCAGATCCCAAAAACATCAATAATCCCCAAAATATTAGAGAAAGTGCACAGTAATGGCTAGAGGCGGAAATTCGGTAGTGGTCATCAAGTGGCGCGATATTCCTGCGCAGGTCAACGCGCAAATGGGCAGAGATCGTTATCAGGTTGTGCTCTCGGCCAAATTTCAGCGTGCAATCGATCGCGCAAAGCGCAAAGCCAATATTTATACGGCTGAAGAAGACATCGCGCAATGGAGCAGAGATACGTTGCCGTTGGAAGGCACGCTTGCCGAGGCTGCGCAAAAGGTGGCCGACGAGATCGAAGCTAAATATTCTCGCCAACATCTCGGTGTTTTGGCTTATGCGGGTGGTTTCGAGAAAGATATCGAGCAATTAACAGTTGCTGCCAAAGATCTTGCTGCACTCGAAGAACTTGAAGAAGAAATGAACGACGAAATGCAAGAAGAACAATAAATCTCACAACGAAACGGAACAATGACATGACACATACAATCCTGAGCTCACCAACACGCGAAGTCGTGATTGGTTTTGATCGTCCTTTCGTAATGATTGGCGAGCGCATCAACCCAACAGGTCGCAAATTGTTGGCAGAAGAAATGAAAAATGGAGACTTCAGCCGAGTAGAAGCCGATGCCATTGCCCAGGTGTTAGCCGGTGCGCACATGCTCGACGTCAACGCAGGTATTCCGCTTGCAGACGAGCCAGCACTATTGGCTCGGGCAGTTCAACTTGTTCAGTCAGTGACCGACGTGCCGCTATCTATTGACTCTTCAATCATTGAGGCACTCGAAGCCGGTCTTGCTGTGTACAAGGGCAAGGCCCTTGTTAATTCGGTGACTGGCGAAGATGAAAACCTTGAGCGAGTGTTGCCGCTTGTTAAGAAGTACGGCGCAGCAGTAGTAGCGATCTCCAATGACGAGACTGGTATCAGCATGGATCCAGATGTGCGTTTTGAAGTTGCACGAAAGATTGTCAATCGTGCCGCCGATTACGGAATTCATTACAGCGACATTGTCGTTGACCCATTGGTGATGCCAATTGGCGCACTTGGTCAAGCCGGACAACAAGCATTCACCTTGATCCGCCGTTTGCGCGATGAGCTCAAAGTCAACACCACCTGTGGTGCATCCAACGTCAGCTTCGGCTTGCCAAATCGTCAGGTGATTACCGGAACGTTCCTCTCTATGGCAATGGGCGCCGGCATGACGTCAGCAATCATGAGTCCGTTGCACCCAGAAGTCAAAGCAGCCGTGATGGCAGCAGACGTGTTGACTGGCAATGACAAGAATTGCTTTAACTGGATCAAAGAAAATCGTGATCCAAATGCTCCTACTGGCGGGCGTGGCGACCGCGAAGGTCGTCGTCGTCGCACTGCACAATAACGAAAAAGGAATTTTTGATTTCATGACGAATCGTGTTGTATTTACTCCGTCTGGGTTGGACGGCGATGTCGAGACGGGCACAAGCGTGCTCGACGCGGCGCGACGTCTTGGGGTGGATTTGGATTCGGTGTGCGGAGGACGCGGCATTTGTGGGCGTTGTCAGATCACGCCAAGCATCGGTTCGTTTTCCAAATGGGGCATTGAGGCAACGGTAAGTGCACTCACAGCGCCTGGTGATCTAGAAATTGATTACCACGGCAATCGACCGCTCGTTGAGGGCAACCGCTTGGGCTGCGTGGCCAAAATTTGTGGAGACATGGTCATCGATATTCCTGCAATGAGTCAGGTGCACCGCCAGATTGTGCGCAAAGATTTTGACCTGGGTGCAATAGAAGTTGACCCAACATTCGCTCTGTATTACGTGGCAGTGATGCCGCAGCAACTCGGCGACGGTGTCACTGCCTCAACAGAGTTGCGCAATGCAATTGCCGAGCAGCATCACATTGCCAAACCAACAATTGCAACGCATGCGTTGCGCCAAGTCAACCGAGCTATCGACAAAGGCGAAGGCGGTGCCACGGTTGCTGTGCAACGAGCGAGCGATGCATCTACAGCGGGCATGATCACTGCTGCGTGGCCTGGTTTTGTTGGCGCCATGTATGGCATCGCTATCGACATTGGGTCAACAACGGTTGCTGGTCACTTGTGTGATCTCACTACGGGCGAGATCTTGAGCAGTGCGGGTGTGATGAATCCGCAAATCCGCTTTGGTGAAGACTTGATGAGTCGCGTTTCGTACGTGATGATGAACAAAGGCGGAGACGTCGAGCTGACGACAGTGATTCGTGCAGCACTCAATGACCTCGTTCTCGAGTTGGCGTCAAAGGCAGCAATAACTGTCGACAAAATTCTCGAGATCGTGATGGTCGGTAATCCGATCATGCACCACATCTTGTTGGGCATCGATCCAACTCCGTTGGGCGCAGCACCATTTGTGTTGGCTACCGACGAAGCCGTCAGTGGGGAAGCAACGCAAATTGGCATTCAGTTACCCAATGCTCGCTATTACGTTGGACCGTGCATTGCTGGTCACGTTGGCGCCGACACCGCAGCAGCAATTCTTTCCGAAGGTCCGCATCGCGGCACTGCAATGCAGTTACTCATCGACGTTGGCACCAATGCCGAGATCGTGCTTGGCGACAACACCCGCCAGTTCGCTGCGTCAAGCCCAACTGGTCCAGCTTTCGAAGGAGCACAACTCAGTTGCGGTCAGCGGGCAACCGCTGGTGCTGTTGAAAAGGTGCGCATTGATCGCGAGACGCTAGAACCACGCTTTCGCTCAATCGGTATCGAGATGTGGTCGGATGAGCCGGGGTTTGCAGAAGCACTTGTCGACACTCCTGTGACTGGTGTATGTGGTTCCGGCATCATTGAAGTGATCTCTGAAATGTATTTGTCAGGAATTGTTTCTCAAGACGGTGTTATCCAGGGATCGCTTGTTGGTAAGACTCCTCGCGTGGTCGCCGACGACCGCACATTTTCGTATGTGTTGTACGAGCAGGGAGATATTCGACTGCTGATTACTCAAAACGATATTCGCGCAATTCAATTGGCTAAAGCTGCACTGCGCGCAGGTATCGACTTGTTGGTTGAGCATGCTGGCAACCCAGAAGTACTCGACATCCGCTTGGCTGGTGCATTCGGTGCGCATATCGATCCCGTGTATGCGATGGTGCTCGGGTTGGTGCCAGATTGTCCGGTCGCAGGTGTGCGCTCAGTTGGTAATGCTGCAGGAGCTGGCGCTGTCAAGGCTCTGTTGTCACGCAGCCAGCGTGCCGAAATGGAAACAGCGGTTCGCAAGGTCACCAAAATCGAGACCGCAACCGAACCTCGTTTCCAAGACTTATTTGTTGCCGCGATGGCGTTCCCCCATGCTTACGCACCTTGCCCAAACCTCGAGAGCATCATTGAATTGCCCCCACGCGTCGTGAGCACAAGGGGCGAGGACGGCGAGGGTGGCCAACGCCGCCGGCGCCGATCATGAGACTTCGTTGATGAGACAACGTTCATGAGAACTCGTGCGAGGATAGAGCCAATTGAAAAGGGGCCAGGATCATGACAGAAGTTGAACATCACAGACGTGGGGGTGGTCGCGCTGCTCGACAGGCCACGCGCAAGAACTCACACGCACATCGCGATGCATACCTGACTCGATTGCTCACTCCATACGAAATGGTTTCCGAAGAGGGCCTCGTGTTGCTCGAGAGCAATGCAGACACGATCCTCGAAGAAATTGGTGTCGAGATTCGCGACTACCCAAGCGCGATTGAGCGCTTCAAAAATGCCGGAGCAATTGTTGAGGGCACACGAGTTCGTTTTCCTCGCGGCATGTGTCGCAGCATCGTGCAAGCAAGTGCGCCAAGCATCTATACGCAACACGCTCGCAACCCAGAAAACAATGTGCAAATAGGCGGCAATGCCACAGTGTTTGCCCCAAACTACGGCTCGCCGTTTGTGTATGACATCGACAACGGTCGTCGTTATGCAACTATCCAAGACTTTCAAAACATTGTGAAGTTGGCCTACATGTGCCCATACATCCATCACTCGGGTGGCACAGTGTGTGAGCCCGTCGATGTGCCAGTGAGCAAGCGCCACCTCGACATGGTGTATGCCCATATCAAATACTCCGACAAGGGGTTTATGGGTTCGGTAACAGCAGGCGAGCGCGCCCAAGACAGCGTCAATTTGGCGCGCATTGCATTTGGTGGCGACTTGGCGGATCGCACCGTGATGACCAGTTTGATCAACGCATCATCGCCACTCGTGTGGGATGCAACAATGCTCGAGTCAGCAGAGGTGTACGCACTCAACAATCAGGCGTGCATCATCACGCCGTTTATTTTGGCAGGAGCAATGGCGCCAACTACTGCAGCAGGTGTCATTGCCCAAACGCTTGCCGAGTCGTTAGTTGGTATGGCCTTTACGCAACTTGTGCGTCCTGGTGCTCCCGTGGTGTTCGGTTCGTTTGCAAGTTCGATGTCGATGCTCACAGGTGCACCTACATTTGGCACACCAGAGCCTGCGATTGTGCTGTACGCCGTTGCGGCACTTGCGCGCCGACTTGGAGTTCCGTTTCGCTCGGGCGGCTCACTGTGCGCATCCAAGTTGCCAGACGCACAAGCTGCTTACGAAAGTGCATCGACATTGATTCCAACAATCATGGCCGGCACCAACTTCGTGTTGCATTCGGCTGGTTGGTTAGAGGGTGGCCTTGCGGTTGGCTACGAGAAGTTTGTGCTCGACTGCGATCAATTGGGCATGATGATGACGCTTGGCAAGGGTCTTGACATGACCGAGAATGGCCAGGCCATGAGTGCAATGCGTGAAAACGTTCCGGGCCAACACTTCTTGGGTACAGCGCACACGCTGGCCAACTTTGAAACCGCGTTCTATCGTTCTGACACCGCCGACAACAACAGCTTCGAACAGTGGACAGAAGACGGCGCTTTGGATGCTGCACAGCGTGCCAACAGAATTTATAAAGAGCGACTTGCGTCATACGTTGCGCCACCGCTAGACGATGCAATCGACGCAGAATTATTGGAGTACATCAGCAAGCGCAAAGCGCAATTGCCGGATACTTTCGCATAATCTAGATCCACCCCTCTAACCAAAAAACAAGTGAGCGAGATCAACTATGAGCACCCTTTCGTCATTACTCAAGCCTTTCATCGGCGCTAAAAAATCAAAGGGCAAAACATCGGTTGCCGCACAGCGCTTAGTGCGCAACATGCGCTACGAATTGGTGCCGCTCAAGTCACTCGACCAGGCCATTGCCGACTTGCCAAAGGGTGCATCAGTGTCGGTGACATGTTCGCCCGCAAAGGGCATCGCTGTAACGCAAGAGTTGTGTGAGCAATTGCTTGCAAAGGGCCACAATGTGGTGCCACACTTTGCCGCACGTCTGGTTGAAGGCCCCGATCACGCAGCCAAGTTGGCAGCATGGGTGCGCGAAAAGGGAATCAAAGAAGTGTTCATCATCGGTGGTGACGCCGAAGTGCCACCTCACTACCAATTTGCTTTGCCATTCATGAAGGATTTCTTGAGTGCCAACCCTGGCGTTGAAACAATTGGTTTTGGTGCCTACCCAGACGGACACTCCACGATCAGCAACGCCGACTTGCATAATTCGGTCATTGAAAAAGAAGCATTGCTCAAGAGTTTCGGAGTGAAAGGTCTTGCGTCAACGCAAATGTGTTTTGACGCTCCAAAGATTCTCGCTTGGCTCAAAGATCTGCGCGCAAAAGGTTTCACTACGCCAATCAATCTTGGCTTACCGGGTGTTGTCGATCGCACACGGCTGATGTCTGTAGGCGTGCGCACTGGCGTTGGTCAGTCGCTGCGTTATCTGAAGAAAAACAAAGCATCGCTCACCTTGATGTTTGCACCGGGCGGTTACGACCCAACAAAATTGCTCAACGACATTGCGGCCAAAGCAGACGAACTTAATGTTTGGGGCATTCACTCGTTTACGTTTAATGCCACAGCCGACACAGCAAAGTGGGCAAACGCAATCTTGGATCAGCAAGTATGACTGAAACTGCGTCCGCTGCATCATTCAACACCGATGTAGTCATTATTGGTGGCGGCGTCATGGGCGCATCCATAGCGCTCGAGATGTCGAAGGCAGGTCGCAAAGTTGTGGTCATCGACAAGGGTGGCGCAGCGGGCGCCGGATCAACCAGCGCATCTTCGGCAATTATTCGCTTCACCTACTCCAACTTCAACACCATCTTGATGGCATGGGAGTCTGCACAGTATTGGTACGACTGGAACAAGTTCGTTGGTGTCGAAGATCCAGATGGCATGGCCAAGTTTGTAAAGACTGGCTATTTAGTGTTTCTTACCGAGGGCTACGACGGCGTTCGTCAGCGAGAGCTGTGGGACCAATTTGGTATTCCGTACGAAGTTCTGAATCCAGAAGAAGTGCGCAAGCGATGGCCGGCTTTTGACACGGGCAAGTACTACCCGCCGAAGAGCATTGAAGACCCAGCATTTGCCGACGATGCATACGATCAACTCTCGGCATTGTTCGACCCACTCAGTGGTTTTATGGACGACCCAATGCTGGCAACGCACAACCTTGCCAATGCAGCCAAGTCGTATGGCGCAGAGTTTCTCTTTCATAAAGAAGTCGTGCAGATCAATTCGAGCAATGGGGCAGTAACCGGAGTGACATTGAAGAGCGGCGAGACATTTAATGCTCCAACTGTTATCAATGCCGCGGGCCCACACGCTGCAAAAATCAATCGCATGGCTGGCGTCTATGACGAGATGAAAGTGCATCACCAACCATTGCGCCAAGAAGTTTTTTCTCCACCAGCGCCAGTTGGTTTCCGTCTTGAAGACAACGCAACGATTGTTGCCGACCTCGACCTGGGTCAATACTTCAGGCCACACATGGGCGATTTGCTCAATGTGGGCACCACCGAGCCAGCGTGCGATGAATTGCATTTCATTGATGACGCAGACGACTGGAATGACTCGGTCACCGTCGAGTTTTTTGAGCGAGTGATGTTGAGGCTCGCACGCCGTTTGCCAGATTTTGGAGTGCCCCTCAAGTTGCTCGGCATCGGTGCCCTGTATGACGTCACCGACGACTGGATTCCGCTGTACGACAAGTCGAGCCTGAATGGCTTTTTTATGGCGTGTGGCACGAGTGGCAACCAATTCAAAAATGCTCCGCTCGTTGGCAAGTTTATTCGCGCACTCATCGAGGCTCAAGAACGAGGCATTGATCACGACGTGACTCCTGTCGAGTTCGTTGGTGAGAGCACAGGCAACGCCATCAACTTGTCGGCTTTTTCTCGACTGCGCACACAAGGCGTCACCGCCGGAAACGTGATGGGCTAAGTTAGTGGTGTGTATTCTTTAGACAAGTTGCTGGCGACTGGCAAAGTGTTGTTGGCAGACGGCGCTACAGGAACAAACTACTTTCAGATGGGCTTAACGGCTGGTGAGCCACCAGAGTTTTGGATCACCGATCATCCAGACCGTGTGACGTCACTGCATCAAAAGTTTGTTGATGCTGGCGCCGACATCATTTTGACAAACACGTTTGGCTGTAATCGCCATCGACTCAAGCTGCACAATGCTCAGTCTCGTGTACACGAACTTGCAAGCGCTGCAGCCCAACTGGCGCGCAAAGTTGCCGATGGATCTAGTCGACCCGTGATCGTTGCCGGCTCAGTTGGCCCAACAGGCGAGTTGTTTGAACCGCTTGGTGCGCTCACTGAAGCAGAGGCAATCGATACCTTTGCAGAGCAAATTCAGGGCCTCAAAGATGGCGGTGCAGACGTCGCATGGATAGAAACTATGTCGGCCCCCGAAGAAGTGCGCGCTGCAGCAATGGCAGCGATCAAGGTTGGCATGCCCTATGTAGCAACAATGTCGTTTGATACGGCTGGT
>QYPH01000065.1 GCA_007279905.1 Actinomycetota bacterium | reverse complement strand
TAGATATGCGGCTCACTTTGGTGCCCGCAATCGCCGATTTATCACCAGGTATGAGGTGGTGTGGGCCCATTCGCATGATGTCAGGCTAAGGCGACTCTGTTCCTTTCGCCGTGTGTTGCTCGCCTCGTCTTCTAGGCTGAAGCAATGAATTTTCGCTCTCATCTCGTTCACAAATTCACTCGCGGTGCAGTTATCACGGCATTGCTCGTACTTGCTGGCTGTGGCTCAAGCGGCACGACGGACTCGGCCTCGGATAACTCAACGCCGACTACTAGTGCGGCTCCATTTGTGCCAGCAAGTTTCGTCTGGAAAGCATGCGACGACTCTGCATCGACCACGTCAGTCCAGTGCAGCACACTCGACGTTCCTTACGACTACAACAATCCAGCGGAAGGAACGTTTTCGTTGTACGTCAAGTTGCGCCCAGCCACAGACCCTTCGCTTCGCATTGGTTCAATGATGGTCAACCCGGGCGGCCCTGGTTTCGGCGGTAGTGCACTCGCAGACGATTCGTCGTATTACTTCAGTACCGACATCACAAACCACTTCGACATCATTGCGTGGGATCCGCGTGGAACGGGCAAGAGCACTCCATCTGTTGATTGTGTCGACGACTACGACCAATACTTTGGCATCGACTCTCCACCAGATACTCCAGAAGAAAAACAAGCGCTCATCGATGCGTCGCAAGCATTCAATGACGAATGCTTTGCCAACTCTGGCGAGATTCTCCCCTATATATCAACTCAAGCAAGCGCTACCGACATGAACAGCATTCGCCAAGCATTGGGCGAAGACAAGATTTCGTATTTTGGTTTTTCGTATGGCTCAGAGCTCGGCGCAACTTGGGCCACCATGTTTCCACAAACTGTTCGTGCAGCAGTGTTGGATGGAGCAGTTGACCCACATGCAACTTCTGTCGAAGAAGGAATGGCACAAGCCAAGGGTTTTGAAGGCCAACTTGCAACGTTTCTCGCTGCGTGCAGCAAAAACAAGACGTGTGAGTTTTATAACGGTGGCAAATCTGCGGCGGCATTCGATGCACTACTTCTCGATCTCGATGCCAAACCGCTTGTTGTGAGTGCCGACCGCACACCAGTAACTCAAGGTGTTGCATTCACTGCAATAGCGCAAGCGATGTATTCCGATTACTACTGGCCTCAACTCGAAAAAGCATTGGCCGATGCGCAGCAAGGCGACGGTGCAGGGTTGCTCAAGTTGTACGACGATTACTATCAGCGCAAAGACGACGGCAGTTATGGCAATGAACTTGAAGCCTTTCTTGCAATCTCGTGCTTGGATGACCCAGGTGCAACAAGTATTGAACAAGTTGATGCTGCCGTGCCAGAGTTTATTGCTGCTGCTCCCCGACTTGGCGCAAACTTTGGCTATGGCTACTCGTGCGCTCTGTGGCCAGTCAAACCCGCAGTGAAAGTTGACGTCACTGGCAAAGGCGCCGGACCAATTGTTGTTGTTGGCACCACAGGTGACCCAGCAACTCCACTGGCATCGACGCGCAAGATGGCTGCATCACTTGAGCAGGGAATCTTGTTGATTGTTGAAGCCAACCAACACACTGGGTACGGCGCCAACGAGTGCATCACGACGGCGGTCGGTTCATATCTCATCGATTTAACGGTGCCAGTAAACGAAACTACCTGCAAGAGCTAAAAAGCCAACGCCTCTGTCGGGCAACCCGACACAGGTAGAATTACCACAGTGACAACGCTCGGCCACGTAACACTTGTTGATTGCACGCTGCGAGACGGCGGCTATTACAACGATTGGGATTACTCGAACGACGTTATTGCTCATTATGTCGACTCGATGGTGCGCGCAGGTGTTGATGTCATCGAGATGGGCTTTCGGCAGATCAAAGCCGACAGATATCTCGGCCCAACTGCTTGGACTACTGATGAGTTTCTCGATCAAATCAATATTCCCGCCTCCATCTCCGTTGCGGTGATGATGAATGCAAAAGATGTGGTGTCATCGCCCGATGCACGCCTCACTATCCAAAAGATGTTTACTGCCAAGAGCAAGTCTCGCGTCGACATGATCCGGTTCGCTGCAATACATAGCGAAGTCGAGCCACTTGCACCGGCAATTGCTGAGTTGCAAATGTTGGGTTACAAAGTTGCCCTCAACTTGATGCAGGTGTCTGATAGGTCGATGCAAGAAATCACCGCGTTCGGCGCACAATGTAAAGCAATGAAGGTTGATGTTGCGTACATCGCCGATTCATTTGGTGGTCTGCGCCCTCACGAGATCGCACCGATCATGACCGCGCTCGCAGAAGGTTTTCAAGGCCCAGTTGGGTGTCACCTGCACGACAACATGACATATGCGCTTTCCAGCACGCTTGCTGCTGTCGATGCCGGCGCAACATGGGTTGACTCAACAGTGCTTGGTATGGGTCGTGGGCCAGGCAATGTGCGCACCGAATATCTCGCACCCGAGCTCAAGCGCTTGGGTCGCAGCAACATCGATGTGGCACCGCTTGTCAACTTGGTCTCGCGCGACTTCACCGACTTGCAACGCAAGCACGAGTGGGGCTCCAATCTCTACTACTTCTTGTCGGCCAACTACGGCGTTCACCCCACCTATGTAATGGAACTCACCAAGGATGGTCGCTACTCGCCATCACAAATTGTTGGTGCCCTTGAGCACCTCAACGAACACGGTGGCGCGCAGTTTGATCTCAAGCGGTTAGTGGGCATCACGGCCGGTCGCACCGCTAACTACACAGGTTCATTCGATGCAACCGATTGGTGTGTTGGCAAAGATGTGCTGATTATCGGTCCTGGCGACGAAGCTCGAATAAACAAAGAAAAACTCGAGGCTTTCATCCGCAAACACAAGCCAACCGTCATTGGCCTGGGTGCATCATCGGCAGTTGACTCATCATTAATTGACGCAATCGCTGTCTGCCATCCCGAGCGTGCGGCACTAGAGGCAACAGCAATTAGCCAACTCACGCAACCCATCTTTGCTCCGGCGAAGTTACTTGCCGAACTCGACATCAAGGTTGCACAACTTCGCGACGTAGGCATCATCACCACTGATGGCGCATTCACACTTGCTGGCAATCAAGTTGGATTACCTCGCCTCTTGTCAGCCGCGTACGCTCTTGCAATTGCTGCACAGGGTGGTGCAAAACGCATCATGATCGCTGGCTTCGACGGATTCGCGACAGATGATCATCGCTTTAAAGAAATGGACGACGTCTTTCAGTCATTTACTCAACTCAAAGGTTCACCACATATTGTTTCAATAACACGAACCCGCTACAACGTCGAGCGATCCTCGATGTCTGCTCCGCTCTGACGTGTCAAATTCTACGAACGATTTCCTCGTCGTAATTCCTGCGCGCTTTGCGTCGTCAAGATTTCCGGGCAAGGCACTCGCCGACCTCGGTGGCAAAGCCGTCGTGCAGCGTTGCTACGAGCAGTGCCTTAAGGCTGTGCCGGCAGCGCAAATAGTTGTTGCAACCGAAGACAAACGCATTGTCGACTTTTGTACAGCGCACGACATCAACGTGGCAATGACAAGCGATCAATGTCTTACAGGCACCGACCGAGTTGCCGAAGTAGCAACTCAACTAGACGCATCTTGGTACATCAACGTGCAAGGTGACGAACCATTTCTCGATCCTCTAGGCCTCAAGCACATGATCGATGCAGCTCAATCTGCAAACAACGACACTCACATCATTAACGCGTACAGTCCAATTACTTCAGAAGAAGATTTTCGTAGCGTCACCGTGCCCAAAGTGATCTGCTCTGTTGATGGTCGACTCATGTACGCAAGCCGCGCAGCCATACCAACGACAAAAGCATTGCAATTCGTGCGAGCAAACCGTCAGATCGGTATGTACGCCTTTACCGCCCACGCACTCTCAATGTTTGCGCTTCAAGGCTCAAAGACTCCACACGAAGAACTTGAAGACATCGAGATCCTCCGCTTTGTGGAGATGGGTATGACAGTGCGGATGATTCAGGTCGACTCAGTCGGCATTGCCATCGACACGCCAGAAGATTTAGAGCGGGCTAAACAGTTTTTACAAAGTCACTAAATCGCTTAACCCCATCAGCGAGTTGCACAAAGTCAGACATCCCAAGCAACGAACGCATTCGAGTGATGTCGGCGAATATCCCGTTCTGATCACCTGGCGTCGGGTCGGTCACTTCAACCGTTGTGCCCACAACATTGGCCTTCACTGCTTCCAAAACTTGAGCAACAGTCGTGCGCACACCCGTTCCGATATTAATGGTGTTGCCGTCAACGCCGCCCCCAACACCAACGAATGTCGTCGCGCGAAACCAAGCCTCAACCACATCGTCGATATATATGAAGTCGCGAAAACGCTCAAGCGACCCCTTCACCACAATGTGTTTATTTGTTAGTGCCTGAGCCAGATAGATGCTGACCATCCCCTGACGCAAATTGGTCATGTCTTGTCCAGGGCCATACACATTAAACATTCGCAAACTCACGTTCGGTACTTGCTTACCAAAAACATTCAGATAGTTTTCTGCAGCCAACTTGCCAACCCCATAACACGACAAAGGTGCAACATGTTCATCTTCGCCGATCGGTGCGTCTGGCACATTGCCATACACCGACATCGAACTGGCATAGACCAACTTTGAGATGTTTGCTCCAATGCCGTACCTAATGAGATGCAGTGTTGAAATGGTGTTCTTCTTAAGATCCTCAATAGGATCATCAAAGCTCATTTCCCCCGATGATTGTCCTGCGAGATGCAACACAAACTCTGCAGATTTGGGAAGCTTGGAGATGGTTTGAGTATCTGCCAAGTTGCCTTGAATAAAATCAATACTGGATGGAACATTGGACTGTTTGCCAGATGACAAATCGTCAACACCAACAACTGTAAATCCCTCGGCAGCCATGCGTGCGGCAACTCGCGACCCTATAAACCCAGCAACTCCTGTTACAACAACTGTTTTTCCCACGTAGTAAATGTAGTTGCTATGCCAGGCTGACCAAGTCGAGCCACTCGTTGCTGAAATAATCCACCTGGCCATCGGGCATTAACAACACTTTGGTTGGAGCAAGTTGCTCCACAAATTCGGTGTCGTGGCTCACCAAAATGATCGCACCCTTCCAAGCCGACAAGGCATCGGCTACAGCCTGGCGGCTCGGTGGATCAAGGTTGTTGGTTGGCTCATCGAGAAACAACAAGTTATTTCGTCCAACCATCAACATGGCAAGTGCAAGTTTGGTTTTTTCTCCACCTGACAACGTGGCCGACTCCTGAAATACTTTTGTGCCCGACAGCCCAAACATCCCGAGCATTCCACGCAAGTCTGTTTCGGTTAGCCCCAGGCGCACTGGTGCATGTCGGCGCATGTGGTCTATCAGTGATGCTTCGGGGTCGAGGTTGTCGTGCTCTTGAGCAAAGTACCCAGTTGTTACTTGATATCCAAACTCAACTTCGCCACCATCAGACTTGCTCTCGCCCGCAAGCATTCGTAGCAGTGTTGTCTTGCCAGCGCCATTGAGTCCAAGTACCAACAATCTCTCGCCTCGACCCAAGTCAAAACTGACGTCATGAAAAATGTCTGGCCCACCAAATGTCTTGCGCAATCCTGTCGCCGTGATCACTGTTTGGCCAGCAGTTGGTGGTTCAGGAAAACGAACTTTCAGTTTCTTATCTTTTGTGGGGCCTTCAACTTTGGTGTCTTCAATGCGTGCGATGCGCTTCTCGATGCTGTGTGCCATTGCGGCCTTAGAAGCCTTGGCGCCAAAGCGATCTACTACACCCTGCAACCGTGCCATTTCTTTTTCTTGCATCGAAGCTTTCTTGGCGCGTCGTGCTTCGTCGGCTGCACGAGATGACAAGTACTGGGTGTACGTGCCCCGGTATTCAACAATTGATCCGACAGATTCTTCTTGTGGTCGATCCAGATGCAATACACGCGTGATTGCTTCGTCCAGCAACTCAAGGTCGTGACTAATCACCAACAACGCCCCGCGATACTCGCGCAAAAAACCTAAGAGCCACGTTTTTGCGTCGATATCCAAGTGATTGGTTGGCTCATCAAGCAACAATGTGTCGCTACCAGCAAACAAAATGCGTGCAAGCTCAACTCTCCTACGCTCGCCACCCGACAACACACCAATAGATGCATCGAGTCGATCGGGCTTTAGTCCCAATCCAGCAGCGATTGAGCGTGCTTCACTCTCGGCGGCATAACCACCCTTCGATGAAAAATCATCTTCTGCTTTAGAAAACTTTGCGATGTTCTGTGGCGTCGGCGACTCTTCCATCGACAAACGCAATTTTTCGATGCGCACCAAGTCTTCGTCAATATTGCGACCAGACAAAACATGTGAGATCGCGGTATGTGATTCGCGTGCACCAGGAATCTTTGGGTCTTGAGGCAAATACCCAAATCCACCCTTGCGCAACACCTTGCCTGCGTGCGGCTCTACTGCTCCACCGAGCACTTTAAACAGTGTGGTCTTACCAGCGCCGTTGCGCCCCACCAAGCCTGCTTTGTCTCGCGGCATCACGGTGAAAGATGCATCTTCCACAACCATGCGTCCGCCAATTTCGACAGAGAGACCTTGGACTTGTAGCACCCACTAAGAGTGTCACCACAAAACTCTGGCGACAACCCCATCAGTGATATTTGCCTTACTATAGAGTGGTTCTGTGCCACAAATTGATCTCAAG
>QYPH01000015.1 GCA_007279905.1 Actinomycetota bacterium | reverse complement strand
GGCTTGTTGTTTGAACGGTTTTTGTCGCCCGAGCGAGACGGCCCACCCGATATTGATATCGATATCGAAAGTGGTCGACGCGAAGAAGTAATTCAGTATGTGTATCAACGCCATGGTCGGCATCATGCGGCACAGGTGGCCAACGTGATTACGTATCGCGCACGTTCTGCTGTGCGCGACATGTCGCGAGCGCTTGGGTTTGCACCTGGCCAGCAAGATGCGTGGAGCAAGCAAGTAGATGCGTGGGGTTCGCTTGGGGTCACTGTCAAAAGCAATGACCACAACATTCCGGCGGCGGTGCTTGAGCTTGCCCAGCAAGTGCAAGACGCACCCCGACATTTGGGTATTCACTCTGGCGGAATGGTGATGTGTGATCGCCCCGTGACCGAAGTGTGTCCTGTTGAGTGGGGGCGCATGGAGGGTCGCAGTGTGTTGCAGTGGGACAAAGATGATTGTGCTGCAGCAGGGTTAGTGAAGTTTGACTTGTTGGGGCTTGGCATGTTGTCGGCCTTGCACAACGCAGTCGACTTGATTGAAGAGTTTCGTAGCGTGCGTGTCGATTTGGCAACAATCCCACAAGAAGACGATGTGTATGCAATGTTGTGTCGTGCCGACACAGTTGGCGTATTTCAGATCGAGTCGCGCGCACAGATGGCTACGTTGCCAAGGCTCAAGCCACGGCGTTTTTATGATCTCGTTGTTGAGGTAGCGCTGATTCGTCCAGGGCCTATTCAGGGTGGGTCGGTGCATCCATATATTCGTCGACGCAATGGTCAAGAGCCAGTCACATATCTGCATCCGTTACTAGAAAACAGTCTTGGCAAGACATTGGGTGTGCCGTTGTTTCAAGAACAACTGATGCAGATGGCAATTGATGTGGCCGGCTTTACACCAAGTCAGGCCGACGAGTTGCGCCAAGCAATGGGTTCAAAAAGATCGCAGTCGCGAATGCTGAAGTTGAGTGAGCGACTGTATGCGGGCATGGCAGAGCGGGGCATCGTTGGCGATGTTGCCGACTTGATTTTTGCGAAGATGTCGGCATTTGCGAGTTACGGGTTTCCCGAAAGTCACTCGGTGAGTTTTGCGTATCTCGTGTATTCATCGGCATGGATCAAATTGCATGAGCCAGCAGTATTTTGTGCATCGTTGCTCAACGCGCAACCGATGGGTTTTTGGGCGCCACACTCGTTGGTACAAGACGCAAAACGTCATGGTGTCGTGGTGCACAGCGTAGACATCAATGCTTCGCGTGCCGATGCAACGCTCGAAACATGCGGCGAGTCGACAGGTGGGTTGGCTGTGCGGCTTGGTGTTGGCTCGGTGCGCGGTCTGAGCAGTGTGGTTGCGCGCGAGATCGAAACACACCGACCGTTTGTAAATATGGAAGACCTCGTGCGCAAAGTGCCGCAACTGCACATCGCGCAACTTGAGGCACTTGCAACGGCCGGAGCATTTAACGAATCGTTTGGGCAACAACGTCGCGACGCGTTGTGGAGTGCAGGCGCGGTGATTCAGTCGCGACCCGATCGATTGCAAGGGGTGACTACTGGCGCTGCTTCGCCGCAGCTACCAGGCATGCAACCAATCGACGAAATGATCGCTGACTTGTGGGCTACTGGTGTTGCGTCGAGTGGTCATCCCACCGAATTTTTGCGAGTCGAACTTGAGCGAATGGGTGTTGCTACTGCAGAGGAGTTGCCGATGTGTGGTGCGCGAGGTGACGAAAAAGTATTGGTCGCTGGCACCGTGACACACAGGCAGCGACCAGCAACTGCTCAGGGCGTGACATTTATCAGTTTGGAAGACGAGACCGGATTGATCAATGTGGTGTGCTCGCCGGGATGCTGGATTCGGTATCGCGTCGCCGCACGTGGTGCAGGTGCATTGTTGGTGCGCGGCAGGCTCGAAGTGGGCGATGGCGGCGTGATCAATGTGGTTGCCGAACATATTGCGACACTCTCGGTTGGTGCCAAAGTTGCAGCGCGCAATTTTCGCTAAAAGGCAGCTAGCTACTCTTCAGGCTTTTCGTTGAGCCCGTCATTAAACATGCGGTAGGTCTCGTAGATGTCTTTGCATTTATCGCACAGCGGCAATTGTTTTGGGTCGCGAGACGGAATCCACACATGACCACAGAGTGCTTCGAGCGGAGTGCCATAGATGCGAGCTTCAAGCACCTTGCCTGCAGCATCTTCGCCGGGCTCGGTCTTGACAATGTGGGCCATTGCTGGCTCGCCCGTCTGGGCTTCGTGTTCGGTAACTGGTTTGGTGATTGTGGGGCGGGATTTGAGTGGTGTTGGCGTGCTCACACTTCCTACACTAGAGCCATGCCTACGTACGAGTTTCGATGCAAGACCTGCGACGCAGTTTTTGAAGAGCGTCGTGCGATGTCACAAGCCAACGACCCTGCATCATGCCCGCAAGGTCACGACAATTCGGTGCGACTGCTCAGCGTATTTGCGTCGGTAGGAGCAACAGCACCACAACAGGCACCTGCACAGCGCAGTGGTGGCGGTTGTGGTGGCGGATGTGCTTGCCACTAATTGTGTTCGCGCACATTGATCACTGAGCCGCGAGTAACAACAAGCCAGTAGTTGAGAGTAAGACCAGCACTTTGGCAAAGCCGTTTGGCATTTTGCCAGTTGGTCGTGTCGGTGGCGCGACTTTGCAGCAATGGCTCGACCGTGCAGATGCTGAACGAAGTTGCATCAAGCACAGAAGAACACAGACCAATGGCGTGATTGATGTTGCTTGAAAACGAAGCAACAGCATCAAACGACATGAGGCCGACACCGCGGAGTTGGTTGTCGTGCATGAGCACCAACATCTCTTCACACAATGGACGACGGATGGCGAGGCAAAACACGGCAAGCGCGGCATGCGGACTTGACACTGGATCGGTATTGGCACGAGGCAGGTAGATGGGTGGACGGAGAGTTTGGAGCATGAGGGTTCCTTTTCAACAGTGAGTACAAGCGAGAAATCGCACGCGAATTGCGAATGAAGGGGAGGTTGAGCGTGACGATAGAGCGTGGGTGTTGTGCGGCGAGATGTGACTGACTAGCCGAGTGAGATGAAGACCGCTGCAACACCAACGAAAATTGGGGTGGCGTACTGAACAAACTCTGGAATCTTGAGTCGAGCGGGTGCAAGAATCACGAACCCACAGATTGCGCCGGCAAGAGCGCCACCGAAGTGCCCACCAATTGAGATACCAGGTATGGCAAGAGTGAGGACAATATTGATCGCAAACGTCATTCCGAGTCCGGACTTGAATGGATTGGCACCTTGCTGGCGCATACCAACGACGCCGGCAGCCATGATTCCGAACACTGCACCTGATGCGCCACCGGTAAATGCGGTTGGGCTCAGCAAGAGTGCGCCGGCAGAGCCGCCGAGTAGCGATGCAGTGTAGATCAGCGCAAACTTCGTTGATCCAATTGCTGGTTCGAGCATGCGTCCAAGTTGAAACAACAAAAACATATTCATTGCCACATGCATGAGTCCAAAATGCACAAAACCGGCAGAGACAAGGCGATACCACTCACCGTTGTCAAGAAAAATACGCGACAAAAACATGTTGTTCTCGAAGCGATTGACGCCCGAGATCTGACTCCATACAAACAGTCCGAGATTGATCGCGATGATGGCGTTGCTGACGACAAACGGATTGTTGCGTGGCCTGTAGTCGTTGCGCTGAATTGGTTTGCTGGCTGCAGACTTGCCAATGAGCGGTTTGCGCGTGAGTGCCCGCGGTGGTGGCGGTGGCGGCGAACTTTGCGGCGGAACTTGTGGCGGGGGAAAGTTCACGGGGTTAGTGCGGTGCTTTTTCGGCATCGGCACGGTTGGCTCGGTACCACTCGACTGTTTGGCGCAAGCCGTCATCAAAGTTGGTGTTGCTGTGCCAACCCAGTTCGCGCTCGGCGCGACTGGCATCGACACGTCTGCGCGGCTGGCCATCGGGGCGAGTTGGGTCCCATACCAGTGAGCCAGTGAAGCCAACAATGCGCGCGATCGTTTCGGCTGTCTCGCGGATCGTGACTTCGCGGTTATTGCCAAGGTTGAGTGGCTCGGCGGTCGTACGCAATTGCGCAGCGAGCAAGATGGCATCGGCTGCATCGTCTGCAAACAAATAGTCGCGGCTTGCAGAGCCAGTGCCCCACACAGAGATTTTGTCGTCGCCACGCTCGGTTGCCTCGACACATTTTTTGATCAGTGCCGGAATGACATGCGAAACCGATTCGTGAAACTTGTCGCCCGGGCCATACAAGTTTGTAGGAATCACACATGCAAATTGTTGACCGTATTGCTGTTCGTTGACTTGTGCGTGCACGAGCATTGCTTTTTTGGCGATGCCGTAGGGAGCATTGGTTTCTTCTGGGTATCCATCCCAGAGTGATTCTTCTCGAAATGGAACAGGCGTGAACTTTGGATAGGAGCACACAGTGCCGAGCAACACTGTTTTTTCGACGCCGACTTTTCGTGCTGCTTCAATAGTGAGTGTCCCCATCGTCAGGTTGTCGAGATACAACTGTGCGGGTGCAACTTGGTTGTAACCGATACCGCCAACGCGCGCTGCGAGGTGGATGACGTGGCTTGGCTTGTGCTGAGAAAATAATTGTTCGGCAACACCTACTTGAGTGAGGTCTGCTTCAGACTGGCGAGGGGCAACAACGGTTGCGCCAGCTTGTCGCAACTTGGCTACGACTTTTGTGCCAAGAAACCCATTTCCGCCCGTGACCACAACGCTGCGATTAACCCAATAAGTAGGCGATGTTGGCTGTGGAACAGAACTAGTCATGGGTATGACGATACTTACTTGGCACAATGGAAGGCGTGCGGGTCGCTTACACCCTTGAGCAGTGCTGGCACCGAGTGCCTGGAGGCACGGCTGTTGCAGCCCTTGAAGTGGCGCGGGCCATGACGCATGTGCGACGAGATGTTGAACTTGTAGGAGTTTCGGGCAAGCATCTTGAAGACCCAGCCCTCAATTTTGATTTGTCAATCGACGTCGCGGGGTTGTTCGTGTCTGGCGCTCTGTTGTATGAAATGTCGCTACGGCTGAATCAACCAAAAGTTGAACGAGCAATCACCGATATTGACTTGGTGCACTGCACCACGATTATTCCGTTTGCGACGGGCAAAAAAATGGTGGCGACAGTGCACGACCTGGCGTTCTTGCATCATCCCGAATTTTTTACGCGACGCGGCAATGATGTATTTCGTCGAAGCTTGAAAGTGCTGAAGAAGCGAGCCGACGTGTTGCTCTGTTCTTCGCAGGCCACAGTGGATGATTGCTTGAGTGAAGGTTTTGCACCCGATCGTGTGCGGCATGTGACATTGGGTGTGCGCAGTGTGCCGGCCATGCAGATTGATATTGATCACGTGCGCGAGAAGTATTCGTTGCCTAGAGAGTATTTGTTGTTTGTGGGCACACTTGAACCACGCAAAAACTTGGCAAGGCTTGTAAGTGCTCTTGCAGGACGAGCCGACTTGCCGCCTCTTGTTGTTGCAGGCGCAAGTGGTTGGGGAGACATCGATGTACCTGCTAGTGCCAATGTGCAATTTGTTGGTTTTGTTGACGACCAGCATTTGGGTGCGTTGTACGCCGGCGCAAGCGTGATGTGTTATCCATCGCTGTGGGAAGGGTTTGGTTTGCCGATTCTTGAAGCAATGGCTCAAGGCACTCCCGTGGTCACAAGTGTCGGTAGGTCAACCGAGGAAGTTGCTGGCGGTGCTGCGGTATTGGTCGACCCGCTGTCCGAAGAAAGTATCAGCAACGGAATTGACGAAGCGTTGCGCAATGCCGACATGTTGGGTCGGCGTGGCCGAGAACGAGCAGCCGAAGCCACATGGGACAAAACTGCGTTGGCAACCGCACGTATTTATGACCAAGTTGTTAGCGATGACGTGGTTCAATCATGAAAATAGCGGTCAACATGCTGTGGTGCGTACCAGGCCAAGTAGGTGGAAGCGAAGAGTATTTTGTTCGCCAGATGTTGGGGCTGAACGAAATTGGTGCACCGTTTGAGATCACTGTCTTTGCGCCGCGGGGTTTTATTGCAGCGCATCCCGAAGTTGCACAAGTCTTCAAAGTTGTTGAATCAACTCATTCGTGTGAGCGTCGAGAGGTGCGAGTATTTACCGAAAATACGTGGCTTGCTGCACACACACAACACTTTGATTTGGTTCACCATGGTGGAGGCACTCTTCCTTCCCGTGGCAATGACAAAACGTTGTTGACAATTCATGATGCCCAATACCTGACGTACCCAGAATATTTTGGTGCGATCAAGCTTGCCTATTTGCGCAACCGCGTGCCGTTGGCTGTGCGTCGTGCAACTGCTGTTGCAACACCAAGTGCCTATGTGCGCTCAACACTCGTTGATGCATTTGGTGTGCCAGCCGAGAAAATTTGCGTGGTTCGACATGGTGTTGAGGCACACATTGGTGAGGGTGCAACAAGTGAAGCCGAGTTGCGTGCCAAATTTGGCATTGGCAATTCTCGGATTCTTTTTCTGCCAGCGATCACACATCCGCATAAAAATCATGAGTTTGTATTGCGACTACTTGCTGGCGCATGGAAAGACGACTCGATCAAATTGGTGATGGCGGGCGGAAGCGGACTTGGTGAAGCACGTGTAAATGAATTGATCAACGAATTGGGATTGGCAGAGCGCGCGTTGCGCATAGGACGGGTTGGATCCAACGACAGAGACGGCTTGATCAAGATGTCTGTGGCGCTCGTGTTTCCAAGCAAGTACGAAGGCTTTGGTGCTCCGGCACTTGAGGCAATGGCGCTTGGTACTCCTGTGATTGCCAGCAACTGCGCATCGTTGCCAGAAGTGGTTGGCGATGGTGGTCTTGTATTGCCACTCGAAGAGTCGGCATGGGCTGGTGCACTTGTAGAAGTACATGCGCGTCGCGACGAATTGATTCGTCGAGGGTATGCGCGAGCAGCACAATTTACTGCTGCTCAGTCGGCCGAAGACTTATGTCGGGCGTATGAAACAGCATTGGGTAAAAAAGCATCGGGTGATACTGCATGAGTGTCAACAAATTGAGGCTTGTCGTTTTGTGTCCGCACTTTGCGCCAGACATGGCACCAACGGGTGCAGTGATGACTCGCATTGTGTACGAATTGGCAGAGCTTGGGCACGAACTGCATGTAGTGACGTCGTTGCCGTGGTATCGCGAGCACGCAATCGAGTCTGGTTGGGGTGGAAAATTGTGGCGTGTTGAACACACCACATGGGGCTCGATCACTCGTGTACATCCGTTTCCTGGCAAGACCAAACGAAACTTGTTACGCAGAGCATTTGGATTTGTGTTGTTTAGCGCGGTTGTCGGATTGCGCAGTCTCATTGCTGGCGGGTTTCCTCGACGCATCGATGGAGTATTGGCCATGTCGCCGCCGCTCACACTTGGTCTGACAGGGTGGTTCACCAAACTTTTGCGCGGTGGAATGCTGGTGTTCAATATTCAAGATATTTTTCCAGATGCTGCTGCGCAAACTGGCGCCATCACGAACAAACAAATTTTGAGTGCAGCGAGATGGCTCGAGCGCGTGAGCTACGAACGATCTGATGCTGTCGTGTTGTTGTCAGATGATTTGGAGCGCAATGTTGCGGCAAAACTTTCGACCAAGTTTCACAATCGATTGCACGTGATTCCAAACTTTGTTGATACGTCTGCGATTGTGCCAGGCGACAGAATGACGAGCTACCGCCGTGAGCTGGGCCTCGACCATCGGGTAGTCGTGATGTATGCAGGCAACGTGGGTTTTTCTCAGTCACTCGGACTCGTGATCGCTGCGGCTCGGGCGATGCCAGAAATTGCGTTTGTTATTAATGGTGACGGTGCAGCGCGAAGCTCGTTGCAAGATGACGTCAAAAACAACAACATCGACAATGTGTATTTCGCCGACTATCAGCCGATCGAGCGGTTGTCAGAGGTGCTTGCCTCTGGTGACATTCACGTGGTGCCGCTCAAGACCGGATTGGCGTCGGTGAGTGTGCCATCCAAGATGTACTCGATCCTTGCTGCTGGCAGGCCAGTTGTTGCCGCCATCGACCCAGCAACAGAAATTCCTCGCACCCTGGCTGCAAGTGGCGCAGGTTTGGCGGTGGTGCCCGACAACGAAGATGCGTTCATTTCAGCGTTGCAAATACTGATTTCTGATGGGCCGAGGCGCATCGAAATGGGGGCGCTGGGTCGTGCTTGGGTCGAACAACATGCTTCTGCGGCTGCAGTTGCAAAGAGGTATGAGGCGATTTACCTCAACAACCGATAACCTTTGGTCTTCGTGGCTCGATCATCATCAGCGAAAAAAATCGCAAGACTCGCCGAAAAGGGCAAAGGGAAGAAAATCCGCTTTCAGGGCGGCTCATTGTTTCCGACCATCATTTTGGTTGTCTGTGTGCTTGGAATCGCCCTCATCACCTATGCCCGCCAGGGCGGCACAACTGTTGACGCAACCGCCACGGCTAATCAAGAGTATTTCTCGAGCTTCGGTGTGTACAAGTGCAATGCCTATCTCACTGGTTTTGCTGGCGCAGCAACCGATGTTGCAGCAGTATCGCCAGATGCGTATATCAAAGCCGACGGAATTTTTGCGTGGAAGCCTCAAGTTCTTGCTGGTATGCGCACTGCCAAACTGAAAACATTTTTTAGTCTCTATGGCATCACTGTCGATGACAAGTCGATCACATTTCCTGCAACTGTGAATGGCGGCGAGACAATTACCGAAGCCGACACAAAGTGCAAAGATGCAAATGGTGTCGAACAAGACGCAACTCTTCGTGTGTTGGTGTGGGACGACTATCGCAACACCGCTGACAGTAAAATTTCGATTGCAAGTTTTGATGGAGTACGACTCACGGATGATGGCATGGCCATTGCTCTTGCGTTTACCGCAGATGGTGTCGAGATTCCGCAGCCCGACTCGTCGGCACTCGAGACGCTTGCCTTTCAAACACAGAAGTAGGTAGCAGCGATGCACGCAGTCGTGCTTGTCGGAGGTTTTGGAACAAGACTCCGGCCGCTGACATACAGCATTCCAAAACCATTGTTGCCTGTGGCGCACACGTCAATGCTTGAGCGACTGATGAACTCGCTTGCACACGGCGGCGTGACACATGCAGTGCTTGCGCTTGGGTTTAAGCCTGAGCCGTTTATGTCTGCGTTTCCAAATGACATGTGCGGATCGGTGCAGCTTTCATATGCGGTCGAAGACTCGCCACTCGATACGGCAGGGGCAATTGGTTTTGCAGCGCGCACTGCAGGAATCACCGACACGTTTGTTGTTGCCAATGGTGACGTGCTGACCGATCTTGACATTGCGTCGTTGATTTCATTTCACCGCAGTCAAGGTGCAGAGGGGACGATATCGCTCACGCCAGTTGATGACCCTTCGCAATACGGAATTGTTGAAACAGATGCAAACGGGCGAGTACTGCGCTTTTTGGAAAAGCCACAACCAGGAATGACGACGAGCAATTTTGCGAGCGCCGGCACCTATGTGTTTGAGGCATCGGCGCTTGCGCGAATGCCGGGAGACAAGAAACTGTCGATTGAGCGAGTGGTGTTTCCCCAAATGGTTGCCGACAAAGCGTTGTTTGCATTGTCGACAGATGATTACTGGATTGATGCAGGTCGCCCTGACACATATATTTCGGCAAATATTCATGTGTCGAAGCGGGCATTGCAATCAACTGATCGACCAATACACCCAACGGCAACTGTTGGTGCATCAGCAACGATTGTAAACAGCGTGATTGGCCAAAACGCAGTGGTGCTCGACGGCGCGCGCATTGAACGCTCGGTTGTGTTGCCGGGTGCTCACATAGGTCGAGGCGCTGTCGTGACTGACTCTTTGGTGATGGGAACAGTTGGCGCCAATTCTCAGGTGACTCACTCGATTATCGGATCTACTGGTGTTGTGGCTGAAAATGCGGAGTGCAGCAATGCTCAGGTGCCCGCACAAGATCCGGCACAAGTTCCGAGATAGGCAAAGCCATGGCTGTCACCCGAAAGTCGAAAGTATTCGTCTGTGGTGGTGCAGGGTTTATTGGGTCGCATCTTGTTGAGCGTCTGCTTGCAGACGGGCATGCAGTCGATGTTGTTGACGATTTATCGACGGGATCTCTTGCCAACTTGTCGGTTGCTCGGCAGATGGGTGGAGCCCTCAAATTTCATCATCTCGATATCTCGACTGTCGAATTTGGGGAACTCGTGGGGTTGCGTCAACCCGATGTGATTTTTCATTTGGCGCTCTTGCCTCCGAGTGCAACCGAGTCTGCTTCGGTTTTGCGTGCTGCACCGATGCTGCTTTCGGTGCTCGAAGCAGCGCGACGTCATCGCGTAACCAAGGTAGTCGTGTGTTTGCCTGCCGTGCTTGTGTATGGCGAAGTGCCCGCCAAATATCTACCAGTCAAAGAGGGACGCAAGGCCGATGCGATTGGAGTGCCGCATGTGATGGCGCAGACAATGATCGACTTGCTTGGCGTGTATCGAGAAATGCATGACATTGAATTCACTGTGTTGGCAATGACCAACGTCTACGGGTTGCGCCAGCGTCCTGAAGATGGAGTGGTGGCGGCGTTTGCGTCTGGAGTGATTCGCAATCAAGACCCAGAGATCTATGGCAATGGCAAACAGACACGAGATTTTTTGTATATCGACGATGCAGTTGATGTGCTGACACGCACAATTGCCAAAGGTGGCGGACTCGTGCTCAATGCAGGAACGGGCGTGCAAACGACAATTGAAGAGCTGTGGAAACAGTTGGGCGCAGGCAGTACGTTGCGCGCCAAAAAACTGCCTACACGGCCAGGCGATGTGCAGAGGTTCGCAGTGTCGACAGTGCGCACACGCATTCAGTTGGGTTGGTCGTCATGGACAACCCTTGGTGAAGGATTAGAAACGATTCAAGAAAGTTTTACGCACAAAAATTAAGTTCTTGTTATCGAAAAAGATCTTCTTGTGCTGGACGAACGATTTCGCTCATTGCAGAATCTCGCAGCCAGGTTGGGTCGACGCCACGGATAATGGCGACGGGAATGCCAGATGACTTGCCCATCACGAGTTCACCCGTGCTTGCGAGTTCGTCTGCAACACACACCTCTGTCACATGCATGACGCGGCCGAGTGCATCTGGAGTTCCGCGTAAGTCAACTACGCCTGCAATTCCGGCAACGCCAATGGCGACATCGGTGAGACCATTGCGCCACGGCCGCCCAAATGTGTCGCTCACGATGATGCCAACGGTGACTCCAAGTTTGGCTTTGATGATGTCTCGAATGCGTCGTGCAGATCGGTCGCTATCAATCGGCAAGAGTGCAGCAAAACCTCGCTCAACATTTGACAAGTCAATGCCACTGTTGGCACAGATAAAGCCATGCTTTGTTTCGGTGATGATCAGATCTCCGCGACGACGCACGATACGTACCGCTTCGTCCTCTACAAGTTGTTTGTGACTGACAGGGTCGTCTGGATCGATTGCAACGAGTCGTCCCTCTGCCTTGGAGACGATTTTTTGCGTAACGATAAGCACGTCGCCATCGAGAAGCGGCCCGTTGGGCTCGGTGCGACAGGATTCGACAATGATGTCTCCGAGTTGATCTCCAGGAACTATTTCGCCAATGCCTTCGACGCTCCAAGCAGTCATCTTCATGTTGCATTCTCCAGTGTGACTCGGGCCAAATTTTGTGATTTAGCAGGCGTGCTCATGACAGTGTCGGCAACGACGCATCGCATGCCCTGGGCTTCAACGTGTTGTGCAAGATGCGCATCCGCCGAGTCGATAACAAGTGTTCCGCAAATAGGTGCGTACAGTTTTGCAACTCCTACAACCGAACATTCATGGCCGAGTTCGGTCATCAGTCGATCGGCGGGGCCCTTGAGCGCAGCACCAGCGATGATGGGAGAGATTGCAACGACCGAATCGCGACGTTTGGAGAGTGCCGCATCGACTCCTTGCAGGGCGCGCAATGGCGCAATTGAAACGAGTGGGTTTGACGGCGCAATCACAATTGTTTGGGCACTGCTCAGTGCGTCGAGACCAAGTGCAGATGCGGTCGATGCGCCAGCAAAGTGCACGTTGCGCACGGCCACCGAGTGCTGATGTTTGACAAAGTATTCCTGAAATGTGATTTCGGTGCCAGCCGATCCGGCAGCGCAATCTTGGGCGAGAGTGACGACTGTAGAAACTCGATCATTGGTCATCGGCACAAGGTGAACGTCAACGCCAAAACTCTTGCAGATCTCGGTAGTCACCTGGGCGAGCGTTGCGCCTTCTGAGAGTCGGGCAGTGCGATAGAAATGTGTTGCTAAATCTTTATCGCCCAAGTTGAACCATGTGGGTGCGGCGCTTGAACCCTGTGGTCGCGCGTCAACAAATCGTGCCAGTGCACCCATTGCGGTCCACGATTCGTTTTCGAGACCCCAACCGCGAACCGGATCAATTGCGTTTGCCAATGTGTATGTAACTGTGTCGAGATCGGGCGAAATATTGAGTCCGTGCAAAATGGTGTCGTCGCCAGTGTTGACAATGGCTGTGATATCGGCGGCGGGCACGACTTGGATGAGGCCACGAAGAAAGCGAGCGGCTCCAACACCGCCTGCAAGTACACAGATCACCCCGTTGAGCGTAACTATAAATCGGTTCGTGGCTACGTGACTCTGTTGCTACATGGTTGGATATTGGCAACTGCTAGAATTGCCCTGTATGCGCAAAGCTTTTATCACCGGTATTACCGGCCAAGACGGACGTCACCTCGCAGAGTTCTTGCAGACCAAGGGTTACAAGGTCTACGGAATGATGAAAGGTCAGCACAATCCCCGCGCCGAACTGTTGCGCGACGAGTTTCCTGAAGTTGAAGTTGTGCCAGGAGATCTCACCGACCTCACAAGCCTGGTGACTGCTCTTGAGTATGTGCAGCCTGACGAGTTTTACAACCTTGGAGCCATCTCGTTTGTGGCGATGTCATTTAACCAAGCCGAATTGACTGCCAACGTGACAGGGCTCGGTGTGCTTCGGGCGCTCGAAGCAGTGCGCATGGTGGGTGGTGCTCAAAATAATCCGATTCGTTTCTATCAGGCTTCGTCCTCCGAGATGTTTGGCAAAGTACGCCAAACTCCTCAAACCGAACTCACACCATTTCATCCGCGCTCGCCTTATGGTGTTGCCAAAGTTTTTGGTCACGACATCACTGTCAATTATCGCGAGAGTTACGGCATGTATGCATGCTCTGGAATCTTGTTTAATCACGAAGGTCCGCGACGTGGTCTCGAGTTTGTCACTCGCAAGATCACCAACACTGCTGCCCGCATCAAACTTGGCATCGACAAAGAACTCGTGCTTGGTAATACTGATGCAAAGCGCGACTGGGGATATGCCGGCGACTACGTCAAGGCCATGTGGATGATGTTGCAACAAGATGCACCAGATGACTACGTCATTGCAACCAGAGAGACACACAGCGTTGAAGATTTCTTGACTCTCGCGTTTGACAAGGCCGGTCTTGGTGACTGGCGCCCATATGTCAAGCACGATCCAAAATATTTCCGTCCAGCTGAAGTCGATTTATTGATTGGTGATCCGTCAAAAGCCGAGAAAAAATTGGGTTGGAAGCGCGAAGTTGGTTTTGATCAACTCGTCGACATGATGGTGCAACACGACATCGCCTACGAAACGAACCGCCTCAAGAAAGCTTGAGCATTCGGCTGCGCAACGCAACCATAAAACTGACAAGCGCCACAAGCGAACTGCCTACGAGAGCGAGTTCGACTCGAAGATAGAGATCGTTACTGGACCACGCTGCAATGGCGACAAAACTTCCAAAGCCAAGTGCCCAACCAATACCCGCAATTGCATGCCCTTGTAAGGCAATTGTTGCTTGGGCAAACGCCACGGCCACCATGTAGAGCGCGCTCGAAAGTGCCAGCAATGTGAGCGTGCGACGATCGATTCCGCCTTCGTACACGAGTTTGAGTACGGCAGGACCAATTGCAAATGCTCCGGCGGTTCCAACAACACCTACGCCAACGACAAGCACCAACAATTTGCGTAATGCTTGACGAAATTCGTCCAGATGACCCTGTGCGGCAAGTCGGGCAAGACGCGGCAAGAGCGCGGCCTGTACTGCTTGAAACAAGAACAAAGGAATGCGCGCAAAAATAACGGCATTACCAAATTGCGTAATCAATTCTGGTTTGGCATTGGTGCCCAAGATGTCGACCGTGATTGGCCCCGCATTCACGAGCGCAGCTGCAAACAGCGAACCAATCAAGAGCCAGCCGAGATTTGGTGTTACTTCCGGCCATGGTGCGGGTGGTCCTTCATCGGTGTGCAATTTGCCGGCTAGGCCGACTCCTATGACTCCAACGAGTGGGGAAAGTGCAATCATCAATGCAAAAGCACCGACACTTTGAATGCCGAGTGCCCACAACACTGCAACACCGATGACGCGCGCGGCTCCGTCGGCACCGATGATGATTCCGTAGGCGCCGAAACGTTGTGAGCCAGAGCAGATACCGCGCGCCAAATGCATTGGTGCGTACGACACGAGTGTGAGAATGAGACACACCACGACAATTCCGTATCCATCAAACAAGTGCTTTGTTAAATACGGCGAGGTTGCTGCGATAACAGCAGCCAACATAACGAGCATCCCAATTGCGAGTGGCATCATGCGGCGGACGACTGGTCGACCGCCTTGATGCAGGGCTCGACGGTGAGAAAGAGCTCTGCCTACTTCTTGCTCGATAGGAAGAAAAAAACCGGGTGCGAGCGAAAACGCAATGAACCACATGGCCACAATTGGTTTGAATCCGTCTTGGCCAAGTGCCTGCTGGCCAATTTTGAAAAATATGAATGCTGAAATACCGGCGATGAACAAACCGACGCCAACCGTGAGGGTTCCTTCGGGTAGGGGTAAGCGACTGCTACTTGTCGACTGTGTAGATGTCGGGGAGATTGAGTCAGATTGAGACAAGCAACCCGATGTTACTTGGTGGTGTGCGAGTCAGTGCGAGAGTTGATGAGCGATGTCAACAACATCGCGACACTGCTGACGGTGGTATCTACTTGTTTGGCAACAAATGCAGTGGCATGGGGAAACTCGTGTTGAATCTCTTCCATCAATTCGCGACGCCGCACCTGCGTTTTTTGGAATGCAAGTATTCCAATACCAACAGATGTGTACGCCACGTCTGTAGCTATCTGCTTCAAGCGATCAACTTCAGAATTTGCTGTAGTCACGAAAGGTCAACCCTGTTCACTGTGGAGAGTGAAACGGTATCTATGGGTGCCCGTAAAAGCAAGCGCTCATAGTGATACAGGGATCACCTGCGTGGGCAGAAGTCGCACGGCTGGGCGCAACTAAACTGTGACGATCGTGACAAATCCGGCCGGTTATGCAGATGTGGGTGCTCGCACACCAGCAATTGAGGCTCCACCCGTCGTGGTGTCGATAGTGGTTTACCAACCGTGCCCTTGGCTCGACGAGGTACTTGAAGCGCTTGCCAATCAGGACTATACAAATCTGCAAACACTGTTTTTTGTGCAATCAGGAAGCGAAGGAACGAGCGACCGTATTCGTCATTATTTACCCTCATCCGTCATTCGCCAGGTTGAGGGCAATCCTGGGTTTGGGCCACTGATGAACGAAGTGGGTCGATTGGTTGAGGGTGATGGCGGATTTTTCTGTTTCATGCACGACGATGTTGCATTGGATACAAATGCGATCTCATGCATGATCGATGAGATGTTTCGCTCGAATGCTGCAGTTGTTGGACCAAAGATGGTGATGTGGGATGACGTCACGGTGTTGCAGAGTGTTGGACTTGGAGCAGACCGCATTGGCGATATCAATCCCTTGGTTAAGTCAGGTGAAAAAGATCAGCAACAACATGATGCAGTACGCGACGTGTTCTTGCTTCCATCTGCATGCTTGCTGGTGCGAGCAGACTTGTTTCGCGAGATTGGTGGTTTTTCTCCCGACATTGCGTTATTTGGTGAAGACCTGGATTTTTGTTGGCGAGCACATCTGAGCGGCGCGCGCGTACTTGTTGTGCCAACTGCTCGGGCGCGCCATCGAGCAGAGATGAATGCATCGCGATCGATTGCAACCATGAGTGCGCTCGAGGCAAGACATCGCGTGCGCACAGTGGCCACATTGTCGGGAAGGGTTCAGTTGCCTGTCGTGATGATGCAACTGTTGATCATGGCAATTGCGCGAGTGTTCATCGGTGTCTTCAATGGAACATTTCGAGAAGCACAGTCGTCGCTACGTGCTTCAGTAGCGGTGATCTTGGATGTTGGTTACATCGTGCGACGACGAGCAGAGGTGCGACCATATCGACGGATCCCTGCTGCAGAAATCCATGACCTACAGAGTCGTGGGAGCGCTCGTCTGTGGGCATTTATTCGTAAACGACAGACACGCGTTCAAGAGTTGTCAGGACTGAGTGCGCAGGATCTTGCAGATCCAAAGTCGCGAACTGTTGGCATCATTGCGCTTGTTGTAATTGGGCTTATTGTGATCGGCAGCCGAGGACTGATTGGTAATGGAGTTGCATCGGTTGGCCAATTCTTGCCACTTCGAAGTGCAACTGAATCGCCGTCAGCATTGTTCTCGTCGTTTGTGAGCGGTTGGTGGCATGGGGGATTTGGTCAGGCGGGTGCAAACCCAACAGGGATTGCGTTGCTCGCAATTGCTGGTGCTGGTGTGCTGGGAAGGATCGGCGCATTGCAAACACTTGGCGTAGTTGGCGCAATTGTGGTGGGCAGTTTTGGCATGTGGCAAGTAACGAGTGGTTTTTTTGGTTCGCGCGCACGAATCGTCGGATTTTTGATCTATGCAGCAGTCCCTATTCCATATGTCGCAGTTGCTCAAGGCCGATTTGAGGTTTTGGTGTGTTTTGCTGCGCTGCCGTGGATGCTGAGGTTGTTGGTGCGGGTTGGTCAGCGTCCGGTCGGTATTCAAAAGACTCAGTTGTTGGCAACGACAATCTTGTTTGGTGCCGTGGTGATGGCGTTTGCTCCGGTTTTTGCAATTGTTGCTCTCTGGGCAGGCGGCGCGTGGATGATTGCAGACCTTGTTTTGCGAGTTCGACTGCGAGCCGTTATTGCAGTTGCACAATTGTTGGTGGTGATGAGTATCGGCGCTGTGGCGTTGAATTTTCCATGGTCTGGCGGATTTTTTGCGACAGATTGGTGGCAACAAATTATTGGTGTGCAATCAACTAGCAACGGACACATTGGAATTGCAACGCTTGCTCGGATGGATGGCGGAGTAGTTGCAATCTCTGTGTTGGTGCTCGGCTTCTATGTGCCTGTGATCGTTGGCCTGCTGATTGTGCGAGGCGACAAATTGGTGTGGGCAGCAAGATCTGCAACTCTTGTTGTGACTACTTGTATCGCAATCGCCTTGATCGATGCCGGGTACGTGCATCTTGGTGTTCCCGAATATGGCGTCATGTTCGTAGTGGTCGCATGCGGTCTTTCGTTGGCTTCGACCACCATGGCAAGTTTTGTTTTTGATGATCAATCCGAAAATGCTTTCAGATGGGGGAAAGCTCTTGCTGGCATTGCTGGCGTATGCCTTGCCATTGCGTGTTTGCCCGTACTTGCTCAGACCGCAAATGGGCGTTGGGGTCAGCCAAAAGTTTCACTTGCTCAATTGGTGGCGCAGTTGCCAACCGACCCAGAGTCTGGTGACTACAACGTTGTATATGTAGGACGAAGCGAGGTGTTGGGGTTGCCTGCGATGCGACTGAACGACACAACTGCTTTTGCGATCGCTCAAGATGGAGAACTGACCATGCGCGATCATTGGTTGGCGCCAAGTAATGCGCTTACCGATGCCGCTGGGCAGGCATTGAATGCAGCAATTTCTCGACAGACCGTGCGAACAGGTCGTCTGCTATCAAGTCTTGGTGTGCGCTATATCGTTGTGCCAATTATCGATGGTGCTGCGTCGACCAACAAGAAACCGCTCGAGGCGCCAACTGGATTATTGGATGGACTCTCGCTACAGCTTGATTTTCGTCGTGTTTATACTGCAAGTGATCTCGTGATCTTCGAAAACATGGCATACATACCTTCACTGACGAAACTCGATGAAGCGTCTGCGGTTTTGAGCCAGCAAGGTGGAACCAACGCTCTTCTGTCGTCACAATTGCGAGTAGAGCAGGTGATACCGCGGGTTGGTGATATCGGGAGTCTGCCAACTTCTCTTGAAAGTGGAACGGTGCACGTCGCTGTTCCTTTTAGCGACGACTTGGTATTGCATGTCAATGACTCTGACGTCATCCCTCGCGTTGCATTTGGAGGAACAACGGCCTTCGATTCGCCTGCGGCGGGTGTGGCGACTCTCGGTTTTAGAACTCCATGGAGTCACTTGGCTTTGCTCTTGATGCAATTGATCTTGTGGAGCATCGTGATCATTGCGACATTTAATGTCAAGCGCTTAAAATCTCGTATCGGCGTGCGCCGCATTCAGCCCATTGTGCTTGGCGAGTCGAATGATGTTGTGTTGAAATTTTCGAACACAACTGTTCACACCGACGAAGAAGGCAACGGGTTATCGTGAAACTCAAGTCGAATTTCTTTGCATCCGGAACACCGTCGCATATGACAGTGCGCCAATTGATTTTGGTTGTTGTGGTGCTTGTTGCGGGTGCGACTCTGGTGACGATCGACGGCAACAGTGATGGAAATGTGCAAAACGATCTTACGCAAAGCAATCTTTTGGCAGCCACAGGCATCGCTGAAATGCCATTTGTTTCGAGCGAAGATGCAATGACGACGAATTGGTTTTGTCCTGGTGTGCCAGCAAATGACGACACGATCTCGAGCAGTTTGGTGATTGCAAACTCTTCCGAGACAGATTTTTCTGCAACCGTAACGTTGCTGAGCAAAGATCAAACTCCTGTGGTCAATGCAGTGTCGGTGCCGGCTAGATCGCACATCACGCTCGATGCTCGAGGCGGCATTACCTCGCCGTTTGTAAGTGCAATTGTCGAGATAGTTGGCCCCGAGGGTTCTGTCGAACAGATCGTGAGGCATCCAGCTGGTGACGCAGTAGTGCTGTGCGCTACGCAACCGTCCAAAGATTGGTATTTCGCCGATGGTTTTACCGGTGCCGATTCAATTGAACAAATAGTGATGACGAATCCGTATGTGGATGCCACGGTTGTCGACATCACCTTCGTGACGACAGATTCGCAACGCAGCCCAGAGCAATTGCAGGGCTTTGTGTTGCCTCCAAACTCTGTTGTTGCACTGTCAATGGATGAACAAGGTGCGCGCAATGAACCAATCGTGGCGGTTTCCATTCATGCATCATCAGGACGTTTGGTGGCGGGGCGAGCACAGCACTATTTGGGTCAAGGTCGCCTCGGTTATTCAATGAGTCTTGGTGCACCAGCCATGAGCACACAATGGTGGTTTGCCGACGGTGAAAAGATTGCGGGTAATTCAGAAAACCTGATTATCTACAACCCAAGCAGCCGTGATCGTTCGTTGAGCGTTGTTTTTATCAACGGCAGTGACTCGGCAAACAGCATTGAACCACTGTTGATCACAGCGCCCGCTCACCGTGTCACGACTATCGATACCGGAACGATTCCGAGCCTTCCCGTTGGAAGATACGGAATCATCGTGTCGACAAATGATCAAGACAAGGGTGATTCGCTTGGAATCGTTGTTGAGCAAGTCATCAATCGGCGTGATGGCAACACGGTAGGAACTTCGATCGTTTTGGGTGCACCGCATAATTCTGGATCCACAATGTGGACATCTCCGAGTGGGGTTTCGTCGAGCGAAGATGCTTTGCAGATCATGAACACGACATCCCAAGAGGCAACAGTGAGCGTGTATCAGGTTGGGCCAGCGGGTGCAGTGGTGCTCGGGGGGCTTGAATCGTTGGTGTTGTCGGCAGGCGGCGTGTTGTCGGTTGGGGTTCCACCAGGATTGCCGGATGCGCAAATCATTGTGCAATCAACAATGGCGGTCGTAGTGCAGCGGCTGTTCTTGCGAGGTCACGACCTCATCGGACGTAGTGCAGCGCTTGCGCTTCCGCATTTGCCCTCACCACAAGTGGATGTGTTAGCGCCGTGATTCGGTTTGTGATTGTTGGAGTAGTGATCGTGGTTGCATTGCTTGCCAATCTGTGGCAACGCAAACGACAAGTAGACGCGCCCACGCAAGGCACTTCAGAATTGCCAACCCAAATAGATCGAGCAGATTTTGTGCGACCAGATGCGCAGTGGATTGTGTTGGCATTTACCTCTGCTTCGTGCACGACATGTGCCGATATCGAACGTAAAGTGCGAGTGCTCGAAACAACTAGCGTTGCGATTCAGATACTTGAATACACGGCAGAACGAGCGTTGCATGCTCGTTACAAGATCGATGCTGTTCCGTCGGTGTTAATGGCCGACTCAAACGGGGTCGTGCAGGCAAATTTTTTAGGACCAGTAACCGCAACCGACATGTGGGCTGCGTTGGCGAGGGTTCGAGACTCAGTCGTGTAATTGAGTTGGTGAATCGTTGGACGATCTACCTTCGGTGACCCGTGTTGGCTGACCGAGCCCTTGTTGGACTAAGCGAGAAACCATTGCACCATCGATTGTCTCATTGTCGAGAAGGGATTGGGCGACTAAGTCCAAACCTGGTCGATGCTTTTCGAGCATCACACGAGCGCGTTTTTCTTGCTCGAGCAAGATGCGACCAATTTCTTCATCGATCTTGCGCGCCGTTTCGTCGGAGTATTCGCGCCCACTTGTCATCAAGTCTTCGCCAAGGAAAACCTGCTGCTGTCCAGACCATGCCATTGGGCCAACTGCATCGCTCATGCCCCATTCGCGAACCATTCGACGCGCAATTCCTGTGGCTTGTTCGAGGTCGTTGGCGGCACCACTGTTGAGTGAACCAAATACCATCATCTCTGCAACACGTCCACCCATTGCTTTGCAGATCACGTCTTCGAAAAACTCACGCGAATACGTGTGTCGTTCTGCTGGCAGCGTCCACGTGACACCGAGCGCCATACCGCGGGGGAGAATAGTTACTTTGTGCAGTGGATCACTGTGTGGCAACACGGTGGCAAGAACTGCGTGTCCACCTTCGTGATATGCCGTTGCGCGTTTTTCTTCTGCGTTGAGCACGAGGCTTTCACGGCTGGCTCCCAAGACGACTCTGTCGCGAGCATTTTCAAAGTCGATGCGCTCGATATGGGTTGATCCACGACGCACGGCAAAGAGTGCTGCCTCGTTGACAAGGTTGGCTAAGTCGGCGCCACTCATGCCAGGAGTTGCCTTAGCCATGGTGTCGAGATCAACGTCTTGGCCCATGCGCTTGCCCACCGAGTGCACTTTGAGAATCGCCAAACGCTCGTCTGATTCTGGCAATGGAACAATGATTTGGCGATCAAAGCGACCTGGGCGAAGCAGTGCAGCATCCAAAATGTCTGGACGGTTGGTTGCTGCCAACACAACAATGCCCTCGGTGGCTTCAAAGCCGTCCATCTCGGCCAGCATTTGATTGAGCGTCTGCTCGCGCTCGTCGTGCCCACCGCCAAGACCTGCGCCACGCTTGCGACCGATCGAATCGATTTCGTCGACAAAAATAATTGCGCGTCCCATCTTGGCTGCTTGTTGAAAGAGGTCGCGCACACGGCTTGCACCAACACCTACAAACATTTCCATGAAGTCAGAGCCAGTGACCGACAAGAATCCGACGCCGGCTTCGCCAGCAACTGCGCGAGCAAACAATGTTTTGCCAGTGCCCGGAGGACCAACGAGCAAAATGCCCTTCGGCACGCGAGCACCGATTTCTTTAAATCGCTCTGGTGTGCGCAAGAAGTCAACGACTTCTTTGATCTCTTGCTTGACGCCTTCATACCCGGCCACGTCGGCAAAAGTGGTGACAGGCTTGTCGGCATTGAAATTTTTGGCTCGGCTCCGACCAATCGACATGATGCTGCCGGCCTGGCCCATCGCGCGTCGCTGCATCCAGATAAAAAAGCCCATGATCAAGAGGAATGGCAGCAAGATCGGAATCAGACTGGTGAAGAAGTTGCCCTGCGGAGTTGAGTAGTCGTAGTCAACATTTTTTGACTTGAGAAGTTGTTCGTCTGCGTCGGACAGTGTGACAGCACCAGTCGTTGTGAATGAGTCGCCGTCTGCCAGCTCTCCGCTGATGATGTTGGAGAGGTTGTTGATTTTGATGGAGGTGACTTGGCCATTAGATACAGCCTCGAGGAATTGTGTGTAGGTAAATTTTGTTGCCGTCGTTGAAGGAATAAAACGTGGTCCAATAATCAGTGCTGCGGCTACTGCGATGAGTGCCCAAACTGCCCACCTTGGCATTGACGGTCGATCTTTGCCCGTTGGCGAGCCACCAGAATTATTTGATTTGTTTGACAGACCTTTGCGTGGTTTACGCGACGATCCAGGGTTGGAAGATGAAGAGTTTGACGGTGGGGGTGGGGGTGGCAATTTACTCATGAGACAATGCTATGGGAACTTGGATACGGACACTTGTTGCAGTATTGAACAGTCCCTCAAACTGCAATCAATCGAGATTATTGTGGGCACATGGCCCGTCATTGTTCTCGCTCAACATGTTCACAACCAGCAGCCGTAACGCTGACGTATCAATACGGGCGCGCATTGGTCTGGATTGATGACCTTGCAGTAGAGCGTGACCCGCATGCGTATGACCTGTGTCTCCGCCACTCGCAGCGCTTTGTTGTGCCCACCGGATGGCGCCTTGAAGATCGTCGTGATCGCTTCACGATGGTGATTCCAAATCGTTTAGCAGGATGAATCAGGCACCTTGGCCGCCGCCAAGTGTTGAACCGCAAAAAAATCGATCAGTAATCTCGATCATTTTATTGTGGCTCGGTTGTTATGTGACCGCCGTAGTACTGAGCGCTGCAGTGATGTCAATAACTGGTGTGGATAACAGCGCCACAGCCGACTCGCCGACCACATGGGTGTTGGCGCTTTCTGCTCTCGGGTTGTGGGTGCCGTTTATGCTGATGCTGCAAGCGGTTGCTCGTCGTTCGCGAACAGATTTTCGTGAATATTTTGGGCTGCGGTTCACAACAAGAGATTGGCTGGGCATTCCTCTTGGAATTTTTTGCCAAGTTGTGCTCATGAATGCTGTCAACTGGCCGCTCAACAAGTGGTGGCCCAACACTTTTAACCCGCAGCGCGTCGAGACTCGGGCGAAAGACATGGCCGACGCTGCACATGGAGCATGGTTTGTTGTTCTCATCCTTGTTGTCGTAGTCGGAGCGCCACTGGTTGAGGAATTGGTGTATCGCGGTTTTATCCAGGGTGGATTGCAGTCGCGTATCGGTGGCACCTGGGCATTGTTCATCACTGCGGCATGGTTCACCGTCGTGCACCTTAAGCCAATTGAATTTCCTGGCCTGTTTGCTTTTGCCATCGTGCTGGGGCTTTGTTACAAACGCACACAACGAGTTGGGCTGTCTGTGGTGACCCACCTGGCGTTCAATTTGACGGGCTTGTTGCTTGTTTCGCTCACCAGTTGAAACTCATCATAAGATAGGGATGTGGTGAACGAATCTGACGTCAACGCACACACTTCCCGACTTCGCTCATGGTCGGCGCAGTTTGAGTCGAATGCCGATTATTGGAAACGCCTCTCGACCATCATCGTCGTCGGCGGAGCGACGGTGTTTCTTTTGCTCACCTTGCATCCCGAACTCATCTTGCGCAATAACACGCCAACGGGTGGAGACATGGGTGCCCATGTGTGGGGCCCAGCATTTTTGCGCGATCACTTGCTCAATCATTTTCGCTTAGCGGGGTGGAGTATGGATTGGTATGCGGGATTGCCCGTGTATCGCTATTACATGGTGGTGCCAGCGTTGTTTATCGTCGTGTTAAACATTGTTTTGCCGTATGGCATAGCAATCAAGATCGCTGCGGTAATAGGAATTTTGACGTTGCCGTATTGCACGTGGCTGTTTGGGAAGTTTGCCCGCTTCGCATACCCAATTCCGGAAATGTTGGCTGTAGCAGTAACAATATTTTTGTATGACGAAAGTTTCACGATCTATGGCGGAAACATTGCGTCAACGATGGCTGGTGAATTTTCGTTTTCAATCGCATTAACTCTTGGCATCTTGGGTTTTGCGCTCGTAGCTCGCGGTCTTGAGACCGGAAAATACTTGGCCTCTGGCTCCATCGTTATTGCATTGGCGGCTCTCAGCCATGGCATTGTGCTGCTGTTTGTGTTTGTCGGAGTAGCACTGATGTTGTTGTTTTGGGTTCAGCGCGGAGCCGACGGACTTCGAGACAAGAAGCCACTTGTTTTTGGCGCAAAGATCATTGCGATCGCTTTTTTACTCTCGGCATTTTGGGTGATTCCGTTTGTCACGAGCCATGCATACATGACCGACATGAAATACGAGGCTCGACCAAGTGGATCGACCGACTCATTTTGGAAGATGTTCTTTCCATTGAGCAGTCTGTGGGACATCATCATCATTTCGCTCGCAGTTATCGGCTTTGCCGCTCAGGTGGTGCGTCGCCACAAGATCGGCATGTGGATGGGTGTGTATTGCCTAGTGCTTGCTTGTGGCGTGTACTTTACGCGCGGAGGTCTGCCGATCATTGGCTTGCTTTGGAATCCGCGTTTACTCCCGTTCCTGTATCTGTTTCGCTACTTTCTTTTTGCAATCGGCATCTATGAAGTAGGAGCGTTTGCTGCGCGTGCGTTGGTGCTTGAACGAATTGTTCGACGCGGTATTGCTCAGCATCACTCTGAAGAGACTGTGCAAATTGCTCAGATTTCTTCGGTTCGGGACAAGGTCTCGTTCAATTTTGGAGTCTTGGTTTCGTTTGTTGTAGTCACATGTATTGTTCTTGGATTTCGTTTTCAAGAGTTGCCGTTTGGACACGTGTCAACCAATACCCAAAATAAATCTGAATACGTATGGGGTCCACTTCGCGGCGCTGCTTCCAACGACGGGTTTGTTGATGGTTGGGCGCGCTGGAATTTCTCGGGCTATGAGGGCAAGACTGCGTACGGCGAATATCACGATGTGGTGCAGACCATGAAATCGCTCGGTGCAGACCCAGAGCAAGGATGTGGCAGAGCGCTCTGGGAAAACAATGGAGACCTCAATAAGTACGGCACAACGATGGGTTTGATGCTGTTGCCGTATTGGACGGACGGTTGCATCGGATCGATGGAGGGTCTGTTTTTTGAGGCTGCGGGCACGACCCCGTATCACTTCGTTACTGCTGCTGCGATGTCGAAGCAAAGCAGCAACCCCGTACGAGAATTGCGATACGACAACAACGATGCGGCCAAGGGCGTTGCGTACATGCGCACGCTCGGTGTCAAGTACTTCATGGGCTATACCCCTGAAGCGGTAACAGCAGCAACGGCACAGCCAGGACTCGTCAAAGTTGCTCAATCTGGTCCGTGGGTGATCTTTCGCGTGAGTGAGAGTGACTTGGTGGTGCCACTTGCTCAGCAGCCTGTTGTTGTTGAGATGGCAAATGGTGACCCGCGCGAACGGTGGCTTGAAATTGGTATGAGCTGGTTTCAGCACCCGGATGAATGGGCAGCAATGCCAGCCGATGCTGGACCACGCGAGTGGCAACGCGTCGATGCGCAAGTTGATCTAGCTCGCCGTGACGGTGAGCCAGGGGCATCTGGTCGCCGGGTCGACATCGTGATGCCTGCACCAGCCATTGTGCCCGTTTTATTGAAGCCTGTTGCTGTGAGCAATGTGGTGCAAGGCCAAAACACGGTGTCGTTTTCTGTCGACACCATTGGCGTACCCGTGTTGGTGCGCGTGAGTTACTTTCCAAACTGGAAAGTGGACGGTGCAAAAGGTCCATATCGCGTTGCACCAAACATGATGGTGGTCATTCCCACCAGCAACAATGTCAAGATGCACTACGGATCAACCTCACTCGATTACTTGGCATATCTATTGACCTTGATCGGTATCGGAGTCCTTATATATAGGCGACGCCAAATGAGAAGAGAATTTCAGTAGCCTTGTAACTCGTGCCAGACCTCCAAGCAATCGTTAAGGCTTACGACATTCGCGGAATTGTGCCGGAACAGTTGGATGCATCTGCCGCCTACGCATTTGGTGTGGCATTCGCCAAATTTACCGGCGCGAGTGCCATTGTTGTTGCTCACGACATGCGACCAAGTGGTCCAGAACTGGTCGACGCATTTCAGCGCGGCGCACTTGCGCACGGAGTAGATGTCACCAACGTTGGCTTAGCATCGAGCGACTTGTTGTACTACGCATCGGGCAAGTTCAACATGCCTGGCGCAATGTTTACTGCGTCGCACAACCCTGCGCAATACAACGGCATCAAGTGTTGCCTGTCTGGTGCGCGATCAATCGGTATCGACAATGGCTTGCGCGAGATGCTGGTAACCGCAACTGCAGTAATGGAAGGCAATGAGCCAACCCATGCCGCAAAAGCTGGCACGCTCAGCCACATGAATCTGCTTTCAGAGTTTGTCGATCATGTCGTCAAATTTATTAGTGCCGATACGTTGCGTCCCCTCAAGATTGTCGCCGATACCGCAAATGGCATGGGCGGTTTAGTTGTGCCCGCAGTTTTTGAACGACTCGGTGCATTTGAGCTTGAAGTGATGTACGGCGAACTCGACGGAACATTTCCCAATCATCCAGCCGACCCTTTGCAGCCCGCAAACCAGCGAGACTTGCAAGCGCGAGTGTTGGCCGGTGGTTTTGATGTTGGGCTTGCATTCGATGGCGACGCCGACAGAGTGTTTGTTGTTGATGAAAAGGGCCGCGGAATGTCGGGCAGCACGACAACTGCGTTATTGGCCTCACGATTCTTGCGCACGCACCCAGGCGCGACCATTCTGTACAACCTGATTTGTTCACGGGCCGTACCGGAAGTGATTGCAGAACTCGGCGGCATTGGCATTCGCACAAAAAACGGCCACAGTTTTATGAAGCAGATCATGGCCGAAACTGGTGCCGTGTTTGCGGGCGAGCACTCTGGTCACTATTACTTTGCCGACAACTATCGCGCCGACAGCGGACTCATTGCGACGATGGGCGTGCTGGGCGAGATGTGCCACACGGGCAAATCACTTTCTCAAATGCGTCAACCTCTCGAGCGCTATGCGTCGAGTGGCGAGATCAACACAACGGTCAAAGACATCAATGCTGTTATCGAGCGGATTGCGCTCGACTATGGGTCGTACTCACAGGATCGCGTCGACGGATTGACGGTGAATTGCGGTTCATGGTGGTTCAATGTGCGCGCATCCAACACCGAGCCACTGTTGCGTCTCAACCTTGAGGCTTCTACGCGTGATGAGTGCGACACCCACGTCGTTGAGCTACTCGCCAGCATCACTGCTTAAGCGCACCTAGCCTCCGACTGTAAGATGAGCGTTATGTCACTCGATGCAAAGTTGCTCCAGATTTTGGCTTGCCCACAAGACAAGGGGGCGCTGTATTACTTCGAAGCAGAAGGCTTCTTGTACAACCCGCGGTTGCAGCGCAAGTACAACATCGTTGAGGGCATCCCTGTGATGCTGGTCGATGAGGCAGTCACGATAGATGCAAGTGAACACGACCGCTTGTCGCAAAGGATCCTCGATAGGCACATCGCTCCTACATTTGGATCGTAGTTTTCGTCTAGTATTGCTTGTCTAGATGGGCCAAACTAATCCCGTGCCAGCTGGCCAGGGCTCATCAACTTTCAGCCACATTCACTCACGAAGGAACCCGTATGACCTCATTTGCCCAACGCCGTGATTTTCGCGTCGCCGATCTTTCTCTTGCACCATTTGGACGCAAAGAGATTCACTTAGCCGAACATGAAATGCCAGGCCTTCGCGCACTGCGCAAAGAATTCGGCAAGACAAAACCTTTGCAGGGCGCTCGTATCTCGGGTTCGCTGCACATGACCATTCAAACTGCAGTGTTAATTGAAACACTCACCGAACTTGGCGCAGAGGTGCGTTGGGCAAGTTGCAATATTTTCTCGACACAAGATCACGCAGCCGCAGCGATCGCTGTTGGTCCGAACGGTTCGGTCGAAGAACCAAATGGTGTTCCTGTGTTTGCATGGAAGGGCGAGACGCTCGAGGAATATTGGTGGGCAACCGACCAGATGATGACATGGCCAGATGGTGATGGCCCAAACATGATTTTGGATGACGGTGGCGACGCAACCATGTTGATGCACAAGGGTGTCGAATACGAAGCAGCAGGTGCAGTGCCAGATCCGACAACGGCGTCCAACCCAGAGATGGCAATTGTGCTTGGTCTGTTGCAGCGCTCGCTCAAATCAGAGCCAAAAAAGTGGACAACGATGGCCAAACGGATTAAGGGTGTCACCGAAGAAACGACTACAGGAGTCAAGCGTCTGTACAAGATGGCAGAAAAAGGCGAGTTGTTGTTTCCTGCAATCAACGTGAATGACAGTGTTACCAAGTCCAAGTTTGACAACTTGTACGGATGTCGTCACTCGTTGATCGACGCCATCAACCGTGCGACCGATGTGATGTTGGCTGGCAAGTTGGCAGTGGTGTGTGGTTACGGCGACGTCGGCAAAGGCTGTGCTCAAAGTTTGCGCGGTCAAGGTGCACGAGTTGTAGTCACCGAGATCGATCCGATCAATGCATTGCAAGCAGCCATGGAGGGTTACGAAGTCAACACGCTTGACGCACTCGTTTCAACGGCCGATGTGTTTGTGACCGCAACTGGCAACGAAGCAATCGTCACTGTTGATCACATGGCAAAAATGAAGCACAACGCAATCGTGTGCAACATTGGCCACTTTGACAACGAGATCGATATGGCTGGTTTGGCTCGCAGCGGTGCAACCCGCGACGAACTCAAGGCAGGCACTGACTTGTGGACGTTTCAAGATGGCCACGCAGTGATCGTGTTGGCAGAAGGACGACTTGTCAACTTGGGTTGCGCAACTGGACACCCGAGTTTCGTGATGAGTTGCTCATTTTCAAACCAGGTCATTGCTCAGATGGAACTGTTCAATAACACCGACAAGTATCCACTTGGTGTGTACGTCTTGCCAAAGGCACTTGACGAAAAAGTGGCATCCCTGCACTTGGGTGCACTCGGAGCCGTGCTGACCAAACTTTCAGATGAGCAATCTGACTACCTGGGCATTGCGCACAATGGTCCGTTTAAGGCAGACAACTACCGCTATTAATTGGCTGGTGTACAACAGCAGTTTATTTTGCTGGTCGGATCTGTAGTAGCGGAAGAGTTTTCGCGACTATTGGTCCGATCAGTACTGCAAATGCGACGGTGCCGATTCCGATCGAGCCACCCAACAGCATTCCGATGATTAACACCGCGATTTCGACGCCGGTACGCGCTTTACCGATATTAATTCCACGCTTTGCAAGACCGACCATCAATCCGTCTCGAGGCCCAGGGCCAAGACCCGCACCGATGTAAAAACCCGAACCAATTCCGGTCACCACGATGCCACCGAGCATCAAAAATATTCGTAGTGGCATCGCATCTGCCTGCGGAACAATTGACAAAAAGATGTCGGCAGTGACGCCAACCTCAACAGCGTTCAAAATGGTTGCGAGTCCTGGTGCTTGGCGCAGTGGAATCCACAACAGCATCACAAACACACTCGTGATCACAATGGTTCGGCCAAATGGCACATTGATGATCTTGCTGACTCCATCATGAAAGACGTCCCACGGTGGCAAGCCGAGGTTGCCAGCTTTTTGCATGCCAATTCCAGTTCCGAAAAGTGTTAACCCAAACACACATCGGGTGAGTCGCTCGATCGGGCGATCTTTGAGCGGTTCGACAAAATAATTTGACACGCGCAAACACTAATGGTTTGGAGGTAAGCAATGTTGTTTCAATTGCGATGTGAAGCGTGTGGTTGTGCTGCACGAACTCTTTGTGCGCAGTGTCGAGACAAACTCTTTGCGATGCCACAACCAACATGCGAGGGTGCAGTTGTGGCTGTTGCTTACGAAGGTATTGCCCGCAGGCTGATACTGAGCCTGAAATATCGAAATCGGCGGCAAGTGGTGCCCGTTCTCTGCGCGCTATTGGCTCAGCGACTCATCCAACATCTACCGAACGTCTCGACCGTATGTGATGTGGTGACGTGGGCGCCTACAAGCAAAAAACGAGTGCGTGGACGTGGTCACGATCAATCGGAATTGCTTGCCCGACGCTTGGCTAAAGAAATTGGAGTGCCCTGCAAGCGACTCTTGATTAAAACTTCTACCAATGTGCAAACGGGGGCACCGCGACTTGCGCGCTTGGCGGGCTCGGTGTATTCAGCGCGCAATCTACGGGGTGGCACACACGTGATTGTCGTTGATGATGTGGTCACAACAGGCACCACCATGAGGTGCGCAGCCAACGCATTGCGTGAGGCGGGCGCTCAACAAGTGACCTGTGTGGCAATTGCAAGCGCTCTCAGGCACGGCCTTCGAAGGTAGGATTCAGGGTCGTATGGCCCTTCTTGATCGCATTCTTCGCGCCGGTGAGGGCAAAAAGGTCAAGGCTTTGGCCGAGATCATTCCCGATATCAATGCTCAAGAGCCAGAGATCCATGCGTTGTCTGATCAGGCCCTTAAAGGCAAGACCGCCGAGTTTCGCTCGCGTATCGAGCGCGGTGAAGACACCGATGATTTATTGGTCGAAGCATTTGCAGTGGTTCGTGAAGCGTCATTACGTGTCATTGGTCAGCGTCATTACGACGTACAGATGATGGGTGGGGCTGCTCTGCATGCTGGCTGGATTTCCGAAATGCGCACGGGAGAGGGCAAAACGTTGGTTTCAACATTGCCTGCTTACCTCAACGCGTTACCCCAAAAAGGTGTGCACTTGGTGACCACCAACGATTATCTCGCGCAACGCGACTCCGAGTGGATGGGTCGTATTCACCGTTGGCTTGGACTCGAAGTTGGTCTCGTCATTCCTGGTGTGCGCACGTCGGCGGCAGAGAAGCGCATTGATTACATGGCCGACATCACGTATGGCACAAACAACGAATTTGGTTTCGACTATCTGCGCGACAACATGGCTGGTACCAAAGAAGAAAAAGTTCAGCGCGGACATTATTTCGCGATAGTTGACGAAGTTGACTCAATCTTGATTGACGAGGCTCGCACTCCATTGATTATTTCCGGACGCATTGCCGACGCTGCCAAGTCGTACTACCAGTTTGCTTCGATCGTGCGGTCGCTCAAGCGCGATGTTGATTATGAAGTTGAAGAAGACAAGCGAGTGGTTGTGCCAACCGAGTCTGGTATTGAAAAAGTAGAGCAGCAACTTGGCATTGCCAACTTGTATGACGAAGTGCAACAAAACTTGGTGCACCAATTGCAAGTTGCGCTCAAAGCAGCGGTGTTGTATCAGCGCGACAAGGACTACATCATTCAAGATGGCGAAGTAAAAATTGTTGACGAATTTACCGGTCGTATTCTTGAAGGGCGTCGCTGGAGTGAAGGCATTCACCAGGCTGTCGAGGCCAAAGAGGGCGTCAAGATCAAAGAAGAAAACCAAACACTTGCTACGGTCACGTTGCAAAATTATTTCCGCATGTACGACAAACTCTCCGGAATGACGGGTACTGCTCAAACTGAAGCTGCAGAGTTGATGAACACGTATGGCCTGCAAGTTGTGCCCATCCCAACCAATCGCGAGATGGTGCGCATCGACCAAGCAGACTTAATTTTCAAGACGGAAGCTGCCAAATTCAAGACGGTTGTTGCCGATATTGAAGAGAAACACAAAAAGGGACAACCAGTCTTGGTCGGCACTGTCAGCGTCGAAAAGAGCGAGTTGCTGTCGCGCGAACTCGACAAACATGGCATCAAACACGAAGTACTCAATGCCAAGCAGCACACACGCGAAGCTTCAATTGTTACGCAGGCCGGACGTATAGGCAGCGTCACTGTTGCAACCAACATGGCTGGACGTGGCGTCGACATCATGCTCGGCGGAAACCCAGAGGGTCTTGCTCGTGCCAAGGTGCTGCAAGAGGGTTTCAATGCCGACACGCTGATCGATGAATTTGCATTGTCTCTGCCACTCGAGCAAATGCCCGATGAGTACCGAGAGGCTCGTGCCGCGGCACAAAAGCGATACGCCGAGGAGCTGGCCGTATTTACTGCTTTGTGCAAGATTGAGGGCGACAAGGTGCGCAGTGTTGGTGGCCTCTATGTGCTTGGCACCGAGCGTCACGAGTCGCGTCGCATTGATAATCAATTGCGTGGTCGGTCTGGTCGCCAAGGCGACCCAGGCGAGAGCCGTTTTTACTTAAGCCTCGACGACGAATTGATGCGCTTGTTTGCAACTGGTGCCTTGAGTTGGGTGATGGGTCGTGCACTGCCAGATGACGAAGCGATCGAAGCAAAGATGGTAACTAAGGCCATCGAGCGGGCGCAAACAACTGTCGAACAACGAAACGGCGAAATTCGTAAAAACGTTCTCAAGTATGACGAAGTGATGAATGAGCAGCGCAAGATTATTTATCAGCGCCGTGACCAGATTTTGGAAGGCCTCGACCTCAAAGTTGCTGCCATGGAGTATTTGGCAGAAGCAGTCGATTCGCTCATTGACAGTCACTGTGTGTCGGACGCGAACGACGAATGGGATCTCGACGGCTTGGCTCGCGAACTTGTTTCGTTTTGGCCATCTACTGTGACGAGCCATCGCCTCGAACAGTGTGCCGACACCGACGAAATGTATGACCTCGTGATGTCTGATGCTTCTGTTTTTTATGCCGCTCGCGAAGCCGAGATGGGCGAAACAACGATGCGCGAGATCGAGCGTCAAGTGATGTTGCGGATCATCGACCAGCGTTGGCGAGAACATCTTGAAGAGATGGATTACTTGCAAGAGGGCATCAACCTGCGTGCGATGGGTCAAAAAGATCCGCTCACCGAATGGCAGCGTGAGGGCTTCGAGATGTTTGGCACCCTGATGAAGGGCATTGCTCAAGACTTTGTGAAATACGTAATGCATGTGCAGGTGGTAAAAAACGAAGCACCAGTACTGCACGTGAGCAATATTCAAGAAACATCGTTTGATTCAGAATCCGATGGCGGTTTTGCCGCGATTGCTGCCGCGGAAACTGGTGTGCCACTGCAATCAGAACCAATCGTGAAAACGATTGTCAAGTCGGCAGATGATTGGTCGACAACCCCGCGAAATGCGATGTGCCCATGTGGTTCGGGCAAAAAGTACAAGTTGTGCCACGGGCGCAACTAATTGACTTTTTAAAACCATGCGCGATTTTTCCAACGACCTCACCGAAATTCGGCGACGTGTTAGCGAGGCCTTTGTTTATCTCAAGGTTGAAGCAGGTGGCGAGCGCATGAAAGTGCTTGAGGTTGATGTTGCTCGTCCAGACTTGTGGGACGACCAAGACAACGCAAAGAAAATCAACACCGAATATGTCAATCTCAAAGCCGATCTCGACGAATTTGCACAGTTGTCAGAGTCGGTGGACGATCTTGAAGTGCTGCACGAGATGGCGCGAGAGATTGATGATGCAAGTCAAGAACCAGATCTGGAAAACGGCATCAATGGTGTGCGCACCAAACTAGATGCACTCGAACTGCGCAGTTTGTTTACCGGAATTCATGACGAGATGGACGCGATTGTTCAGATCAATGCGAAAGACGGTGGCGTCGATGCCCAAGACTGGAGCGAGATGCTCTTGCGCATGTACACGCGATGGGCAGAGCGCAGCAACTTTGCAATCGAGATTGGCGATATCTCATTGGGCACCGAAGCAGGTATTTTGTCGGCCGACTTTACGGTGCGTGGTCGATATGCGTATGGGTTGCTCACATCTGAGCGGGGCACACATCGGTTGGTGCGCATCAGTCCTTTCGACAACCAGGGTCGACGTCAAACAAGTTTTGCCAGTGTTCAAGTGTGGCCAATCCTCGACGAGGCCGATGTTGAGATCAACGAATCAGATATCCGAATGGAAGTATTTCGTGCTTCGGGTGCTGGCGGTCAGCATGTCAACAAAACTTCGTCTGCTGTGCGCTTGATCCATGAACCAACCGGACTCGTTGCATCGTCGCAACAAGAGCGTTCGCAATTACAAAACCGCGAAAGTGCGTTGAAGCGACTCAAGACAATGGTTGCGTCACGCATCGAAGAAGAACGAGATGCCGCGATGAAAAAGATTGCTGGCAAACCACCTGCTATCGGATGGGGCAGTCAGATTCGTTCCTACGTGATGCAGCCATACCAGATGGTGAAAGATGTGCGCACCGAGATTGAGAGCGGAAATATTGCTGGGGTCTTGGACGGAGACCTCAATCTCTTTATGGAGGGCTTTCTGCGGTGGCGTCGTGCAAACTCTGATTCATAAACTAAACTCTTTGTTTGTCGCCTGAGAGGGGCTCCATGATCCGTTTGGAAAATGTGACCAAAAGGTACGGCACCGAAACGGTGGCCGTTCGAGATGCAAGTTTCGACATCGCTAAAGGCGACTTCGTGTTTTTGGTTGGTCCATCTGGGTCTGGCAAGTCAACCCTGTTGCGCTTGATCAACCGTCAAGAACAACCCGAGCGCGGTGATGTGTGGGTGGCCGGGCAAAACGTCAACGAAATGGCAGAGTCTCGCGTGCCATACCTGCGTCGCAATATGGGCAATGTGTTTCAGGACTACAAGTTGTTGCCCAATAAAACGGTGTTTGAAAACGTTGCTTTTGCACTCGAGGTCATCGGTAAGCCACGACATGTGATCAATCGTCAAGTGCCAGTCGTGCTTGAGTTGGTTGGGCTTGCGGGCAAAGAAGACCGCTTTCCCGAGCAATTGTCGGGCGGAGAGCAACAGCGAGTATCGATTGCGCGCGCGTTTGTTAATCGGCCCCTCATCATGTTGGCCGACGAGCCAACCGGAAACCTCGACCCAGCAACGGGCGAGGGCATCATGGCGCTGCTTGAAGAAATTAATCGCACAGGAACAACAGTGGTGATGGCTACTCACGACCACCGCGTAGTTAATGCCATGCGCAAGCGAGTGATTCAACTCGACCGAGGTGTCATAGTGCGCGACCAAGAACGTGGGGTGTACGAATGATCGCCCGCGTTGCATACGCTTTTCGCGAGATGTGGGCGAGTTTTCGACGCAACCTCACCCTCACCGTCGCCGCCATTCTTACTTCGGCTATTGCGCTGTTGTTGGTGGGCGCAACGTTTTTAATTCAGCGCGCATTCGATAATTTGCTTGTGCAGTGGCGCGGCGATGTTGAAATGATCGTGTTTGTGAGAAGCGACGCAACACCAGAGCAGATCTCGTTGATTGATCAAACGATTAAGGCTGCTCCGACAATCATTGACGTTGACAAATTGCGATATCTCGATAAAACACAGAGTTATGAAGAAGCCAAGCGTATTTTTGTGGGCGACCCAGTCACCTTGAGTTTGTTGACACCCGACAACATCCCTTCACAGTTCAAGGTTGTTCCAATCACTCAAGACCCCGAACTCGTGCGCAGTTTGAGTGAGCAATACCGTTCATTGCCAGGTGTGCAAGATGTGGCTTTGGCAGAAGACGAATTTCAAGTGATCTCGACGCTGTCGCGATTTGTGCGAACAGTAACGTTGGTGATGTCGCTCGTGTTGTTGGTGGTGGCGGTAGGTCTGATCTGGAACACCATTCGAACCGCAATGTTTGCGCGCCGACGCGAGATCGAAGTGATGAAATTGGTTGGTGCAACCAACTGGTTTATTCGCGTGCCATTCATGCTTGAAGGCCTGTTGCATGGGCTTCTTGGCGGTATTGCGTCGTGCGGTGGGCTCTGGGTGCTCAACTCTGCATGGACCAATGGTGTCGCTGGGTTCAAGCCCGGCACCGGTATTAGTTCGCTTGTAGTTCCATCGGGGTATCTCACTGGAGTGATGCTCTTAATTCTTGCAATCGGTGCACTTGTTGGCGCTGTTGGGTCGGCCATTGCCGCTTCACGATTCCTAGACGTGTAGATAAATAGTCGTATAGACGTAACAACTCTCAAATACAAAGGCGCTGAGCACATGTACACAGAAATTATGTATGAGGTCAGCGACAATATCGCGACGGTCACGCTTCATCGACCAGACAAGATGAACGCATTCACTGGCGTCATGATGAATGAGTTGCTGCAGGTATTTGACGAAATTGATGCCGATGACAACGTGCGCGCAGTGATCGTTACGGGCAGTGGTCGCGCATTTTGTGCGGGTGCCGACTTGTCGCATGGGGCTGACACCTTTAGTGATGGCAAAATGAGTGGCCAGACTGCAACATCGGTGCGCCGTGATGGCGGTGGCATGGTGACTCTGCGCATGTTTAGGTGCAATAAGCCAATCATTGGCGCAATCAATGGGGCAGCGGTGGGCATCGGCGCAACGATGACATTGCCGATGGATATTCGTATTGCCTCAGACACGGCAAAGATCGGCTTCGTGTTTGCTCGCCGTGGCATTGTGCCAGAGGCCTGTTCGTCGTGGTTTTTGCCACGACTTGTGGGTATCGCACAAGCGCAAGAATGGGTGCTAACAGGCCGTGTTTTCTTGGCGGACGAAGCTCTGCGCGGTGGGCTCGTGCGAAGCATTCATCCGCAAGCCGAGTTATTGCAGGTTGCTCGCGAACTTGCGAAAGAAATCGTGGACAATGCTGCTCCCGTTTCGGTGGCACTTGCCAGGCAGATGATGTGGCGAATGCTTGGTGCTTCGCACCCAATGGAGGCACATCGTGTTGATTCTCGGGGTATTCAAGAACGCGGTCGTTCGGCAGATACTCGCGAAGGTGTGATGAGCTTTTTGCAAAAGCGTCCTGCAGTTTTTACCGACCTTGTGAGCACAGACCTGCCAGACATATTTGTCGGCTGGGAAGAACCAGAGTTTTTCTAGTTCATGAGTCTGTTCGACGAAGTAGGCGGATCACATTTCTTTGATCGGTTGGTGGATCGTTTTTACGAAGGAGTAGTTACCGACGACGTGCTGTTGCCCATGTACCCGGAGCAGTCCGACCTGAGCGGCGCAAAAGAGCGTCTCAAACTTTTCTTGCAGCAATATTGGGGTGGACCAACCACGTATAGCGATGAGCGGGGACATCCCAAGTTGCGACAAAGGCATTTTCCATTTGTGATTGGTGAGCGCGAACGAGATCGTTGGATGGTGCACATGATGGCGGCAGTCGATGAACTTTCGCCCAATGAAGCGGTTCATCAGCAACTCATGGAGTACATGGCGATGGCTTCTACGGCCATGGTCAATACGCGTAGAGAAACTATTTGAGCGCGTAACACGCAATCGCGGTTGCAGACGCAACGTTGAGCGAGTCGATGCCCGGTGCCATCGGAATTGAGGTGAGGATTGTGCACGCCTCGATCGTGGATTGGCTGAGACCTTGTCGCTCAGACCCAAGCACAAGAGCACGCGGCTGAGTGTCGTCGAGGCGCACATGAGTCATTGGAACAACAGGTCGTGAAGGATGAGAGAGTGCCATGCCAACTACGGCAAAACCTCTCGTGACAAGATCGCTCAATGTGCTTGGCATATCGGCGATTCGTGCATATGGCAAGTTGAAGGTGGTGCCCATCGACACTCGTAATGCGCGGCGTGTAAGTGGATCGCTCGATGTGGTGTCGAGCAGCATTGCATCCCATCCAAGGGCAACTGCGCTTCGTGCAATGGCGCCAACGTTGCTGGGGTTGTCGATGCAATCGAGGATGACGAGGCGGTTCGACGTGCTGATGAGCGTTTGTGCATCGCGCAGAGCTGGGCGGTGGAATACTCCGATTGCGTCAAGGGGCACTCCAAGCCCAGTGACCTCGCGACGAATGTCGGCCGAGGCGCTCAGCGTGATGCCGCCATGTTGGGTGATGTCGGCAACGAAATCTTGTGCACATTTTGGGTCGCACAAAACAACGGAAGGTTTGCAGCCTGCCTCAAGTGCGCGGCGAACAACGAGGTCGCCTTCTGCGACAAACATTCCAGTTGATTCGAGGTTGTTAACTTGTGCGGCCTTGCGTTGCGCGATGGTGTTGAGTTGTCGTTCGCGCCAACGAAATGCATTCAGTCGTTCGTCAGATGCGTCGTCGACTTCGATAATCACGAAAAACTAATTTAGAACTGCCATGGGAAGGCATCCCAGTTTGGGTCGCGCTTTTCGAGAAAAGCGTTGCGTCCTTCTTCTGCTTCATCGGTCATGTAGGCAAGTCGTGTGGCTTCGCCAGCAAACACTTGTTGGCCAACGAGGCCATCGTCGATCAGGTTGAACGAAAACTTGAGCATTCGCTGTGCGGTCGGGCTCTTCAAATTGATTTCTTTGGCCCACTGCAATGCTGTTGCCTCAAGCTCGCTGTGGGGCACAACAGCATTGACCATGCCCATTCGTTGAGCATCGTCAGCAGAGTATTCGCGCCCAAGAAAGAAAATCTCTCGAGCAAATTTTTGGCCAACTTGACGAGCAAGATATGCCGAGCCAAAGCCACCATCAAAACTCGCTACATCGGCATCGGTTTGTTTGAAGCGAGCGTGTTCTTTACTTGCAAGAGTGAGGTCACAAACGACGTGCAGGCTGTGTCCGCCGCCCGCCGCCCAACCGGGTACCACACAGATCACAATCTTTGGCATAAATCTGATCAGCCGTTGCACTTCAAGAATGTGCAGTCGCCCAGTGCGACCTTGATTAATCGTGCTCGCAGTGTCGCCGTCGGCGTACTTGTATCCGTCTTTGCCCCGAATGCGTTGGTCGCCACCACTGCAAAATGCCCAACCACCATCTTTTGGCGATGGGCCGTTGCCGGTGAGTAGCACGCAACCGACGTCGGTTGATTGGCGAGCGTGATCGAGAGCGACAAAGAGTTCATCGACTGTTGCAGGGCGAAATGCGTTGCGCACTTCGGGACGATTGAATGCAATGCGCACTGTTCCGTGGGCGAGTGCGCGATGGTAGGTGATGTCGTTGAACGAAAAACCCTCAACCTCGCGCCAGGCGCTTGGGTCGAAGATGTCGGAAACCTTTTTGGTGCTCACTGTTCTATCTTACAAACTTGACACGTTGGCGCGGTGTGCGTGCTCGGGGTGCTCGAGTAAAAACCGTTCTGCCCATTCTTTGGAGGTGACATCAGATTGAATCTTTGTTTGTGGGGCGGGAACGCTGTCGATGGGCGAATCGATGTGCTCCATCACCAAACGAACAGTTGCGTCCATGTCGCGGGTCAGTTGCTCGTAGGTGATGTCGAGTGGCACGATGTTGTTGTCGACAAAATACTTTTGCCATTGTGTATTTTCGCTGGCGATTCGTTCGAGTGCACTCACGATTGCGTCGCCGTCATAGATTGGCTCTCGTTGCATCTCCATGTGGCTGTTCCATGACTCACTCTGAGATGCGCGTACGAACGAAATTGCCTGGCGTATTTCGTTTTGGCGCATGATGCGTACCCAGCGCACGGGGACACCCCAGTAGTCGACGTTCAGATCGAGATCGAGCAAGTGGCGCTTGTATTGATTCCAGTGCATCTTGATTCCGAAGACACCGTTTTGTGTGGTGTTGACTTGGGCAAGTCGACTGAGGTACGACAAGTAAGAGCCATGTGAAAAATACGAAATGTCGCGCCATGCAGATTTGCCAAGCAGTTTGCGAAGCGCGCTCAGAGGGAGTCGAGCTGGAGTGATCGTTGGCACTCCATATTTATCGCGGAAGCGGACAAAGTTTTGGGTGTGGATGTTGAGGTATTCCACTGGGGTGCCAGCGGCCAACGTGCCCCGCAGTATTGAGCACAACAGTGTGGAGCCGGTGCGCTCGACCGAGGCGACGACCAGCAATTTTTTGGTTTCCACGCTTCAGATCCTAGAAGAAAGGGTCATTGCTGATACCGTTTTGCCGCAGTTATCAATACATATTCCCCCCGAACCAACATGACGGAGACCACCATGACCGCACAACTCACTCTTGCCGACTGGACAAAGCGCGCAGGCCAAAAAGTATCGCGCACGCAATTGTTTATCGATGGCAAGTTTGTTGATGCGGCAAGTGGCAAAACATTTGAATCAATCAATCCGCGTGATGGAAGCATCATTGCCAACGTTGCAGAGGGTGATGTCGAAGATGTCAATCGTGCAGTTGCAGCAGCCAAACGCACATTTGACGCTGGCATCTGGAGCGAAATGGCGCCACTCGATCGCAAGAATGTGATGCTCAAGTGGGCACAACTGATTCGTGATCATGCCGAAGAGCTGGCGTTGCTCGAAACCATGAACTGCGGCAAACCAATTAGCGATTCGCTCAATGTTGACGTTGCATCGTGTGCCAACAACATTCAGTGGTATGCCGAAACTATTGACAAGTTGTACGGCGAGATTGCTCCAGTACCTCGTGACTCGATTGCTTTGATAGAGCGCGAACCGATGGGTGTGGTCGGCGCTGTAGTTCCATGGAACTACCCACTGATCATTAGTTCGTGGAAAGTCGGCGCTGCACTTGCGGGTGGCAACTCTGTCATCTTGAAGCCAGCAGAACAATCGCCATTATCGGCATTGTTGTTTGCAGAACTCGCAGTGCAAGCCGGTTTGCCTGCAGGCGTATTCAACGTCGTCAATGGTTTTGGCCCAAGCTGTGGCGGCACACTCGGCAAGCATATGGACGTCAACAAACTGGCCTTCACTGGCTCGACTGAAGTTGGCAAATATTTCTTGAAGTACTCGGCAGAAAGCAATGCCAAGGCTGTCTCGCTTGAGCTCGGTGGCAAGACGCCACACGTGGTGTTGAGTGACTGCCCGGACATCGATGCCGCAGCATCGGCCATTGCGTGGGGTGTGTTTTACAACGCTGGCCAAACATGCCATGCCGGTACTCGCATGGTTGTCGACCAAAAGATTGAAGACGAGTTGCTGCAAAAGATTCAGGATGTCTCAAAGACAATTATGCCTGGCGACACATATGACCCGAAGACTGCAATGGGAACGATTGTCGATCGCTCGCAGTTCGATCGCGTGAATGAGTACATCAGCATTGGCAAGAGCGAGGGAGCGATTGTGCACACGGGTGGCACTCCTGTCGAGCCTGTCAAGGGCGGCATCTTTATTCCGCCAACCATCTTTAAGGGCGTGAAGCCGGGTATGCGGATCGAGCAAGAAGAGATCTTTGGCCCTGTGCTTGGCTCAATTCGAGTAACCAACGACGAAGATGCAGTGCGCATTGCCAATGACTCGCAGTATGGTCTTGGCGCTGCATTGTGGACGCGCGATGTTTCCAAGGCACACAAGATTGCACGTCAACTGCGCGCAGGCACCGTGTGGGTCAATACGTTTGATCGCAGTTCAATCACCACACCATTCGGTGGATTTAAGCAATCGGGTACTGGGCGCGATCGCTCCTTGCACTCGATCGAGGGCTATACCAACTTGAAGACAACTTGGATTCAGTTATGACAGGAGATCATATGCGTTGCGGATTTATCGGACTAGGTCACATCGGCAAGTTTTTGGCGGGCAGTTTGCTGCGCAACGGGTTTGAAGTCACCGTGTATGACCTCAATGCCGACGCAGCAGCACCGCTCGTTGCCAAAGGTGCAAAGTTGGCGGGTTCAATCAAAGAACTGTGCGACGCATCAGACACAGTGTTTACATGCTTGCCTTCGCCGCGCGCGATCGATGCTGTTGTTGCCGGTGCTGGTGGTGTGATTGAGTCGCTTGCTGGACGTGCAACTCGCGCAACATGGATCGACATGAGCACCAACGACCAAGACGAAACATTGCGTCTTGGCGCGATGTGTGAAGCAAAGGGCATCAATGTGCTTGAGTCGCCGGTAACAGGTGGTGTTCACAAAGCAGCACACGGAGACATCACAGTGCTTGTAGGTGGCGACGAAGCAGTGTTTAAGGCGCATGAGAAGGCACTCAATGCGATGGGTCAACCGGTGTTGTACATCGGCAAGTTGGGGAGTGCAGCAGTGATCAAAGTGATCACCAACATGCTTGCATTCATTCACTTGGTTGCCGCAGGTGAAGCATTGATGCTTGCAAAGCGTGGTGGACTTGATCTCGGCATTGCCTTTGAAGCGATCAAGCAATCATCTGGCAATAGTTTTGTGCACGAAACAGAAAGCCAAGTGATTCTCAACGGTAGTTACAACATCAATTTCACCATGGACTTGGCACTCAAAGACATGGGCTTTGCGCTCGGGTATGGCAAAGAGTTTGGTGTGCCACTCGCATTGGCAACACTGACAAACGAGCAATTTGTATTGGCAAAGGCTGCATATGGTGGCGAGGCTTGGTCGTCGCAGGTCGTCAAGTTGCTCGAAGATGCAACTGGTTCAGACTTACGCGCACCGGGCTTTCCTGCCGAATTGGAATAGGGTATTTCTCGCTAGTCCAATTTGATCACTGGAGGCAGGTGTGGCGAACAAAAGAACTCGTAGAGAATTAGCCGCTGCGTTTCGATGGGCCGCGAGGCTGAACTATCACGAGGCAGTGGCTAATCATTTCAGCGCTGCCGTCAGTGATGACGGCCAGCAGTTTCTGATTAATCCGCGCGGTCGTCACTTTTCCAAGATGCGAGCGAGCGAACTTATTCTCGTTGATACTTCGACGATTAAAGAGAGTGGGTTTGACTACGGAGTAGATCCGACAGCGTGGATCTTGCATTCGCATTTGCATCGCAACTTGCCCCACGCCAGAGTGCTGATGCACACGCATATGCCGCATGCAACCGCGTTGGCATGTTTGAAGGACTTCGAATTTATGATGCTGGATCAAAATGCGTGCCGTTTTTATGACCGCATCGCCTATGACCGCAACTACATGGGCATGTTGCTTGATCCAAGCGAAGGAGAACGCCTTGCTTCATTAATGACCGAGGGCAAGGACGTGCTCTTTCTTGGCAACCATGGAATATTGGTTGCCGCCAACACCGTTTCCGAGTGTTTTGAAAAGCTCTATTACTTGGAACACGCCTCCAAGTTGCAGGTTCTGGCGCTGTCCACTGGACGGGAATTGCACCTCTTGAGCGACGAAATCGCTGCTATCACACGGCAACAGTGGGATGATTATCCTGAGGCGTCCGAAATGTTCATGGCCGAGTTGATGGACATTCTTGATAGAGAGTCAGCCGACTACATTAAATAAGTCAATTGATACCCCACCTTCAAGAAATGAGAGTCTTGGTCATGAAAGCAGCAGTGTGTCGCGAGTTTGGAAAACCACTCGTCATCGAAGAAGTGCAACTTGCCGATGCTGGTCCTGGCGAAGTTCGTGTCAAAGTTTTCGCGGTTGCAATCTGCCATAGCGATATCTCGTAT
>QYPH01000080.1 GCA_007279905.1 Actinomycetota bacterium | reverse complement strand
AGTGGGTATCCACCACTTCGCCAAACATGCTTCTTACCGTTGAATATGTAGACATCCCGTCTACAGAACTGGGGAAATACGAATATGTACACACTTGGATACCTACTCCTGGCAGCTGCTCTGCTTGGTGCCGTAACGACCGTCGTCGATTCGGTATTGGGCACTGTTCAGTTATCAGCAATCATCAAGAAGATTCCAATCATTGGTTCAAACTGGGGCCTCATCGTTGCAATCGCAATGTGCTGGTACCTCAAGATGACACCAGCCGCTGGTTGGATGCCACACAATGCAGAAGGCATAAGTACTGCGTTCAGCGCTGACTGGATGACATACACCGCAAACGGCGCAATCGTGATGGGAATGATTCCTGTCAAGGATGCTGTCATTTCAATGATTGGCAAGGGATTGCGCGCTTAATCCGCGTTAATCAAAGCGAACTCGAAAAGCCGTCGGCGCAAGCCGGCGGCTTTTCTATTTACATCGTTAATTTGCACCACATGCTCCAGCAACTAGCGTCATCTTCATGGTTCTCGACCCAAACCTCGTTGCAACGTATAAACGAGATGGTGTGGTGGTATTACGCAATCTCGTTTCACCTGACGCGCTTGAACTGCTGCGACAAGGCGTCGAGACCAACATGAAGTCTCCTGGCCCGTGGGCTAATGAATACACACCCGCAGGCTCCAGTGGTCGCTTCTTCGACGATTACGTCAACTGGCAACGAATTCCGGAATTTGAACAGGTAGGCAACAAAGGCTCAGTTCCACAAGCTGCACTCGACCTCATGGCAACAAAAACTGCGCGCATGTTTCACGAGCATGTGCTTGTCAAAGAAGCCCAGACACGTGAGGTGACCCCATGGCACCACGACGACCCCTACTACGGCATCAACGGCATGGATAACGTCAGCATTTGGATTCCGCTCGACCCAATCCCCGAATCAGTTGCATTGCGATTTGTCGTCGGCAGCCATCTTTGGGATAAGCGTTTTATCCCCCGCCGATTTGCCGACCAATCTGCATATATCGACGAGGCAACGGACTTTGTAACCATACCTGATCAAGGCGAACTAAACAAAATGCAGTCAATCACATGCCCCGTCAATTTGGGCGATGCTGTCGCATTCCACTATCGCACCCTGCACTCGGCGCCGGGCACGCTTGGCACCGAAGTCCATCTCCGACGTGCGGTCAGTTTTCGTTACGTCGGCGATGACGCGGTGTTTGCTTCGCGCCCGTGGCGCACTTCTCCGCCACTTGAAGGCAATGGCTTGTCATTTGGCGATCAATTGAATGATCCGCGTTTTCCTATCGTTGCAACTCGATAACCAACCGAGATTTACGCACCATCACGCACTGGTGCACCCATTGGCTTAAACGAAAACTTGCGGAACACTTCGGCGTAGCCACCTTCATACAACAACCCGGCCTCGCGAGCGCGCTCTACAGCGTTGACGCGCGCCGACAAGTTTGGCACTTCGTACCACGCAACTCCGGGCTGTTCGTGATGGGCGACATGCAAATTATTGTTGAGCATCAGCAGGCTCATAAATGGCCCCGCCATGACCATCGCGGTTCGCGTCTCTTCTCCTGCCTGATATCTGTGTTCCGGAAATGGACGAATCGCATTGAGGATTCGCCCACCGTAAGTAGTGCCAAGCGCAAATTGCCAGAGCGGCATTCCCGCAACTGACTGAACGAGAGAGACGACCACAACAAGACCAACTGCATGGACTGCCATCGCAAACCAAGCCTGCTTATCCCCTCGCAGCATCAGGCGAATCTTGGACCACAGATATGTCACCGTGCTGACAATTGTCCATACGAACATACGGAACAAAATGGTGCGGTTAGCCCAGTAGGCAGCCCTACGAATTGGACCAGCACTCGCCCAAGCTTCTGGCGACACGTAATAGCTCTCGTTGTCGAGACCTGGGTGCGTGAGATCAGACCGATGGTGCTCGACGTGGTCTTTTTTAAAACTGAAATAGGGAATCCACAGCGTGACAGGAATTGACCCGATGACATCATTGATCCACTGACGTCGAAATGGATGACCATGGATTGTTTCGTGTTGCATGCTGAGGTGCCAGGCGCCAAGCACGCTCAAGAATGGAATGGTCAACCAAGGCGTCAATACTTCGCGCCTCACCACAGTGAGAATCGTGAGCCCATAGACCGCAACAATTACGGCGAGCGTACGCCACTCACCTCGCCCATTGAGCAGTGATTTTCGGGAACCAGGGGCTTGTGACACGCCTCCATTCTACAATGTGACAGTGCCCCGACTAGTTGCTCTCGCCAAAACTTATGGCTCAGGACTTGTATTTGTCGGCGTAATAACATTTGTCGGTTTTGTTATCCATTGGAATTTTGGAACTATTTCCCCACTTGTCGCATCACTGGTGTTGGGTGTGCTTATTGGAAATATTATTTCGATACCAAAAATATTTGTAACCGGACAGAAGTTTGCAGCAAAAAAAGTCTTGCGGTTTGGCATCGTACTCCTCGGCACACAGCTCGCCCTCAAACAGGTCGTGGATCTCGGTGGTCGCGAATTAATCGTTGTTGTCGGTGTTGTTGCGCTCACGTTCCTCGGCACATTGTGGCTTGGTCCACGTCTTGGAGTATCAAAATCGCTTTCGCTTCTGATCGCTACAGGTTTCTCTATCTGCGGAGCTTCTGCAGTAGCCGCGATGGAAGGTGTGGTTGAGGCAGACGAAGAAGAAGTTACTTATGCCATCGCACTCGTAACCCTGTGTGGAAGTTTGGCAATTGTGTTACTGCCTCTCCTACGCAATGTGCTTGGCCTTTCAGATCCACAACTGTTTGGATCGTGGGTTGGTGCAAGCGTCCACGACGTAGCCCAAGTGATTGCCACCTCGTCTACTGGCGGAGAATCTGCAGTTCATGCAGCAACGGTTGTCAAACTTTCACGGGTCGTATTGCTCGCGCCACTTGTCGCCAGCGTCAGCATTTGGGTGCGTCGATCATCGAGTGGCCTCGTTGCCAAGGCCAAAAAGGCAGACAAGAAACACGTCAGCGTTGTTCCCCTTTTTGTAGTCGGATTTCTTGTGATGATCGCGGTGCGCACGACCGGCGTCATTCCCGATAACTGGCTCACAAAACTCAAGACCATCGAACAACTTTGTCTCGCGAGTGCACTGGTGGGTTTGGGTTCCGATGTGCGTGTTTCCAGACTCATCAAAGTTGGCGGCCGACCTCTGTTGCTTGCCCTCGTGAGTTGGTTTGGAATTGCAGTCGTTTCGCTGATTGGCGTGCGACTGGTTGCTTGAAAGCCTGCTCGGCGCCTACAGCGCACCGACCACACACTTGCCACCGCGCACAACAGCACGGGTTTGATTTACGCCTGGTCGGTACGCGAGATGAATGTGGCTCGGGGCGTCCAACACCACCAAGTCGGCTCGTGAGCCAGCGCAAAGGTTGCCAATGTCGGTGCGTCGCAATGCCTGTGCACCACCCTGCGTAGACGACCACAGTGCCTGATCTGGCGTCATACCCATCAAGATCACTGCAAGCGACATCACAAATGGCATCGACGTGGTGTACGAAGAACCAGGATTGCAATCGGTTGCAAGCGCCACAGTCACACCCTGTTCGATCATGTGTCGAGCGTGTGGAAACGGCGAGCGCGTGCAAAGCTCGGCTGCAGGCAACAACGTGGCCACCGTCGTTTTATTGGCACTCGACAATGCCTCAATATCTTTTTCGGAGAGGTGTGTGCAGTGGTCGCATGATGCAACACCAAGCTCGACGCCAAGTTGCACCCCACCGCCCTTTTGCAGTTGATTGGCATGGATGCGCGTGCCGAGACCAGCTTTTGCGCCAGCCTTCAAAATCTCTCGGGATTGATCGACGTCAAATGCTCCACGATCACAAAACACATCAATCCACTTTGCATGAGGCAGGCATGCATTTAACATTTCACCAACAACCAAGTCGACGTACTCTTCTTGCTTCACATCGGTTGGATAGAGATGCGCGCCGAGAAATGTTGTCTCGGTCGTAAGTGAACGGGCAATTCGCAATGAGCGCTCTTCGTCTTTTACCGATAATCCGTAGCCAGACTTAACCTCGAGCGTCGTCGTGCCCGAGCACAGCGCTTCATACGCAAGGTGCTGTGCGTTTAGTGACAGCAACTCATCGCTTGCTGCACGAGTGGCCATCATGGTGCTCTGAATACCGCCTGCCGCGTACGGAATGCCTTCCATACGAGCCTCAAACTCGGCTGAGCGGTCGCCAGCGAACACGATGTGCGTGTGGCTGTCAACAAAGCCCGGGATTACTGCACACCCATCGCAATCAATTGGCTTTGCATCGGTGTATTGGTCAATCTGATCTTGTGGGCCGCACCAAACGATCTTGCCTTCGTCATCGGCTACAAGTCCTGCATTGTTGATAATGCCAAGCGGACCGTTACCAATTGACGGGTCGTTAGTAACAAGATGTCCGATGTTGGTGAGGGCGAGCATCATGAACCGTGCTTTGCAACGAGTGCTTTGGCGCGTTCTACAAACGCGTCGTGATGAAAGAGATGAAACGAATCCCACGTGGTCAGTGTTCCGGAGTCAATCACTTTGTCAAGAAACAACAGGCCGTCGAGGTGATCAACTTCGTGCTGAAACGTGCACGCTGTCAGACCAAGAACGTCTGTATCAATCGCGTTACCTTCGCGGTCCCATGCGTTTAAGTGCAACCTCGTATGGCGCGCAACTTGCCCACGAATACCTGGCACCGACAAACAACCTTCCATGTTTTCAAACATGTCGTTGTCGAGTGGTGTGAGCACTGGGTTGACCAATATGGTCAGCGGCACGCGCGGCTTATATGGGTAGCGCGGGTTGTTGTCTACTTCGACCGCGCAGATGCGCTGGTGGCGCAACACCTGGGTAGCCGCAAGTCCAGCGCCATTGGCATGACGCATGGTCTCGACGAGATCGTCAATAAATTGTTGCGTCTCGGGCAATGCAAGTTGCTCGCGAGTGACTTCTTTAGCCACCCACTTGAGTTCTGGGTGACCCACTGTTGCTATCGGTAAGACGGTCATAAGCCTTAGAGTGTAACGACTGCGGCAATTGCCCTTCCAAGTCCGCCCACCACATCCGAGACGTTGCGATGGTGGTGGTCCTGCACTATTTGATGCCCGCCTACCCAGACATCGCGCACATCCGCCGGCGAAGCAGCATGCACAATATGGGCTGCCCCATGTGCCCCATCAAACGATGCAAGGCGCACAGAGTCGAGCGACAGTGCAATAAAGTCGGCCGGAGCACCTACGTGAATGCCGTACTGCCCCCAACCAAGAGCGGTTGCACCGCCTGTTGTAGCAGCGATCAACAAACTTGCGGGTGTATGTGCACCGCGTTTGCCAGTCACAAGTCGCTCATCGGTTTCTACTGCGCGAGCTTCTTCAAACATGTCGATAAATGCATTCGAGTCGGTGCCAAGCGACAACACTGCCCCGCCTGCGCTCAATGAGCTGGCAGGTCCGACGCCGTCGGCCAAATCTCGCTCGGTTGTTGGGCACATGCACACTCCACTATGGCTCGACCCGAGCAACGAAATGTCGGTTGCAGCCAAATGCGTTGCGTGTACTGCGGTGAAGTGTCCACCAAGCAAGCCAGCATCAGCCAATACCTGTGTTGGCGTTTTGCCAGTAGCAGCAATGCATGCCGCATTTTCTGCTGGCTGCTCGCTCACATGCACGTGCACAACTTTGCCATGACGATTTGCAACTACTTCTTCCAACTCGCTCGGGTGTACTGCACGCACACTGTGCGGCGCCATGCCAACTGTCCAACCTGCACCGCGTGCGCCATTGATGTCGCCTTCACCAAGCGCATCAACTCTGTCGAGCCAGTTGTCGATCGTGCCATCCGAAAAACGCTTTTGCTCTGCGAGCGGCTCGGGCTTGTCGAGACCAGCGTGCAAGTAGGCAACGTCGAGCAACGCCATGCGAATACCTGCACGCTGTGAAGCGGCAACCATTGCAAGACCCATCTCATTTGGGTTTGTATATCGTTTGCCATCTGGCTGATGATGAATGTAATGAAACTCACCAACACCGGTGATGCCACTGAGCGCCATCTCGGCAAAAGTCATCGCTGCGAGCTCGCCGTAAGTTTCTGGTGTTAAACGATTGGCGATCTCGTACATCGGCGTGCGCCACGACCAAAAATCGCCGCTACCACCGTGCGTGCGCCCGCGCAATGCACGATGAAATGCGTGGCTATGCGCATTGACAAGTCCTGGCATCACGACACCGGCAATGCGCACATCGCTTGCTTGCGCATCAACGCCGTCTTCTACGCTCGAAATCACGCCGTTGCTGACCCCAATACGCACATTGGCAATGGCCTCTTCGCCGCCACGCCAGGCCCATTGCGCATGAAATGTTTGAGTCGTCATATTTGGGTGCCTGCTCAGCCTTCACGCATTGGCAAGCGCACGCCACGTTGATCGGCAACCTCAATAGCCCTGTCGTATCCGGCATCCGCATGGCGAATAACGCCCATTCCCGGGTCGGCAACCAATACACGAGCCAATTTTTCTGCGGCTAGATCGGTGCCGTCGGCAACTGCCACCATCCCTGCATGAATAGAGCGACCAATGCCCACCCCACCGCCATGGTGAATACTCACCCATGTTGCGCCGCTCGCGGTGTTGACAAGTGCATTCAAGAGTGGCCAGTCGGCAATGGCATCCGAGCCGTCGAGCATCGATTCGGTTTCGCGATATGGCGACGCCACCGAACCAGAATCCAAATGATCGCGACCAATCACGATTGGTGCCTTGAGTTGGCCTTTTTTCACCATCTCGTTAAATCGCAATCCGAGACGATGTCGTTCGCCATACCCGAGCCAACAGATGCGTGCTGGGAGGCCCTGAAACGCGACGCGTTCTTTGGCCAAGTGAATCCACTTTGCCAAACCTTCATCGTCAGGAAACTCTTCCATAGCAGCCGCATCGGTGGCAGCGATGTCGGCAGGGTCACCAGATAATGCAACCCAACGAAATGGTCCGCGACCTTCACAAAACTGCGGACGAATGTATGCGGGCAAAAAGCCCGGATAATCGAAGGCTCTGTCGTAGCCACCAAGCTGCGCCTCGCGACGTAGCGAGTTGCCATAATCAAACACTTCGGCACCAGCGTCCATAAAACCAACCATCGCAGCACATTGCTCGGCCATGGCCAAGCGCGATCGCCTGATGTATTCGGCGGGGTTTGTTGCAAGCAGATTTTTTGCGGCCTCTTCACTCACATCGTTTGGCACATAGGACAACGGGTCATGTGCGCTTGTTTGATCAGTCACGATGTCGGCCGGAAAACCCATCGCCAACAATTTAGGAAATACATCAGCAGCATTGGCAACGAGCCCGACCGACAATCGTCGTCGCTCTTTTTTTGCAGCCAAACACTGCGCAACCGCATCTTCAAGAGAGGTCGCAACAACATCGAGGTACCGAGTTTCAACACGACGATTGACACGCCACGCATCCACATCAACACACAGTGCAACACCGTCGTTCATCGTGATAGCAAGTGGCTGAGCACCGCCCATTCCACCAAGACCACCGGTGAGCGTGATGGTGCCTGCAAGTGTGTTGCCAAACTTGCGGCGCGCAATCTCTGCGAAACATTCGTACGTGCCCTGCAGGATTCCTTGTGTGCCGATGTAGATCCACGAACCCGCCGTCATCTGGCCGTACATCGTGAGGCCTAGGTCTTCTAGTCGACGAAATTCGTCCCAGGTTGCCCAGTCACCGACCAAGTTGCTGTTTGCAAGCAACACTCGCGGCGCCCACTCGTGCGTTCGAAATACTCCAACTGGTTTGCCAGACTGCACAAGCATTGTCTCGTCGGGTTTGAGTGTCGTCATCGTGCGCAACATCGCGTCGTATGCGTCCCAACTGCGAGCTGCGCGCCCCGTGCCGCCATAAACAACAAGATCATCTGGGCGCTCAGCCACATCTGGGTCGAGGTTGTTTTGCAGCATCCGATATGGCGCCTCAATTTGCCAATTAGCGCACGTGAGTTTGCTGCCCGTAGGCGCCTTTACTGGACGAGGACCCGACATTGATATTCCGATCTAGATATGAGACGTGTTCTTGCTCTTACTTTTTGCGTTTACCGACGTGGCAACACTACCTCGGCTGTTTTCACGAGTTCCATTACGCCGTTGTAGTCGCTATTGGCAAGGCGCACAAAGCCACTGATACCGATATCGGCTAACGCCGCTTGCAGGTCTGGGCGTTCAAACACACCGCAAATCTCATGAGAAACATCGCTCAGGTGCGCCGTGCGGGTCTTTGAAATGTGGAGCGGGGTTGCAGGAACGACTGGACCGCGCCCGATCACACGAAGGCCGTGAGTCAACACAGGTCGGTGTCGAGAAAGAAGTCGAAATGTTGCGGCGTCAATTGATGCGAAATCTGCATTGTTGTCTTGCAGCATCTGCAAACTTCGAGCGTGTCCACCACTTTTCACAAAGGGTCGCACAAATGAAGGATCGCTCGTGACCTCGGCAAGCGCTACACCAAGACTGCACCAACCGCTCAAGCTTTGCGTGTTGCTCACGACTGGCCGTAGGCCGCCCAACTCGGCAACGCTCGAAACATTTAGCGCCTCGCGCGCAACAATCACAGTCTGATAACGACCTTGAGCATCGCTCACATCTGTCCATAAAAAAGTGCCGACCACATCGACATACTTGTGTAACTCCTCCACGAAAGGTAGACCACACGACTGACTCAGCGCTGTGTGGTCGCTGCGCCACATTTTCATAAGTTCCTCATGTACCGAACCATCGGGGGTCTCAGCATGCACATCTTCACTGCATGATAAAAGTGCTACAACTAGTGCGTCTAACAACTTGAGTGTTGAGTCGCGTACTTCCGGAAAGTCGTACATGGGCAGTGAGACACTGCGAGATTTCGAATTAATCGGCTGCAACAAACTTTGGCTTTGCAAACATCGAACGCACACGATCTTCAAAGTGCTCAAGCGGCAACGTGTCATAACTTGGATCAAACGCTTTTTGATCCCACTCATCTGCAAACTTTGCAGCTAAGTCGTATGCAGGGTGACCCTCATATTTTTTGCGTGCATCTGGGTTCATTCCAAAGTGTCCGTAATAGTGGCGGCCCTGAAAATCTTGGTGCGCCTCAATCATGAAGTGCACTTCTGGTCGCACATACGGCTTCAAGATTGCCGCGGCAATGGCTGGATGGTTGGGAACGCTGATGGCCTTGCCAATGTCGTGACACAGAGACGCGATCACTACTTCGTCATCGGCACCGGCGCGCTCGGCCATTGTTGCTGTCTGTAGTGCGTGCGTCAATTGATCGGTAACAAAACCATCCACAATCGTGTCCATGCCACGCAACATGTTCAAAATTCCCTCGGCAACTCGCGGCTGGTTCTTGGCGGTCTCGGCGCCAATATTTAACCACTCTTCTTTAGTCGACACATCCATGCTGGTAAAAGTGGCATTTGTCATTTCACAATTCCACCATTGTTCCAGTCAATAGTCAAGAGCGCTCAGCCACGAGGAGTTTCTAGACGCATAGCCTTACTGGCGTGAAGCGCTTCATCATCAGCATCGGTCTTGTTGTCGGGATCACTGCTTGCGCCAACGGCGAGGCCTCGAATGCACCCGCTTCTTCTGCTGCTGCTTCGACTTCGACTTCGACTTCGACT
>QYPH01000090.1 GCA_007279905.1 Actinomycetota bacterium | reverse complement strand
TATGGCTCTGGCTTGCGAATTTCGCGGATGTTGGCAGCAACTTGACCGACAACTTCCTTGTCTGGACCTTTTACGATCACTCGTGTCTGGGTCGGAACATCAAACGTCACACCAGCTGGCGCATCAATTACGACAGGGTGTGAAAAACCAAGAGCCAACTTCAATTTGCTTGGGCCCTGAGCTTCTGCGCGATAACCGACGCCGATGATTTCAAGTTCTTTTGAATATCCATCGGTAACACCGATGACCATGTTGCTCACCAATGTGCGCACCAAACCATGGCGTGAGCGTGAATCCCGCTCGTCGTTGTCGCGTGCAACAGTGATGTTGTTGTCGGCATGTGTGATCGAGACACCAACTGGAAAATCACGCGTGAGCGTTCCCTTTGGTCCCTTAATCGTCACGGACAAACCCGAGATCTTGACGTCAACGCCCGAAGGCACGACGACTGCTTGATTTCCAATTCGAGACATGATGTTTACTCTTTCCTAGTAGTTCTTTGCTCTTACCAAACGAAGCACATGACTTCACCGCCAACGTTGCGCTTGCGCGCTTCGCGGTCGGTCATGAGCCCTTGGCTGGTGGATAGAACTGCTACACCCAAACCGCCGAGTACGCGAGGTACGTCGGTGGCTGCGCGATACACGCGCAACCCTGGAGTGGATACACGCTTGATACCCGAAATGGTGCGCTTGCGGTCATCGGAATACTTGAGATCAATTTTCATGATCTGCGCTGGGCCCGAAGGATTTGGAGCGATGGTGAAGTCGGAGATGTAGCCCTCTTTTTTCAGAATGTCAGCAAGTGCTGTCTTCTGCTTGGAGGCAGGCATCAGTACTTCGTCTTTCATTGCAGCATTCGCGTTGCGAATGCGGGTGAGCATGTCGGCGATTGGATCGGTCATCATGACGGGCCTACCAACTTGCCTTTGTCAAACCAGGAATTTCCCCGGCATGGGCCATCTTGCGCAAGCACAAGCGGCACAATCCAAACTTCTGATACACAGCGCGAGCACGTCCACATTTTTGGCAGCGCGTATAGCCGCGCACCTTAAATTTAGGAGTCTTTGCTGCTTTGAGGACGAGTGATTTCTTTGCCATGTTGAGTTGGTCCCTTTACTTCTTCTTCTTTGACGCAGAGCGCTTGGCTGCTCCGCGCGATTTCTTGGATGATGCTGGCTCTTCGCCCTTGCGGAATGGAAAACCAAATGCATCGAGCAAAGCTTTTCCTTCCAGGTCGGTCTTGGCCGACGTCACGATGGTGATGTCCATGCCGCGTGTGGTGTCTACTTTTTCGTAGCTCACTTCAAGAAACACCAATTGCTCGGTGAGTCCAAATGTGTAGTTGCCGTTGCCGTCCCACGACTTGCCTGGGAAACCGCGGAAGTCACGGATGCGAGGAATTGCAACCGAAATCAAGCGGTCCATGAACTCCCACATGCGATCTCCGCGCATGGTGACTTTGGCACCAATGGCTTGGTTTTCGCGCAACTTAAATGAAGCGATAGCGGTGCGTGACTTGGTGACGATTGGCTTTTGGCCAGAGATCGCTGTCAAGTCTGCAACTGCGCCGTCGATCAACGATGCTTGTTGTGTTGCGCGACCAACACCCATGTTGATCACAATCTTTTGCAATGTTGGTACTTGCATTACGTTCTCGACGCCAAGTTCTTTAATCAAGTCGGCACGAACAACGTCGTTATAGTGCGCCTTCAAGCGCGGTGTGTACAGAGCGGTCTTAGTCATTAGATTTCGTCTCCGGTGCTCTTGGCAACGCGCACTTTGGTGCCGTCATCCTTGATCTTGTAACCAACACGTGTTGGCTTGCCCTTGTGCACGAACATCACGTTCGAAGCATCAATTGGCATGTCTTTGTCGATGATTCCACCAGTATTGGTGTTGTTGCCGCGCGCAGCCAAGTGACGCTTGGCGGTATTCACGCCAGCGATCTTGACTTTGTTTTGCTTTGGCAAAACTGTTGTGATCTCGCCTTGCTTGCCTTTATCTTTGCCGGCAATGACGACGACCGTGTCACCCTTTTTGAGCTTCATGACTACAACACCTCCGGTGCGAGCGAAATGATTCGCATAAATTTCTTGTCGCGAAGTTCACGACCAACTGGTCCGAAAATACGGGTACCACGTGGGGTGAGGTCTTCTTTGATCAACACTGCTGCGTTTTCATCAAAACGGATGTAGCTGCCATCTGGACGGCGCTTTTCTTTTTTGACGCGAACAACTACGCAGCGAACAACTTCGCCCTTCTTGACACCTGCGCCAGGAATTGCGTCCTTGACCGTGCCGATAAAGACGTCACCGATTGATGCGTAACGACGACGTGTGCCGCCGAGAACCTTGATGCAGAGCACTTCTTTGGCGCCGCTGTTGTCGGCAACACGTAGACGAGTTTCTTGCTGAATCACTTTGCACGCTCCAATACTTCAATCAGGCGCCAACGCTTTTGCTTCGACATTGGGCGAGTTTCCATCACGCGAACACGGTCGCCAATTTGGGCGTCGTTGGTCTCGTCATGCACATACAACTTCTTGGTGCGGGCCACAAACTTCGAGTAACGAGGGTGTGGAACGCGCTCGACAATTGAAATCACAATTGTCTTGTTCATCTTGTTGGACACGACGGTGCCTTCACGCACCTTGCGTGCGTTGCGGGTTTCGTCTGTCACTGGAGTAACGGTTGAATCAGTCATGATCGATTACTTCCCTGCCATCTCGGCAGCGGCGATTTCGCCCTGACGAATCAGCATGTTGATACGTGCGATTTGACGCTTGACCTTGCCCAACTCGGCGGTGTTCTCGAGTTGACCAGTGGCGTGACGGAATCGCAAGTTGAGTGCTTCTTGTTTTGATGCGCGAAGTTCTTCCACCAAAGTGGCGAGATCCATGTCGCGCAAGTCTGCTAGTTCACGGGCCATGTCAGATTGCCTCCTCGCGGCTAATGATGCGGGCTTTGATCGGCAGTTTTTGTACTGCACGTTCGAGAGCTTGGTGTGCGGTTGCCGCATTCGGGTATGACAACTCGAACAACACGCGACCTGGCTTCACAACGGCTACCCACAACTCTGGGTTTCCTTTGCCAGAACCCATGCGGGTTTCTGCAGGCTTCTTTGTTACTGACTTGTCAGGAAACACGTTGATCCACACCTTGCCACCACGCTTGATGTGACGAGTCATTGCAATACGTGCTGCTTCGATCTGGCGCGCAGTGATCCAACCCGGCTCAAGAGCCTGGATGCCGTATTCACCAAAAGCGAGTTCGGTTGCACCCTTTGAGATGCCACCGGTACGACCGCGGTGCTGCTTGCGATATTTAACTTTGCGTGGTTCCAACATGATTAGTCCTCTTTACGGAAGTGTGGGGTCTCATGTGCATCGACGATGCGACGTTGAATGTCTTCTTCTTCCGCCAACAAACGCTCAAACTCTGGATCGGCTTCTTTCACGAGAGGAGTAATTTCCATCTCATCAACTTCGGCAACACGCGGGCCTGCTGAAGTAACAACTTTGAGAGTTGCTTCTGAGTGACCAGATGTTTGACCAACAGCCATCGCTGCTTCGCGAGCAATGCGATCGTCGTTCGGGCTCTTGTATGGCAAGATCTCGCCCTTGTACAGCCAAACTTTGACACCAACGCGACCTGCTGCAGTTGCGGCTTCACGGAATCCGTAGTCGATGTCGGCACGAAGTGTGTGCAATGGAACGCGGCCTTCGCGGTACCACTCGGTGCGACACATTTCTGCGCCACCAAGACGACCTGAACACTGAATTCGAATGCCCTCAACGCCGTACTTCTGTGCGTTTTGCACTGCACGCTTCATTGCGCGACGGAATGCAATTCGGTTGACCAACTGATCAGCAACACCCTGTGCCACGAGTGCGGCATCGAGTTCGGCTTGCTTGATTTCGGTGATGTTTAACTGCACCTTGTTGTTGCCGGTGAGTTGTGTCAAGCCTGCGCGCAATTCGTCGGCCTTTTGACCTTTGCGACCAATGACGATGCCTGGACGTGCGGAGTGCACATCAATTCGCAACTTGTCACGGGTGCGCTCGATCTCGATACGACTGACAGCGGCATCAGCAAGCTGTGCGGTCAGATAATCGCGGATCTTCCAGTCTTCGGTGAGGTAATGACGGTATTCCTTGACACTGAACCAACGGCTCTTCCAGTCGGTGGTGATTCCCAAGCGGAAACCGTACGGATTGATCTTCTGGCCCATCAGTTCTCCTCACCAGACTCTGTAGAAATTTGTGCAACTGGTTCATCGACAACTGGCGCGCTGTCAACAGCATCGTCAGTGGCAACGGACTTTTGTACACGGCTACGGCTAGCCGCAACACGAGCCGAGCGGCTCGATGTCTTGGTTGCACCCTTTGCTTCGATTGATTGTTCGCGTGACGCCATTGCCTTCTCGGTCAATGTGTCAACGACAATCGTGATGTGGCATGAACGCTTCAAGATTTGTCCGGCACGGCCCTTGGCGCGTGGACGGAAACGCTTCATTGTCGGACCTTCGTCTGCGAAGCATGCCTTGACGTACAAGTCGTCGGCATCTTTCGAGTCGTTGTTGACTGCGTTAGCAACTGCCGAAGCAAGCAACTTGCGCACGTCGTGTGCCGAGTCGCGCTGCAACAACACAAGAGTGTTGTCGGCTGACTTGACGTCGGCGTCGCGGATCAAGTTGAGAACAACGCGAACCTTTGATGCAGACATGCGCACGTTCATTGCACGAGCGCGAGTACCGCTTGACGAACCGGCGATGCGGTTCTTTTCGTTGAGCTTTGGACCGGTCATGACTTAGCCGCCGCTGCTGCTGCTTTTTCCTGGCTGGCATGGAAACGGAAGGTACGGGTTGGAGCGAATTCGCCCAACTTGTGACCAACCATTGATTCCGAAACGTAAACAGGAACGTGCTTGCGACCGTCGTGAACGGCAAATGTGTGGCCGATCATGTCAGGAATAATTGTGGAACGACGCGACCACGTCTTGATGACCTTGCGGTCGCCGCTCTCGTTCATTGCGTCCAACTTCTTGAGCAAGTGCTCATCGACGAAAGGACCCTTTTTCAAACTGCGTGACATTTACTTACCCCCGACCCTTTCCGGAACGACGACGACGAACGATGAGTGACTGTGAAGCCTTGTTGCGATTGCGTGTGCGACGCTCTGGCTTACCCCAAGGTGATACTGGCGGACGACCACCAGAGGTCTTTCCTTCTCCACCACCGAGTGGGTGATCGACAGGGTTCATTACAACACCGCGAGACTGTGGGCGAACGCCCTTCCAACGGTTGCGACCTGCTTTACCGATCTTGATCAGTTCGTGCTCTGCGTTACCGACTTCGCCGATAGTTGCACGGCAATCGATTGGAACGCGACGCATTTCAGAACTTGGCATACGCAATGTTGCATAGACGCCTTCTTTAGCAACAAGTTGCACTGCCATACCGGCCGAACGTGCAACCTTGCCACCTTGGCCAGGACGCAATTCGATGTTGTGAACAACAGTTCCAACTGGCATGTAACGAAGTGGAAGTGCATTGCCAACTTTGATGTCGGCTTTTGCACCGCTCTGCACGATCATGCCTACTTCAAGACCCTTAGGAGCCAAGATGTATGCCTTCGAACCGTTTGCGTAATGCAACAATGCAATGCGACATGTGCGGTTTGGGTCGTACTCAATGGCGGCAACCTTTGCTTCGTACTCATCGGTGATGCGCTTGAAGTCGATGATGCGGTACTGCTGCTTGTGTCCGCCACCTTGGTGACGCGAAGTTACGCGACCGTAGACGTTGCGTCCGCCGGCCGAAGTCTTCTTAGCGAGCAGCGTCTTTTCAGGCGTGCTCTTGGTGATGTCAGCAAAGTCAGAGACAGTCTGAAAGCGCATTCCTGGGCTGGGTGGTTTACGTTTACGAATTCCCATAAAAGTCCTTTAGTCGCTCGCTCTAGTTCTCAAACATCGGGATTTCATTTCCCGCTTGAAGAGTGACAATGGCC
>QYPH01000037.1 GCA_007279905.1 Actinomycetota bacterium | reverse complement strand
GCTTGCGCAACACCACGCCAAGTGCGCCAACAATGATCATCGCTGTGGCGCAAACAAAAACGAAAAGTTCCATCAGTCGCTGCTCGCTTCTGGGGCGCGCACGCCATAGCCAAGCTCGCCGCTCCAGCCAACTACTCCACTGAACGAAGCATCACCAGACGCCGCCGTTGCGCGCATCCAACCCGATGTGTTTTGGTCTTCGCCAGGACGCCAGTCTTCCCACGGCATGTGCTGAGGTTGACCATCATCGCCCACCAACAATTCGGCCTTGGTATAAATCGCATCTTGACGATTGGTGAACGAGAACTCGAACAACTTTGACTCGGTGATTGCTTCTTTTGGGCATGCTTCGACACACAAATCGCAGTGAATGCAACGCAGATAGTTGATCTCGTAAATCCAACCAAAGCGCTCGCCTGGCGATGTTGGATTGTCGGGATCGTTGTCGGCGCCGCGAACGTGAATGCACTTTGCTGGGCACACTGCTGCACACAACTCGCAGCCAATGCACTTTTCCATGCCGTCTTCGTAACGGTTGAGCACGTGACGGCCATGCATGCGCTCTGGCTTGTCGATCTTTGCGTCCATCTCCTCGGCACGCTTGGTCGACTCACCACTCTTTGACTTGTTGATCGACTTACGGCGCACGCGACCGCCCGAATATTGAGTAGTCACCTGATTTTTCTTGCCGCGCTGACGAGCGGTAACAAGGAAGCCTCCGAAGTAACCCATTAGAACATCGACCCTTCGGCTTCGCGCTGCTTGGCACTCACCTTGAAAGCCGCTTGTAACAGCGCGTAACTTGCGCCGAGCACAGCAACCGAAACTCCAGTAACAACGAATGTGTTCCAACCCTGGTCGCGGCCAAGGCGCTGTGCTGCGATCAACATAAACCAACCAAGTGAGGCAGGGATCAACACTTTCCATCCCAAGTCCATCAACTGGTCGTAGCGGAAGCGCGGCAACGTGGCTCGCAGCCAGACATATATATAGAGGAAGACGAGCACTTTGGCAAACAACCAGATGGTGCCCTCAATGCCATTTGGAACAAACGGAATATCAAGAACTGTGCCGCGGAACGAGATGGGCTGTGGACCACCAAAAAACAGTGTGACGATGAGGGCGCTCATGGTCACGGTGTTCATGAACTCGGCTAGATAAAACAAGGCGAATCGGATGCTCGAATACTCGGTATTAAAACCACCAACCAATTCTTGTTCGGCTTCCACTAAGTCGAATGGAGGCCGATTGAGTTCGGCAGTTGCTGCGATGAGGAAGATTACGAATGGCACGACCCCAGTAGCAACTACGTTCCAGTTGCCGATCGAGCTTTGAGCAGCAACAATGCCGCTCGTTGAAAGTGTGCCCGTTATCAAGAACACTGTGCCAAGCGAAAGACCAAGTGCCGCTTCATAACTGACCATTTGTGCCGAAGCACGTACCGAACCCAAGAGTGGATACTTTGAACCGCTTGACCAGCCAGCCAACATGATGCCGTAAACAGCAATGGCCGAGATGGCGAGCGCAAACAACACACCAACTGGCGGGTCTGCAAGTTGCACGCGAGTTGCATGACCAAACCATGTCACCATGCCGTTATTGCCGTCGCGAAAATCGCCACCGAGCGGAATAATTGCAAACGACAAGAACGCTGGAACAAAAGACAAAAACGGAGCGAGCTTAAATACAAAGCGATCTGAGCGCTCTGGAATGAGGTCTTCTTTGAAGAACAACTTGATGCCGTCGGCAAGTGTCTGCAGCAATCCAAATGGACCAGCCTTGTTTGGGCCGATGCGGTTTTGCATTCCCGAGATCACTTTGCGCTCGAACCAGACCATCAGCATCGTTGCAACAAGGCCTGTCACAAACACGGCGAGCACTTTGAGGATCACAATGACGAGCGGTGTCCAGAGCAATTCGCCATTGAGCAACGGATCAATTGCAAACATATTGCTCATGACATTTTCTCGATTTTGAGATCGATGACGTCTTTAGCGACGTCCAACAATTCGCGCACATCGGAACCGCCCAAATTGATTGGCAACCACGCGGTGCCCCGCAACACGTCGACAGATTCATGCAATGGCAGAGCGATTGAGCCGCGCGGTGAAGTGACGCGCACCGACTCGCCTACTTGCGCACCAATGCGCGGCACGTCGAGCGGATTGACAATGACTGCCGAGGTTTCGCCAAGTGTTGCGAGTGATGGGCTCTTGGCAGTGCCGATTGCATTGTCATACAACTTGCGTGACACAACTGCACGATAGTCATACGAGTTACGCTCACTGCTTGCACTGTCTGTGCGTGTGAGCGTTATCGGAGTTGGATGCGCGACGATCACTCCGTCGTGCTGCACTGCGTGGGTATCGACGGCGGGTGCAAACTCACGTACTCCCGAAATCATTGCGGCATGTAACTCGTTATACGAAGCAACACCCAAATCGTGGGACGTTGCTGTGCCCAACTCGACTGCAATCATCCAGTCTGGACGAGAGGTGCCAACTGGCGTGATCGACTGCGCAACATTGCTGATGCGACCTTCGACGTTTGTTGTAGTGCCCTCTTTTTCGCCATAGGCAGCGGCTGGCAACACAATGTCGGCAAGCGCTGACGACTGCGTAATAAAGGTGTCGATCGCAATGATGTTACGCGCACCAGAAATACCGCGGCGAGCCAAGTCGGCATCAGGAACATCCGAGAGTGGATCGGCACCGAGCAAAACCAAGCATTCGATCTTGCCTGCGGCGGCGGCTTCAAGAATCTCGGCAGTTGATTTGCCACCGTTGCGAGGCGTGAGTCCGGCCGTGATAGCGCCACGAACATTGCCGCGACGCAACACTGGAAGCACAGTTGCATGTGGCGCCATGTGCAGTACTTCGGCAAGTGCGTGCACTACAGACTCTTCAGATTCAGCCAAGTTCATGCGTCCGACAATCACAACCACTGAACCACTCGCAAGCTGCGCAGTAAATGCCGCATCAGTGGCAAGTGCGCGCAACGCCGCTGCTGTTTTACCCGGTTCGACATGAACTTTCTTCCACGCCTTACCCGCCAAACCCGTTGCACGGGGTGAAACTTCAACAACGCGACCAGCGCGCTTCTCGGCAGCATGGCGCACACGTAGGTACAACACTGGCAACTCTTCTTTGAGATCTGGGGCGAGCAAGATAATGGTCTTTGCCGTGTCGATGTCGGCAATTGTTGCTTGCGGCAACGAGAACACTTGTGGCGGAAGTCCGTCTGCCATTTGTGAGTCGCGTGAGTCGACACCCAGCGCATTGGCAAGTTGTGCCCACGCAAATGCATCTTCGTTAGTGCCGCGAGCACCACCAATGAAGGCAACTGACTGTGGGCTGACGGTGAGCGCCGTGCGCAACATGCGAGCAGCCGAATCGATTGCCACCGACCAACTCGTTGCGCTCAAGTTTCCACTTGCGTCTTTGATGAGCGGAGTGGTGAGGCGATCCTTTGAATTGATTGACTCAAAATTAAAGCGACCTTTATCGCACAACCATCCCCAATTGACTGGCTGGCTGTCTACACCCTGATAGCGAACCAACTCATCGCGACTGCTTTGCACGACTGTGCGACAACCAACCGAGCATGTTGTACACGTGCTCTCCACATGTTCGATGTCCCACGGGCGAGCCTTAAATCGGTAAGGCTTTGCGGTAAGCGCACCGACTGGGCAAATTTGCACAGTGTTGCCCGAGAAGTACGAGCTAAATGGCTCGTCGGGAAACGTCATTACTTGTGTGTTGTTGCCGCGACTCGTAAACGAAATCAACGCATCGCCAGCAACTTCGTCGGCAAAGCGCGTGCAACGATCGCACAAGATGCAGCGCTCGCGATCGAGATACACGTTTTCACTAATCGCGATTGGCTTTTCGTAGTGGCGTTTCTCTTCAACAAAGCGGCTCTCGCCAGGGCCATGACTAAACGCTTGGTCTTGCAATGGGCACTCGCCACCCTTGTCGCACACCGGGCAATCGAGCGGATGGTTGGCGAGCAACAACTCGAGCACGCCCTCTTGGGCTTTTTTGACGCCCTCAGTCTCGGTATTGACCACTTGACCATCTGCAACTGGTGTCATGCACGACACCACCATCATTGGGCCGCGTGGGCCAACAACTTCAACGAGACACTGGCGGCACATGCCCACCGGCTCCATGCGTGGGTGATAACAAAAGCGTGGAATGAAATCGTCTGTGCGGTCGGCTGCCGCAATGATCATCTCGCCTTTGCGCGCAGCAACAACTTTGCCGTTGATGGTGACGCTGACTGCGTTTGGATCAACTGCTACTTCTGGCGTTGCATTGCTCGAGTCGACCGTTGTCATTGCGATGCCAACACCTTTGATGTTGTTGACACTGCTGTGACCGGAATGGAAATGCGCTTGACCAAGCGAGCTTCAAATTCGCTGCGGAACAATGTGATTGCAGAGTGCAACGGTGCAAATGCAGACGGCCCGACGAAACAAATCGTTGTCATCTTGTAGGGAAATGGCACAGCTGTTAATCCTAATTTTTCGTTGGATGCGTGTGGGAAGTCTCCTGGGCAAATCATTGCGCCGACTTCAAGAATTTGTTGCAAGTCGGCTTCGGTGCCAGTGCCCTCGACAATGCGGGTGAGGATGCGCTCGAGCCACGTGCCACCTTCGCGACACGGTGTGCATTTGCCACACGATTCGTGAGCATAAAAGTGCGTGAGCGTGAGAGCTGCTGCTGGAATGTCGGTGGTCGAATCCATCACCATGATTGCGCCGGAGCCAAGCATTGAACCTGCGGGCCCAACCTGGCTTGCTTCAAACGGCAAGTCGAGTTGGTCGGCAGTAAACCAAGGTGCCGAACCACCACCGGGAACGAACGCCTTGAGCTCGTTGTCGTTGCGAATACCACCACAAAACTCTGCCCCGTACAACAAGTCTCTAAATGTTGTTGTGCCGTTGATGATCTCAAAAACTCCAGGATTTTTGACATGGCCCGACACTGCAACCATGCGTGTGCCAGGAGAAGTCTTGGTGCCAATAGCGGTATAGGCCTCGGATCCGTTGACCATGAGCCATGGCAAGTTGGCAAGTGTTTCAACGTTGTTGACGATTGTTGGCTGACCGTACAAACCATTTGCTGCAGGGAAAAACGGCGGCTTGAGTCGTGGCATGCCGCGGTTGCCTTCGAGGCTCTCGATCAACGCGGTCTCTTCGCCAACTACATATGCACCGGCACCCCAGTGCAACACGATGTCGACTGAGAACTTGGAACCCAAAATATTTTTGCCAACATAACCAGCCGCATATGCCTCGTTGAGTGCAGTTGCTACACGCTCTTGAGCCAGCGCCATTTCGCCGCGAATATACAAGAAGCATTGCGACAAACCAGCTGCGTAACACGCGATGAGACAACCTTCAATGAGTTGGTGCGGATCGCGTTCCATCAGCAAGCGATCTTTGTATGTGCCAGGCTCGCTCTCGTCGCCGTTGACAACCAAATATTTTGGAAATACTTGTTGCGGGGTAAGACCCCACTTTGTGCCAGCAGGAAAACCTGCGCCACCACGACCAAGCACTGTTGCGCTCTTCACTTCTTCGTGCACGTCGGTTGCCACACGCCCAAGCGCCTTGCGCAAACCGGCATAGCCACCTGTGGACAAAAAGCGTTCAAGAGTAAACGAGTCGGCGTGCTCAAAGCGCGATGTCACAATCTTTGGCCTGTCACCGGCAACAAAACCTGTCGCGTGTGGGTACCTGATTGCAGTAGTCATAACGCTGCCTTGCCGTCCATCCATACAGGATTCTCGGTCGCGAGTTCGGGTGCCACTGCCCCAACGCCACGATCGGCAGGAATGCGCTGGCGAATTCGTGCAACAACTCCATGGCTAGGAATCTCGTCTGACAACTTGCCGCTCTTGAGATCATCGATCAACGCGTCAAAGTCGCTGTTGGTGACTTTGTAGCGAAATCGATAATTGACTTGCAGTGTTGGAGCCTCTGTGCATGCTGCCTGACACTCTGCATGAGCAAGAGTAAACATTCCGTCAGCAGTTGTGCCGCCTGCCTTGACGCCCAACTTATGTTCGGCGTGATGCATCAAATCGCCAGCCCCCATAAGCGCGCACGACATGGTGCCACAAATGTTGACGAGATATTTGCCCACTGGCTCAAAGCGAAACATCTCATAGAACGTTGCGGTTCCATACACCTCGGCCGACGTAACGCCGACAAGTTCGCCCAAGTGCACCATGGCATCGCGCGTGATAAAACCATTTTGCTCTTGAGAAAGATGCAACAACGGAATGAGTGCTGACTTTGGTCGTGGATAACGAGCAATAATCTCGAGCGCAGTCTTGATATTGGCTTCGTTGAGGCGACTCATCTGTCGACCTCGCCCAAAACTGGGTCGATTGAAGAAATCACTGCAACGGCATCTGCCACTAACCCACCGCGCATCATGTGTGGCAACGCTTGCACATTGACGAAGCTCGGTGCGCGCACATGCATACGATACGGAGTGGCCGAACCATCGCTAGCGATGTAACAACCGATCTCGCCGCGTGGGCTTTCGATCGCAACATACACTTCGCCTTCTGGAACCTTGAAGCCCTCGGTAAAAATCTTGAAGTGGTGAATCAATGCTTCCATCGACTCGTCGATACGGGCGCGAGGTGGTGGCGTGACCTTTTTGTTTTGAATGCGGTAGTCGCCACCTGGCATCTTGTCCAAAATCTGACGCACGATGCGCATCGACTCGCGAATTTCGGCCAAGCGAATCGCATAACGATCAAATGCATCGCCGTAACTGCCGACAATCACATCAAACTCAATTTCGTTGTAATGCAGGTATGGCATGTCACGGCGCAAATCCCATGCCAAGCCGGTCGAGCGCAAGATTGGACCAGTTGCGCCGAGTGCAATTGCTTCTTGTTGGGTTATGACTCCCACGCCCTGCAAGCGCTCGCGCCAAATTGGCTGACCGGTCATCAACGTGTCGTATTCTTCCAGTCGCGGAGCAAGCATCTCAAGGATTTCAAGCACATCATCGCGCCAACCCGCAGGCAAGTCGGCAGCAACACCACCGGGACGAATGAAGTTGTGGTTCATGCGCAAGCCCGTCACTTTTTGGAAAAAGCGCAACACTTCTTCGCGCTCGCGCCATCCGTACAACATCATCGATACGGCACCAATATCCATGCCGTTTGAAGCCATAAACAGCAAATGACTGCTCATGCGATTCATTTCCGACAGCAACATGCGCATCCACACGGCGCGCTCAGGAATATCGCCATCAATACCCAACAGTTTTTCGGTGGCCATTGAAAAAACGAGTTCGTTATTTAATGGCGACGCGTAGTCCATGCGAGTGACGTTTGTACCACCCTGCATAAACGTGAGTGACTCGCCAGTCTTTTCCATGCCTGTGTGCAGATAGCCAATGATCGGCTTGCAACGCAACACGGTTTCGCCCTTCAACTCGAGCATCAAGCGCAATACTCCGTGGGTTGACGGATGTTGCGGACCCATGTTGATGATCATCGTCTGGTCTTCGCCAGGATCAGACTCGACTTCGGCAAGCAACGCAACGTCGGCTTCGCTCATGCGCAACACTGCACCCACTTCGCGCATCACTTCTTTTGCCGTGAGCTCGCTGCGCGAACGCAACTCTTGGTTGCCTTCAAATGTTCCGGCTGAAACGACTGTGCTCAAGAGATCGCTCATGATGCGCTGCCCTTGAATTGCACAGGAATACGGCCCTGCGAATAGTCTTTGCGCAGCGGGTGACCGTCCCAGTCTTCTGGCATCAAAATGCGCGTCAAATCTGGGTGACCAGTAAACGTGATGCCAAACATGTCAAACACTTCGCGCTCCATGGCCTCGGTGCCAGGGTACAAATCGAATGCCGAGTCGATTGATGCATCGGCTTCACTCACTTGAGTGCGCACACGCAAACGGGTGCGATCTCGCATTGACAATAAGTTGACAACGATTTCGAAACGCTCTGGAGCAATCACTTCTGGCAATGTGCGACCAGGGTGGGTCAGAAAGTCAATGGCGGTGAGGTCGACACACATCGTGTACGAATCGTCGATCAACTTGCGAAGCGTTGCGATGTACCGATCTTTTGGCACAAACAACACGTGTTGACCGTGCGAATCACGCAATGCGCAATCATGCAACACGTCGGTTGTCATGTTCTAGCGCTTTCCAAGAACAACAGGTGTGTATGTGCCAGCAGCGATTTCTTGAATGTGCACGTTGGCACCTCCACCCGTTGCTTTGCGTCGGCTCATGATCTCGCCGTCTTCGATGAGCTGATGCAATGTTTCGATGGCGTGAATAAGGGTCTCTGGTGTTGGTGGGCAGCCTGGCGCATACACATCGACCGGCACGATTTGGTCGACACCCTGCACGATTGCATAGTTGTTAAACATGCCGCCGCTACTTGCACACACGCCCATTGAGATAACCCACTTGGGCTCCATCATCTGGTCGTATACCTGGCGCAACACTGGCGCCATCTTTTGGCTCACGCGTCCTGCAACGATCATGATATCGGCTTGGCGAGGTGAAGCGCGAAATACTTCCATGCCGAAACGTGCAAGGTCGTAATGCGCAGTGCCCGTTGCCATCATCTCGATTGCACAACAAGCAAGTCCAAACGTTGCGCCCCAACTAGAGCGCGAACGCGACCACTTGACTACATCTTCAATGCGTCCAGTTAAAAAGTTGTGCTCGAGCCCGCCAAGGCCGTCGTCCATTACATTGCGCACGAGACCCATCAGGCTGCTGCCCCGTTGTCGTCTTGGCGGCCATCAAAACCAACCCGGCGCACCGTACTCAACACGGTGCGACTTGGCGACTTCATCTCATTATTGATGTCCAAATCAAGTCGAACTGCTTTTTTGATGGGACCCCAGTCGAGTGCACCGCGCGCAATGGCATACACGAACGCGATAAAAAACACTGCGCTGAATGCAACCATTTCAAAAAATGCATATGAACCAAGTGCCTGACGACTCACTGCGTATGGATAGGCAAAAATGATTTCAATATCAAACATGATGAACAACATTGCGATGATGTAGAAACTCACTGGGAAGCGCTCAGGTGCTTCGCGACCTGGCACGATTCCACATTCGTACGGAGCGGACTTCGCGCTGTTGGGACGACGCGGTGCGAGCAACATCGATGCAACCGAACTCAAGGCACCAAAGATGATGGCAAGAGCCATCAATACGATGATTGGAAAGTACTGTCCCACTTTATTGCTATGCCTTTGAAGGCAAAGTCTCGCTGCTCATGTTTGCTCGCAACTGCAAGTCACGGCGATGGAGCAACCAGCACAGCATTAAAAAGATCAACCCAGAACCAAACGTAATCAGCATTGCGGGTTGACGCTTTGCACCTAAGTCACGCAACATGTGCACGTAACGGTGTGGCTGTGCGGTATCGACTACTGGGCGTGCTGGCGCGCGACCTGGCTCGACACGTTGTGGCACAACTGGTGCAACTTCAACGAGTGCATATCTTGGTTTGTGAAAGAACGCGAAGAAATCGAGTGAGTCATTGATTTTTGGCCAACGCTCGCCACCGCGGTCATATACAGCAACCGACATATACGAACCAACTGGAAATTCTTTAGCCTCAATTTGCAATATCGCATCGGATGCAGCAACTGCCTGTCCGCGCTGCGGGTCTGCTTCATCCAACAAATTCCAACCTTCTGCCTGAAGTTCTGTTGCCACCGACGCAGCATTAGCTACCGGATCTGCACTCAGAGTTGGAGGAGCAGTCAGGATCTCGGCGCCGACCAACAATGACGAGTCGCGCACGATCGTGATCGGTTCTGCTGGATTCCAAGATGGCTCTGGACCTTTGAGACCAATTCCGTATGTCCACCAAAGAGCACACATCGTCATCATCCAACCGAAGAAGGCTGCGATCACAATCAAGAAACCAAGGCGTGCACCGACGTTGGTGCCAACCACGAGATAGGTGCCTCCAATAAGCACAACCACCGCAATCAGCACGACAACAATGCCGCGCAGTTCTGGCTGCCAATTCACTGCAAAAATTGCCGACAACATCTAGAGACCTCTCACATAATCGACAATGGCAGAAATTTGGGATTCGGTAAGCATGGCTCCAAATGCTGGCATACGGCCACTGCCCTGACCCTGTTCGCCATATCGCTTTCCGTACTCACTGCCACCATTGATAAAGGCGAGCATGGCGGATTTTTGTGGAAACTGCCGAACTGCCGAACCACCAGTGAGGTTCGGTCCGAGTGCGCCACCACCAGTAACTTGTGGATCTCCGTACGACCAACCCTTGGTATGGCAACGAGCGCATGAATAGTTGCCACTACCCAAATCCAGATTAAACAATGCTTCACCAACTGTCTTGTATGTACCAGCAGCAACCAATCGCTCGGCTTCAGTTTGAATTGCGTCTTGTGTTGCCTTTGGCAAATGACCACCATCGCAAATCAGCGGATCATCAGTGGCAACACGGCATTCTTCGCGAGGAATCTGAATGCCCTTGAGGTACGTCAACACCGTTTGAATCTGTTGCTCGTTCATTGGTCCACCGCCAACAAGACCCCATGGTGACATCGGCGAAAACGGACGACCGTAGTTGAGGATGAAACGAACTTCTTCTTCGCTATAGCGGTAATAAATAGTGTTGATCGCAGGGGCTTTCCAACTGACGTCTTTTACCTCACCAGTTTTTGGATCAGTGATCGCATAAGCAGCCGCGCCACCAGGGCCCTTCATGCCACCGTGGCAACCCGCACAGTTGTAGCCACCATCTGCCGTGGTCGCAAACAATTTGCTACCCCAATGATCAAACTGATGTTCCCATTGCTTAATTGCACCTGCTTCACGACCTGGCTCAAGAATCCAATACAGCGGCAAACTGATGGTAATTACTGCAAGAAACAAAAGACCGATCAACTGAGTGCGCTCGATCTTCTTTCCTTCAAGAATCTCGTCGTCGTAATACGGCTTGCGGTTTGCAGCAAGCGTAATTTCAGAACCAATTTCGGCGCGACTGCGACGGATATTGGTGAGTCCGTAGACAATCCAACCGCCAACCGCAATCACCAAAATGATCCATGCGATATTTGATGTAACGACAGCAACCATTAGTGACCTCCGCCGACACAGTGTGGGCCTTCAGCTTCTTGACCAGTGGTGTTGGTGCCAATTGGTGGTCCACCGAAAACAGCACCAGTGTCAACAACCAAAATGTCGTTTGCAACCGAAACACCGAATCGATCCATGCCGCGAGGAGCAGGGCCACCCTTTTTCTCGCCAACGCGGTTGTACTGCGATCCGTGACATGGGCACTCGAACCACTGAGAACTTGCACAGTTAGGAACACGGCAACCCAAGTGTGGGCACTTTTGGTACAAAGCAATAATTCCCGCTTCCATGCCGCCGTACACGGCAGGTTGCGCGCCGTAAGCAACTTTTGCCTTGGAGAGACCCTCTTTGGGATATTCAGTAATCCACGCACGAGCTTGCGGGACGTAATAGAAACCCTTGTTGGCACGAATCTGTCCGATGACATTGTCGAGGTTGCCGATAGTGATTTTGGAACCAAAACCACCGGACGAACTTGTCCACAAAAATGCGATCAGTGATGCGCCAAAAGCGCCAAGGCTTACGCCGAGCAATGTTCCGGTTGCGCGATTCAAAAACTGTCGGCGGGCCACACCAACTGCTTCGGCATCTGGCGGCGACCACGGCTCAACATCGGCACTTGGGCGTGTGGCAATTGCGGTGTTGCGAGCAGCGACTGCTGCGCGCTCGACTTCACGACCAGAAACCGCATCTGGATTGATTTTGCCAATGTCTTTGCGGCGAGTCTCGCGCTTCAATGCGCCGACACCGCGCGAATCGTCGCGCTTAACCGACGTAAGAACAAGCGCAAGCCCGAGCACAATAAGTGCTCCGACCGCGAGAGTGATGATGGTGGTGGTGTTCATATATATGTGTCGCCTTACAGATCGAAGAAAATTCCATCACGCCAAGGGAACGTGAAGTTGAAGCCTGGACCGCGGAAGAATGAGCCAGTGATCACGAGCACTGCCCAGAACATCAGGTGCACCGTGAAAATACTGGTCATAAATTTGCGATCTTCAGGTTTGTTTGATGGGTTGCGGTCCATGTATGGAGCAAACATCAACGAGATAAGCGCGACTCCAGGAATGGTTACGCCTGCGATCATCGGGTGAAACATGGTGAGCAGTTCTTGCAAGCCCAAGAAGTACCAAGGTGCCTTTGAGGGGTTTGGCGTTTGGTTGAAGTTTGCTGCTTGCAGCAACGGTGCATTGACAAACCAAGAAAATAAAAAAGTAAATGCGGTGCAAGCAAGCGCGGCAACAAACTCGATGCCGAGCAAGTGCGGCCATGTGTGCACTTTGTCGACTGGCACTGCTTTGACATCTTGGATCGAGCCAGACTTAACAACCGTCAACAAACGTTGTGTGTGACCACCAGGGCCAGTGCCAAGCGGCGAGTTGCCATTTGGTGCAGAGTTAGCAACACCTGTGGCACGATCGGCAACCGCAACACCGCTTGCTGCGGCCTTTGAGCGGTTGAGCAAGGCTTCAGGAATACGCGAGTCTGCAGGTGCTGCGCCAGCAGAGTCTGGTGCTTCGGTCTCGGATGCAGCCTTGTCGCGTGCGGCTTGCGCCCGCTTGAGCAGGTGTTCTGGGATCTCGGTCATAGTGGTCCCGATATTCCGCCGTCTTTACGCACTCGCCAAAAGTGCACGGCAAGAAAGATGACGGTGATAAATGGAAAGAGCAACACGTGCAACACGTACCAACGCAGGAGCGTTTCGGCACCGATCTCGACACCACCGAGCAAGACAAATCTCACTTGCGAACCAATGACCGGCGAATAACCCATCATGTTGGTACCCACCGTTACTGCCCAGAGCGCCAGCTGATCCCATGGCAACAAATAACCAGTGAACGAAAGGAGCAATGTCAGTGTGAGCAAAATAACACCGATGACCCAGTTAAATTCGCGTGGTGCTTTGTAGGCGCCATGATAAAACACGCGTGCCATGTGCAAGAACACACTGAGCACCATCAAGTGAGCGCCCCATCGGTGCATGTTTCGAACCATCAATCCAAATGTCACCGAAGTTTGTAGCGACTGAATATCTTGCCAAGCATTGGTGGCGGTAGGTCGATAAAAGAACATCAAGAAGATGCCGGTAACCGTGAGCAAAATAAACAAGAAGAAGCTCAAGCCACCAAGACACAGTGTGTAACTCACTTTTACAGCGTGACGCTTTACTTTGACTGGGTGTAAGTGATAGAGAACCGAGTTCATAATCACATATGAACGGTTACGAGGCGAGTCGGTGTAGCCCTTGCGAAAAATTGAGCCTGGGCGGAAAATTGAGTTCCATGCCTGGCTGCCCTTGAGCGACTCGTTCATCTTTGTCGCGCGCTCTCTGAGAGTCATCTTGGGTTGCTCATCAAGTGTTAGTGCCATAAATATTCTCCGTATCAATCAGTCTTCTAAAGCCGCATCCCGTAGCCGTAGCCATGGTTTGCCGTGCGTGTATGAAAGTCTCCAGTTGCAACTGGTTCGCCAACTTTGCCCATAATGATGACACCGGTTGGACAGCGATCGACGCACAGTGCACACCTCGTGCATACGTCGTCGTCAATGATGAACAACACGTGGTCGGATGGATCATCGCCAGGCTTCTCCGTGTTTTCGGCAACAGCAATCGACTCGGGCGCAACCATGTGGATGCACTTCCACGGGCAGATGTCGACGCAGCCTTCGCACATGATGCATTCACTTTGATCAATGTGAATAAATTGCTTTGGTTTAACAGCCTTAGCAAGGTACGCGGCATCGACTTCAACGAGTTGATACTCGTCCGACCATTCTGGCATCGGTGGGTTTGCATCGGTCTTCGTCATTTCGGATCAGGCCTTGCGCACCAGTGGTCGACCATACGTGGATGTTGCGACTTCTTTTGTTTTTACAGCTCCACGCTTTTGCCACCATGCAAAAATGAAACCCATTACCACGAAGTAGAAAACATGAATCACCACGACAACAATGTCGCGAACGGCTTCGAAACTTATAGTGAAAGGAAATTGTCCACCAAATGCTTTTGGCTTCAGGATGTCGAACGGTCCGAAAATCACTTTGTCTTTGCGCCAGCCAAGATTCTTGTCGGCATGGTCAATCCATTGGTGAGGAACAACACCGAATGAGATGAACATGACCGCAAAGACATATGTCGCTCCAAAAATTGCTTCGCCCCATGTTGCTTTGCGATCTGCTTTGCGGCGCTTACCGACAACGACGATCGCTGCAATTAAAACAAGAGTAAGGAAAAACGAAAACAAGAACGCTTGGTTCATGCCAGGCCACCTCAGGATGTCTATTGCCAACATGGTTCGCAGGAGTACCTTTCCTTGCCAATTCGTTAATAGGGTTCAATTCGCAAATAAGGCTAGTCGGGCAAGGTACTCACTGGCGAAAACCGCTGAGTTCGTGCAAAAGTGCGCATTGTGACTTGTAACTACCTCGTTAGCCAGCCATGCGCTCTTTCCATCCCTGTGCGACGCGTTCTTGAATTGGACCCAATTTGATTTAGAGTGGATGCCGTGACCGAGATACCCGAACACCTACTCAAGCGCTCGAAAGACCGCCTGCAGTCGGGTGCAACACCTTCCACTGATGCTGTGGCTACTACCTCTGCTGCCGTGCCTGCAACTGTCGAAAAAGCAGTTGCGCAAGTTGCCCCGCCAGCACTTCCAGATCCTTCCTACGTTGCTGCGGCCAAGTCGCGCAAAAAGATTCCGTTTTGGGCAATGGCAACATTGAGCCTGCTTCCACTGTGGGCGTTTTTGTATGTTGCTGCTCTCAAGCCACAAGAAAAAGCTGTTCAAGGTCCGCTCGCAGTTGGTGCAACTGCATACGGATCATGCGCTGGTTGTCACGGCGCCGAAGGTCAAGGTGGCGCCGGTCGTGCGCTCTACCAAGGCGAAGTAATGAAAACATTTCCAAAGATTGAGGACATGTTGAACTTTGTGTACACCGGCAGTCAGGCGTACGCAACTGCAGAACTCAAGGTCTATGGGGATCCAGACCGCGAAGGTGGAGCGCATGCACCACTTTCATACAACGGCAACCCAATGCCGATGCAAGGTGAAAAAGCTGGCGGAGCACTGACCGAAGCACAAATTCTTGGAGTGGTGTGTCACGTGCGATATGCAATCAGTGCAACAGATCCTGCAAACGAAAAGTGGGCAGCAGAATACGAGACGTGGTGTTCACCAACTTCCGAGATTTTCCTCGCGCTTGTAAACGGCACGTCGTCGTTTGAAACTGTCGATAAAGATTTTTCGATGTTGGCTGCGCCTCCAGCACATGTAGGCATCGTGCCTCGTGAATCTGGCAAGTAACAGGCTGATCTTCCAAAAGTGATCGTAGATGGCGATTGCCGTCACACCAGCGTTTAGTAATTGCCTTGTGAACGTACGATGAGAGTATGAGTTCTGCAATGAACCGTTTGCCGACGCAGGAAACCGATGTGCTGATCGTCGGTGGCGGTCCTGCAGGTGCGGCGGCAGGTTTTTGGCTTGCGCAACTTGGTTACAAGCCGACGATTGTTGAGCGCAAACATTTTCCGCGCGAAAAAACTTGTGGTGATGGACTCACACCGCGCGCAGTAAAACAACTTGGCGATATGGGGCTTGCAGACGGGCTGACACAATTTCATCGTTACGACGGACTTCGCGCAACTGCGCACGGCAAGGCTCTCGAGTTGCATTGGCCAAGTCACCCCATTTATCCGCAGCATGGATACGTTGTTCGCCGTCGCGAACTTGATGCAATGGTTGCGCACAACGCAGTCAGGGCTGGCGCTGTGTTGCTTGAAGGTCACGAAGCAACTGCCCCGATCGTTATTGATGGTGTTGTCTGTGGTGCAACCGTGACGCGAAAAGACACGGATCTAAACAACGAAGAGACGTTTGAGATTCGTGCCAAGTATGTAGTTGTGGCCGACGGCGCAAACAGCCGCTTTGGCAGAGCTCTTGGTACATCGCGCACCAAAGAGTGGCCGTATGGAACCGCCATTCGCACATATTGGCAAAGCCCGCGACATGCCGAGCCGTGGATCGAATCGGCACTCGATGTCAAAGACCGCAACGGCAATTCGATGCCTGGTTACGGATGGATTTTTCCTGTTGGTGACGGCACGATCAACGTGGGTGTTGGATTGCTCTCAACATTCAAAAAATTTAAAGATGTCAACACCACCATGCTGCTAGAGAGTTATGCACACATGGTTGCTGACGATTGGGGCATCAACCCCGACACGCCAGAGTGCAAGGCAACGAGCGGCAAGATTCCCATGGGTGGTTCGGTTGGACCAAAAGTTGGCCCTGGCTATCTCGTTATTGGTGATGCTGCAGGAAGTGTCAACCCATTTAATGGCGAAGGCATCGACTACGCATACGAAACTGCGCGCATTGCGGCCGATGTATTGCATAGTGCAATTTCGAGTGGCGACCCAAAGGCACTCGAGCACTACCAAGTACTTATCGACGAAGAATACGGTGAGTACTTCAAAGTTGCGCGATTATTTGCTCGCGTTATTGGTCGTCCAGCATTGATGCGTGAATTATCTCGCGTGGGCATCCACAGTAGAACGCTGATGGAGTGGGTCTTGCGCATCATGGCAAACCTGTTGCGCCCAGACGAAATTGGCCCAGCAGAGATTGCATACAAGATGGCCGTTGCCATTGTGCGTCTTGCACCAAACGCCTAAATTATTTTGCTCGCAACTTAATTGTTGTTACAGACCACTTCGGTCACTTCGTCTTTGATCAAGTCGAGCATGGTGTAGCTATTTTGTGAAAACTTGGTAATGAACTCGCGCAGGTTTGCGGTGTCCGACTCGGAGTCGCACGTGCGCTTCACACCGTTGCCAAGTTTTATTATCCAGTCATTTTGCAGCACACCCAAACTGCCGCCATTGAGCATGTCAACAAGCGGTGGCAACGTCAGCATCTTCTGACTGGCGGCAGCATTTGTGTCGACCGGTATGAGGGCGAACCAGACAACTCCAGCACCCAGCATGTCGGCTAACAACACACATGCAGATGATTCGATCAGATTGGTGCATGTGATCTCTCCCATCGTGCCTTCTAAAACCTCAACAACCCGGCCATCGTCGAGTGTCAATGTCGAGTTTCCTACAGTGACGCCGTTTGCAACTTGCCATCCGTCTTGTGGGGCAATTGATGCAACAACCGCTACGAGTTCGACATTGTGTGTAGTGGGAAGTGCTGCAGGTGTAGAAGAACCGCCTGACACCAAGTTGAAGAGTCCCAACACCACAACGGCTGTCGCACCAAGAATTCCGAACGCCGCCCACAAGCGAGCCGACAAAAAGTGGCGCATAGTTCTATTCTAAATCGTTTCTTTTTCGAAAGACCTGACTGCATGTGCTGCGCGATGAGCGGCCGCAGCCAATTGATCCATCACCGAGTCGGTGTGCCCCACTCCAACAAACAGCGCTTCGTAAGCGCCAGGCGCCATTGCCACGCCTTCGCTGAGCATCGCATGAAAGAACTTTGCATACATCTTTTCATCCGTTTTCTTTGCTTCGTCAAAGTTGGTTGGTACGTGACTGCCAAAGAACGCGCCGACGAGCGTGCCAACAACTGGAAACTGTGCAGTAATGCCAGCGCTTGTGCACGCGTCGCGCAACAGAGTGGCGAGTTGTCGTGCTCGCGCACCGAGCTCCATATATACGTCTTGTGTGAGTTCGTTTAATGCAGCAAGGCCTGCTGCCGTAGCGAGAGGATTGCCCGCAAGTGTTCCGGCGTGAAATACCTTGCCAAGAGGCGAAAGGTTTTCCATTACTGCGCGCGATCCACCAATTGCGCCAATTGGAAGACCCCCACCGATTACTTTGCCGAAGCACGTGATGTCTGGTCGCACGTCGTATTTTGCTTGTGCCCCACCCATGCCAATGCGAAAACCCGTAATCACTTCATCAAAAATAAGAAGTGCACCTGCTTTGTCACATGCTGCGCGAAGTCCTTCTAAAAAACCTGGGGCTGGAGCAACGACGCCCATGTTGGCAGCGATTGGTTCGACAATCACAGCAGCCACATCGTTACCGATTTCGGGCACAACGTTGTATGGAACTACAAGAGTGTTGGCAACGGCTTCTTCGGGCACACCTGCGGTGCCTGGCAAACCAAGTGTTGCAACGCCACTTCCACCAGCAGCAAGCAGTGCATCGGTTGCGCCGTGAAAGTTTCCGGCAAAGGTAATGATTCGCTTACGACCAGTGGCTCCGCGCGCAAGTCGAACTGCAGTGCTTGTTGCTTCGGTCCCACTGTTCATTAACCGCACTCGCTCGCAGCTTGGTACTCGTTCGCGAATCGCTTCGGCGAGTTTCATTTCACGCGGTGTCGGCGCACCAAATGACGTACCGTCAACCGCTGCAGCTTGCAGCGCTGCAGTGATCGATGGATGCGCGTGTCCCAAAATTACGGCTCCGTAGCTTTGCACCAAGTCGATATAGCGCTTGCCTTCAACATCAATAACGTGTGCGCCTTCGCCGCGCGCAACAATGTACGGCTCGCCACCAACAGCCTTAAATGCGCGAATCGACGAGTTGACACCACCAGGTATTACACCTGCAGAACGCGTGTACAACGTGTGATTAGATGGCACGCCCTTGCCTGTGCAAACTGTGGCTGTGCAGCCTGCAGCGACACACGAAACCGGATCACAAAACTCAATGCTCATGCGTTAGCGATTGTTTTCTGCGAACCAACGCGCAAAGTACGTGAGAATGATGTCGGCTCCTGCGCGCTTTACAGCGGTGAGTTGCTCGAGGGCAACTGTGTCGTGATCGATCCAACCGTTGGCGGCTGCGGCCTTAATCATCGCGTATTCACCACTCACGTGATACGCAGCTACCGGCACATCGACTTGCGCGCGCACTGCGGAGATCACATCGAGATAGCTCAATGCTGGTTTGACCATCACGATGTCGGCACCTTGCTCGATGTCGGCGTGCACTTCGCGTAGTGCTTCGCGCGCGTTGCGCCAATCTTGTTGATACCCCTTGCGGTTGCCGCCACCCTGAATCTGTACGTCGACAGCATCGCGAAACGGACCATATAAACCAGACGCATACTTTGCCGAATACGCCATGATCGCAACTTCAGAAAAACCTGCTCCGTCAAGTGCCGCGCGAATCGCGCCAACTTGTCCGTCCATCATTCCGCTTGGCGCTACAACATGTGCGCCAGCCGTCGCCTGAGCAAGTGCTGCACGACAATAAATATCAAGTGTTGCGTCGTTGTCAACATCACCGTGCTTGTTGAGCACTCCGCAGTGACCGTGCGATGTGTATTCGTCTACACACAAATCGGCCATCAACACCATGTCGTTGCCAACTTCTTTTTGTAGTTCGCGTAACGCCACCTGCACGATGCCGGCTGGATCGAAGGCGCCAGACCCAACTTCGTCTTT